>CAXGZX010000202.1:0-1517 GCA_964014545.1 uncultured Candidatus Poseidoniales archaeon | reverse complement strand
AATTTCGAAGGAGCGGTTGGAGTGTACAAAGCAGTACAACCACACATGACTGATAATGCAAGAATGGTTGTAGTTGGCTCACAACTAGGCATTAGAGGTTCGCCGCACGGTGCTGATTATTCAGCCTCAAAAGCAGCTCTCGCTGTATGGGCTCGTTCTTTAGCCCAACAATTAGGGCCAGAGGGAAAACGAGTGAACATACTTGCCCCAGGCTATGTTGATACTGCAATACTGGCTGGTGACTCAACAGAAAAGCGGCAACAAAGAGAACAAGAAGTACCTCTTAAGAGAGTTGGAAGCCCTGAGGATATGGCTGGAACTATAGCTTTCTTGATTAGTGAAGACTCATCATACATCACAGGAAGCATAATCCATGTTAATGGTGGATTGTACTTGCCTTAACCAATACCATAATTCAAAACCATTCGGCGCTAGTTAAGCACAACGGGGGAGTGAAATGTCAAGCGATTGGGACGATAGCGGTGAATTCGAAGCAATCGCTAATCTCGATATAGAAGATGCCGATATGGATATGCGAGATCCATTTGACCTCTCAAAAGCACTTGAAGGTGCTGCGTTAGAACACCTAAGACCGGATAAAAAGCGATTTATTCTGCACTCTGAGTTCAAACCCGCTGGCGACCAGCCTAAGGCAATTGAAAATTTGATTTCTCAATTGGAAAATTCTCAAGAACGCTGTGTATTACTCGGAGTAACTGGCAGCGGCAAAACTTTTGCCATGGCTCAAGTTATTGAGCAGCTAAATATTCCAACCCTAATAATGAGCCACAATAAGACGCTAGCAAGGCAATTGTATCAAGAAATGGCCGGATATTTTCCCGAAAATGCAGTAGACTACTTCGTCTCTCATTATGACTACTATCAACCAGAAGCATACCTACCTAAACGGGATTTATACATCGATAAAGAATTGTCAATTAATGAACGAATAGAACAAGAAAGGTTCGCCACCGTTGCTTCACTAGTCAGTCGGCCAGATTGTGTCATCGTATCTTCTGTATCCTGTATTTATGGGCTGAACCCGCCAGAAACCTTCCTAGAATCTCACGTAAGGTGCCACATCGGTCAACAAATCGAACCTACAGATCTGCTTAGGGAGTTAATCGGCCTGCAATATGTTAGATCAAATACCGATTTGGCAAGAGGTTGTTGCCGGCTAAGAGGAGAGGTCCTCGATGTTTGGATGCCATCAAGAGATGACCCTTTGAGAATCCGATTTGATTTTGATGGAGTTACCAAGATACAGGTTTGTGACCCCGTTTCTTGGGAGGTACTAGACACGCTAGATGAAGCATGGATACATCCCAAGGAATTTTTTATGACTAGCCCAGAACGTTTCGAAAATGCCCTTGAATCTATTGAAACAGAACTCGATGGTCGTATCGCTCATTTCAAGAGTATCGGCAAAGAATTAGAGGCGCATAGAATTGAGCAAAAAACTCGCTATGACTTAGAGATGTTAAGAGAGATTGGACACTGTCAATCAATCGAAAATT
>CAXGZX010000201.1:0-1528 GCA_964014545.1 uncultured Candidatus Poseidoniales archaeon | reverse complement strand
CAAAAAAATAACTCAAATGCTGAAATCAATCCGGAACAAGCTCTTGGCTTAGTTTCATTGGGTCTCATGCAAAAATTGTCTGACAAGGGTATGGCAGACTTGAATTGGTTGAAAGAAGATGAAAAATGTGATTCATATGAACTTCGTCAAAGACTTGAACTTACTTCTCTAGCCATAGAGACAGGGGCCCCACTAAGCACATCAGAAGTATCAAAACTTTTAGGCGTCAGGCCAGGTTCCTCAAAGGTTGAGAGAGGTGGATTGATTGCGAAGAAAATATCTAGAAATGTTTGGAGATTAATGAAATCAAGCCAAGAAGGTTCTCATTGGCGTAATTAGAAGAAACAATTTAGGCTTTATAGTGAGCCTTAGCGTCGTAAAGAGTTTCTTCGTTAATTTCTCTACATCCAGCCTGGCGGGCATAATTCTCGGTGTTCTTTCGTACTTTACCTCTAACGAAAAATGGGATTTTTGAAAGTTCTCTTTCACCCTCATTTGTCCAAACAGGATTCCCATCTGTGGTTACGACATCTTGAACGTTTGTCTCAATAGCCTCTTTATTTGTATCTTGATTTCCTTTTCCACCTAAATGTCCTAGATGACTTTGATGACCGTCAACAAATTCAAAGTCATGCTTAAACATTCCTATTAAATGTTCCTCAAGCCCCATCATTAATGGATGGACCCAGTCATCAAAAATTACATTTGCACCTTCCCATCCCATTTGAGGACTATACCGAGCAGGTACATCCTGCACATGCATAGGTGTACTAATTACAGCGCATGGAATACCAAGTCTTTTCGCACTATGTCGCTCCATTTGTGTGCCAAGGACTAGCTCTGGAGATGTTTCTTTTATCGCATCTTCTACTTCTAAGTAGTCATTAGTTATCAATGCCTCTAGGCCTAGAGCCTTAGCGGCTGGACGAACTTTCCTAGCCATTTCACGACTATAAGTTCC
The DNA here is from genome assembly GCA_964014545.1 of uncultured Candidatus Poseidoniales archaeon. Lineage (GTDB taxonomy): Archaea > Thermoplasmatota > Poseidoniia > Poseidoniales > Poseidoniaceae > MGIIa-L1. Next base: position 567 of record CAXGZX010000201.1, on the reverse strand, counting down.
CAGACCTACGACCTTAAAACCAAGTTCCTCACTGGCAATTTTTGCTGCCGCGAGGGCATGTGTTCCGTCCCCAAAGATAAAGACTCTTTTTCCTGTCAAGTAGTTCGAATCCACTGAATTCGAATACCAAGTTAATTTCGAATTGTTAGATTCGTTTACGGATGGAGGGGTTTCCATCTCTAAAACTTTGTGCAATTCTTTAAGGAAATCCTGAGTAGCCCCAACCCCAAGAGGAACTGTGGTTGTAAAAGGAATATTTAAATTTCTTTCAAGCCATATACAAGTTGACTCTGCTATTTCTGGGTATAGGCAAACATTCACATCAGCATTGGGGATTCGCATTATATCTGCAGGTGATGCTCCTAAGGGGGCTACAACATTGACATCTATCCCGTACTGACCAAGTAGTTTTTGTATTTCCAAAACATCATCACGACATCTAAAGCCAAGCAAGGTTGGACCAAGAAGATTGACTCTCGGTCTCCTTTTTTCTTCCTGCCACGTTTGCTTCAATTCTTTTGAGTGGTCTTTAAGTAAAGTTCTTACGATTTGATAAAAGGTCTCGGA
>CAXGZX010000200.1:0-1585 GCA_964014545.1 uncultured Candidatus Poseidoniales archaeon | reverse complement strand
TAGCCTTCTTTAGAAAAATGTCACAGTCCTAAGACTCCATTGGGGACAATCTGTGATATCGGCAAGCAGTCTATAAATAATCAGTCTCGAACAACCATTCTAATGCTTGGTTCACTGTTTCCTGCGAGTTTATCATGTTGAGAATTATCAATGGGAATACCAAGTTTAGTTAGTAATGTTAAGTGTGCTTTTGAAAAAGTTGATGTTGAATTATTATTGTTAATAATAGAGATGAACTTTGGCTCATTGTGCCATATACCATCATCATCCATTATACCCGATATTCTAACCCAATAATGTTCTCTTTGTTTTAGATTCTCTGATAATTTCTCAATACCTAGCTCGCTTAGAATTTTTACTACCTTTGCCCTAGTGATAGATTCAGGGCAAATGAAAAGAACTCTTTCCCCATCAGAAAAAATAGCACAACAGTCTAGATTTTCCTTTTCTATTAGAGTGTTTAAACGTTCAAAGCATTTTGCACCTGTACCCCATGAATATGGAGTCCAAAATATTAGTGCACTTCTATCCTTAGTGCCAGGTAAGTGATTGCTAACTTCCATCATGTAGGTGTGTTGCTCGACTTGTTCCTCTTTTTCTTTGAGGTATTTCTTTACCGCTGGTTTATTTTGAGCATTTGCAGTCTTGGGCATTTCTAATTGCCCAAAAAAGCTAGGAACTTGATTAATCCAAGAATCAACGCTCTTGGTCAATCGTTCTAGACTTATCCTGTGGCATAATAATCCTGTTTTGCCGTGTATACTGCCGGGTAAGCGAATGATTCTACGGGTATCAGCAGTAATCCTTGGGTCTACTTTGAAACCTGCCAGTAATACATCCTGGAGCAATTTATTGCGCGCTGCTTTTACGGCATGTTCTCTTTCCCTTGCATTTTCAATGGAAAATAAACTCCTGTCTAGATCATGGTAGAATAGATGGAAACCTTTGCTACCGGAGAATGAGATTGATATTAATTCATAATCATAATTTTTTTCAATCCAGTTCTGTAATTTCAGTGTTGTTGTTCTAGCCTGTTCTAAGTTCTCAAGAGATAACGGGGCGAAGTCAATATCAAACACAATCAAGTGATTCAAAAGAATGGGGTGAGGTCTTGTTTCATCACTTAGTCTTGGCAAATCAATAGGGTTTAGCCAAGAAGATGTGGAAAAGTAGAGGTCACTAGGATTATCTTGAGAAATTGATTTCCTGAATGTCTCAATTGAACTGACTCTTCGTTTTGACTTTCGCCAACTACCATCAGCACAGCGCCAGCGAAATTCGTGCTGACTAGGCTTTTCTAGCCAAGTAAAGTCAACTTCATGATTTTGATAATATTGATTAAAATCAAAATCTTTCATTACTAATTCTCACCTTAGGCCAGCTTTCTTTAACGACTCTAGGAGTACACTCCCTAGTTCTGAAGGGTCCTTGGCACAAGCGATACCTGCTGCTTCAAAAGCAGCAAACTTTTCTTCTGCGGTTCCCTTTCCACCAGAGATAATTGCTCCAGCATGCCCCATTCTCTTACCGGGTGGAGCAGTTGCGCCAGCGACGAAACCAACAATTGGCTTAGTCACATTTTCAG
>CAXGZX010000199.1:0-1592 GCA_964014545.1 uncultured Candidatus Poseidoniales archaeon | reverse complement strand
CAGGACAGATAGTGAAGCCACATAGAGAATGGTTGGGTCCAAAGAAGATTTCCAAGCGTAAGAGTAAATCAAACTAGTCTTCAATGCCAGCAATACTGGTATAGGGTGTATTTTCAATCACTTCATCAGTTTCAACTGATGTTTCAATTATGTTGTGCCGCATGGATTGAGCACGATTGTACACCTCTCGTAAGGTTTGATCTGAGATTTCAAGATAGACTCTGGTAGTAGCAATACTGCTGTGGCCAAGTAATTTTTGAATTGATACTAAATCTGCCCCTCTTTCCAGTAATCCAGTCGCAAAGTTGTGCCTAAGCACGTGAGGTGTGAGTTTTCCTTTGGGCAAACCGGCTTCAATAGCTAAGTTATCCATTAATCTTTGAACTCCTCTTGGTTGCAATCTTCTACCTGCAGAATTTAGCAGCAGTGGACTGTCTTCAAATTTTATTCTTGAACTTCTAACTGGTAACCAAGCATTAATGCGGTCTAGTGAACGTTTGGTGAATAATACCAAACGGTCTTTGTCGCCCTTACCGCCAATTACCTTGGCGGATTTGTCTTCAATATCGATGTCACCATAGTCTAGGTTGCAAACTTCGCTTACTCTAAGCCCGGTATCCAACATAAGGGTCACAACAACTGAAGCAACAGGGTCTTCACTGGTTTTTGCAGCATCAAGTACCATGGTTAATTCTCGCTTGGTTAGTGTTCTTGGCAGGCGCTTACCAGTGCGCGCTCTGGTTAGGTGTTCAGGCCATCTGTGGCCTAACCATTTCAGTAGATGTCTTGCAGCCGCTAGCCTCGCATTGTAAGTGGTTGGTCGAAGATCTGCTAAACTATGTGTCCATAGGTCAATACGTCCGTTGAAAGGGTCCATTCGCTGAGCTAAATCATGTATTGACATCGATTCATATTCTGCCTCTGATAAGACATCTTCTCCAGGCAGTGTGGTTTCAATGTAGGCTCGTAAACCCGAAACATACGATTTTTGAGTATTTGCTGATTTATTCTCAGATTTGAGTTGGTTTCTGTAACAGTTGAGCCATGGTAAATCCCGTAAATGATACAGTCTTGCTGGCAGAGGTAAATCTTCGTCAGTCAGACGCAATTGGCTAGGCCTAAGCGCCTTACGCTGTCTAAAGTCTCCTCTGTGTCTTTCCATTGGCGTCACCGCCTCTCGCCGAAACGAGCGTGCATCCCGTGCCCCTGAGGGCATATGTGGGATAGAGGTCTAAGATATCAAACCACCGGGTTTTCAGGCTCATTCACGGCCTCAGTTCTTGCCATAAGGAATCCAGTCAGACCCATTCCACCACATTATTGTGCGGTCAGACATCTGGCGCCACGAATATCCATTATCATCAGTCCATTCCTGCAAAACTACAGGTGCGCTTGGTATTGGCAATCCTGGTAGGGGTAATGCAGGCATTGGTAATTGAGTAATAGTTTTATTACTCCCAATTTGTTGTGTTTCAGAAGATTTTCTTGCTCTAATTATTACTACTGCAGCAACTAAAGCAGCGATAACTAATCCGACAATCAAGTAAGTTGGCATATTGCTTTCTTTCGTGGCAGTTTTTGTTGAATCGCCA
>CAXGZX010000198.1:0-1599 GCA_964014545.1 uncultured Candidatus Poseidoniales archaeon | reverse complement strand
CTGCCCTTTGGGACGGAGTTTGGGGTATTGCAGATACTCAAGAAGAAGTTCTTGCTAGAGTTGCCGAAGCAACAAGTATTCCAGTAGAGAACCTCCATTATCACAGTACAGGCCCAGAGCGTGGTATCGATATGGGAAGATCCCTAGTTGATGTAATGCCAATTTTGGTTGTCGCATCCACTGATGAAGTGACGCCAACAGGTCGTTACGCCCAGCACGAATGGATTGACCCTGGTAAATTGCAAGAATACAATTGCATATTCTCCAACATCGATATGGAAAATGCTCATTCTTTGTTTAGAGAAATGTACGGCTCTGTCGGGTCTTTCTTGTATATCGTCAAGACAGCAATTGGCTCCGAACAAAGAGTCGCTGATGAAATGCATGCTAGACTCCACGGCAGTGGTTCGCTGACCGCTCTGCAAGACGATATTATGTCTATTCTACACCCTACTGGAATGCGTGGCTATGTATTTGTTGAATCAAGTGCAATCTATCACGTTGAGAAGTTGATTGGCCGCTCTGGTGGTCGTGACCCAACCTCTCGTCGAGGAATTAACCAAACCCCGCTAAAGAATGCTAAGACAGTCTTACCAGGAGAAGCTCCGCTTGCTGATATTCTTCCATACTTAGAACCAAAGGCAGTTACTTCAGGAATCGAAGTTGGCTGTATTGTTGAGATTATCACTGGTGCATTCAAGGGCGAGAAGGCTCGTATCTTGAGCGTTGCAGAATCAAAGGAAGAAGTTAGTATGGAATTATATGACCAACCAATTCCTATGACTGTTAACATGCGTGGAGATCACGTCAGAGTTATTGAGAGAGTCGAATAATAGCTTTACCTCTTCAAAACCTGCTTTGATAAAAGTAGGATATGCAAGTATTATATGTACAATAGCGTCGAAACTGGTTCATGGGAATGAAAGAAATTCTAAATCCTAAAGGATGGATGATTGGTTTAGGCGTGATTGTGATTTTAGCTGCTTTGGGCAATATAGCCGGCGCAGAAACTGTCGCAGAAGATGCATGGGGCGAAGACAACATAATGGGTAATGAAGCCGCTTATGAAGAAATGTGGGGTCTTCACTTGATCCCGCTAGGTGTAATGGCAATTGCAACAGGAGTATTCGTGAAAGGCAAGGCACTTTCACAAATGGCAATGACTGCTTCTGCAGGAATTGTTGTTGTCATTGGTGGTGGAATGGGCTTTATGACCCAACGCCACGATTACGGAACGGCTGGCGGCGCAGCTACCATTATTCCTTTGATAATGATGGCACTGGTAATCACTCTTGGAGTATCAGGCTACATGCACAAGGATGACGAAGAAACAACGGAGTCGGTAGAATGATTGATACGTTAATGGATCCAAAGATTTGGTTAATTCTTGTCGCATTTGTCCATGCAATAGTTGGAATCATAATTCCAACAGATTGGTCGAAAGACAACAATAAGGTGATGGCAGGATTTACTCTACTTACATCTATTACAATGCTCTATGCTGGACTTTGTTTAGATGGCGAAGAACAAGCAAGACTTGCCTTGGTAATTGCCGGTCCTGTTTGGGTTTGGTTCGTAGTTTGTTGCTCAATGGGCTTA
>CAXGZX010000197.1:0-1600 GCA_964014545.1 uncultured Candidatus Poseidoniales archaeon | reverse complement strand
CCGTTTAGTGATTGAGCCCACTGCCATTGACCGTTTGGAGAAATTTTGGCAGTCCAGCAATCCCAATAACCTGTCGAAGTCAAAGTAATACTACCAAAAGAAATTGTATCGTAAAACATGCCGGTTGCAAAGATATCGCCATTTGATGCTACGGCAATATCGTTTATGGTTGCTTCAGCATACTGTGAGGCACCAGTGATGGAAACTTGTTCTATCCATTGCCAATTACCATTAACATCTGATTTGGCAATCCATGGCTCAATATATTGTCCAGAGGTAATAGACGCAGAACCCATTGACATGGTTGTGGAACCACTAATTATTCCAGCGACAACCAATTCATTACTGGGGGAAGAATCTATAGAATTGAGTACAGCGGGATTGGCTGCAGTTGCAGATGCTGACCAATCATTTGAGTTTCTCTGACTGAACATCTTGGGTAGGATATCCGAATTATCCCCAAATAATTGATTGTTGGTAGATTTTTCATTTTGGTCTACAACTGAAAAAGAACCAATAATAAGCACGATTATTAGCACGTATGCAGAAATTGATTTTCCAAGTTTTTTACTTGTCATAGGCTTGCCCTATATGTCCTAGTAATGCGAAGGAAATGAATCCTTCCCTATTTAGTTTCTAGTTGAACTATCATTCGATGTTTGAATCTAGAGAAAGTATTTCACTATCTCCGCCTTCTAACACGGTAATTGTTGATACTGCAAATGGCTTACCACATGCAATTCCAAGTTCACGATTGACCAGATTTGCTCTATGCTTTATGACACTTGGATGGTTTGCATGCAATGCATTAATGTAATCCTCAGGGCAGTTTGCTGCTAGAATAATCAATTTAGCTTCACCAGATGCACATGCGTCTATTGCTTGTCTTTGTCCAAATAACAGTTTACCTGTTGATATTGCGTTTTTCAGTTGTCTACTTAAATCCATATTTTTCTCTCCATACTCCACATTGTTTCTCATGGTTGATTATATCACTCTTCAGGGATGTAGTACAATTCTACACTACCAGTTCCCAATGAAATTGGTTGACCAACAATAATGTTCTCTGCAACACCGGTTAGTTGATCTCTTTCACCAATAATACCCGCCTTCAAAAGGTGGTTAACGGTAACTTCGAATGCAGCACGGGCTAGGATACTGTGCTTTGTTCCAGACACACCATGTCGGCCAATTGCTCTGACTTCACCTTCAGATGTCATGACATCTGCAACAAGTAATAGATGTCTAACGTCTACTTCTAGTCTAGCGCCATCAAGGGTTGCTTGTAATTCGTTAACGATTGCTTGCCTTGCTGCTTCAATACCAAGGTATTCATAAATTTCAATAATATTATTAGTATAGGTTCTACTTCTGTCAATTGTTTCAATTTCACTCACTCTTGACAGATTTGAGCCGATTGTTGAGAGATAATATTCACCTGTTTTATCATCAAGTTGAACATTTGCTCGCTCGACATTTGGAATACCCTTCAATCTCAAGTCACGAATTTTTTCTTCAAGTTGTAGTAACATTGTGTAAGATGGGGGGTTTTCTGCTAAGTCTGCCAAGTCTTCCTCAGAGTGAACTCCTGGAATCATGG
>CAXGZX010000196.1:0-1602 GCA_964014545.1 uncultured Candidatus Poseidoniales archaeon | reverse complement strand
ACAAAATGGCTAATTGCGCTGATGTTAGTGTTCTCTTCGGTTGGTACATTTGTATTAATTAGTAGAAAAATGACCAAAAACAAAACAGTATCTAACAAGCAAGAAAATCAACTGGAGGAAGTTGTATGAACCTAAAACAAATAATGGAATATGATTTTAGAAATTTATTCAGACCAAGTTTGTGGCTGGTAATCGTATTCATACCGCACACACTATTCAACGTTCTAATCCCGCTAACTCAGCAGGATGTAGGTTCTGAATATTACACCTCAGCAAGTTATGGGTTCCTAAATTCAGTGGTTTTATTTGCCATTTTTATGTTCTCAGAAGGTAAGTCACAAGCCCGTTTAACAGCCGTTATATCCGGTGCTGTGTTTATTTGGATGATTGCGGTTATGGCACTTGACCCATCAAACGATTTCGCCATCAGTGCTGAATTAACCCCACCTTTCATCTACAAAATCTCTTTTGATTTTGATCTCGCACCTCCTCTCATTTTGTGGGCACTGTTGACTTTGTCGGGTCTGTTAAACTGGAATCATCAACCCGCAGCAACAAATAATGTAGAAAAAGTTGACTTGGACATCTGATTATTACAACAGTTGTAAGACATCCTCTGGCGGACGGCCAATAATTGCCTCGCCATCTTTAACGAGGATAGGTCTTTCAAGCAACTTTGGTTTGGACCGCAATGCTTTGATTACATCGTTTACTGAATTTATTGCAAAATCTAATTCTTTGAATTCTTTTTCTTGTTTACGAATTATCCCCGTTAGGCTCGCTAGTATAGGTAAATCCTCTTCCATTATCCCTTCCTCAAGATAGCGGTGTTCTTGGAAAGATACTCCTTTGTCAGTCAATAATTTGACAGCTTGACGGGATTTTGAACACCGTGGATTATGGTATAATCTCATGCCACCTCACCAATACTGACAGTTAATGAATCAAACTGCGCGCCATTTACCTTAGAATACCTCTAAAGTAATGAGGCTGTGCACCAACCATGACTGAGACAGATATTGCCACTCAAGCAGTGGATACAGTTGGTGTTAACCAGGCCACAGTCCTAGCCATTATCGGTATAGTTCTTGCAGGTATTTTGGTTAGATTTTTGACCATGGCATTTGCTCCTTCACTATTGAAGAAAATCATTCGTTCGGAAAATCTGCAGCATAAAACTGTGAAAAATTCCGATAAAGCGTTAGGCTCAGCAGTTGGAGCATTGGTGTCTTACCTGCTGGCGATACAATTAGTAAATGCAGTAGAAGATGGCTCTACTACCTATGTGATGCCGGATATTATGATTACAATCTTACCAAATATTTTCCAATTTATTATTGCTCTAGCATTGGTGATTTGGGCTTTTAGACTAGTCAATGTAATTCAAGATGTGGTACTGATTCTTGACAGCGATGGAGTTGCTGATAGCAGTGACAAGACATTAATCAGCGCTCTAGAGAGTGTAATGAGGTTTGTTATTGTCTTTATTGGATCAGTATTTATCGCCGACGCAATCGGTCTGAACCTAACCTCACTAATTGCTGGATTAGGTATTTCTGGTCTCGCTCTGGCTCTTGCGGCAAAAGATACTATTTCCAATTT
>CAXGZX010000195.1:0-1631 GCA_964014545.1 uncultured Candidatus Poseidoniales archaeon | reverse complement strand
GTAACCTGCGCTCCAGTAAGCACTGCAGAAAAACCAACAATCTTGTCTAAGGCACTACCACCATTCCATCTGATTTTGCCAAGTCTAAATCGATTGACAAACTCAATTATCGCAAAAATCGACACCCATACAACAACGACCTCTAACAACGGTTGTCCACCCAATAAGTCTAGATCGCCAAATTCAGACCACAGGACGAGTATCCACAACCAAGCAACAAGGAATAACTGGAAAACCCTGGCAAACTTTGTCAATTTACGTAATAATTCAGTATCATGAGATAGCAAACCCTCAAGCGCTATTACTAGTCCTGTTACAGCAGAAATACTAGCACCAGCAAGAATCCACCACCAATCCAAATCTCGGTCACGCCAGGCTAACATTAACGCAACCAAAGTCCAGCCAAGCGCCATTACCGAGGCAGTATTTGCCGCCGCCTGCATCGTATAGAGCGGGTCTCGCCCATCTTTGAGCACAGCTAGGCCACCCATTAGTCGAACTTCGAATGCAGAATCGTCAACAACTCCGTGAGCAGCAGCAGTCATACCGCCAATCGATTTGACTCTAGCAGCCTCCACTAGACCAATTTCATCCTTTAGATCTGATTTGTTCCACGAAGATCCTCGACTCGCTGCCTTTGCAGCCCCAGCGCCCCTGTTCTTGCTTTTACCAGACGATCTAGTCTTAGCCCATGCTCTAATTTCGTCAGAAATTATATCTTCAACTTGGTCTTCATTGAGCGGTGCGCCGTGGTCGGTATACAACCACCTACATTGAATTGGCACTGGCGCCGGGTCAACATCTGGAGCAACCATCTGAAATTGACCTGGGCCCAAAGTCGGCAGTTGTGCAACCAAGTCTTGGTCGCCACCACTTTCCTTTAGCAGGTGCCTTACTTTCTCAACGTCTTGTGGTTGGGTGAACCGGCCAATGAAGGTAGTATTGGCTTGAGCGAGAATTTTGTAATCTACATCGCTGACGTTTTGTGTTGCTAAAACGCAGGCTACGCCGTATTTCCTTGCCTGTTTGAAAATCAGTTTGATGAGGTCTTTTGCTGGAGGATTTCTCGGGTGAGGTGGCAGATAAGGTGCTACTTCATCCATGAAAAAGAGGAGTTTTAATTCACCATCTGCAGGTTGCTGAGTCAACATCCAATCGTATAATTCACGGGATAATTCTTGCACGAAATACTGCTTTTGCGCCTCATCTTGAATGGTATTAAGGTAGACAATATTCAATGGAACTTTACCCGGTATTGCCGGTTCAACAAACGAATCAATATCGATAGGTACACCATTAGAAAACAGTAGTTGGTTTACTCCAGAAGAAAACGCAGAAAGACGTCTTGCTAGGTCGTTTCGAGTTGTTTTTGGCAGGCGTTCTTCAAAGTCTGGCAAGCCAAAATCAATCATTACTTCTTCCCAAGTAGGTACATCCAATTTGTCCTCTTCATCTTCCTCAACAAAACACTGCGGGTATAATTGGCGAATAAATTCATGATGCGGCTCACGCACTACCTTTGCTAGGGCTCTAAAATCACCAACATCAAGGCCAAGTTTAGTGCCTTCAACTAAGACTTCATACAGGAATGGTTTGATGACTTTGCCTTGGGCTTTTTCAACATCATAGCC
>CAXGZX010000194.1:0-1640 GCA_964014545.1 uncultured Candidatus Poseidoniales archaeon | reverse complement strand
AGTAAATCAGCAATAGACTGGGCGTTCCAATGTTTTGAAAATAGCGTGTCATCCTCGCCGATAAGATTGGCCATCCGTTTCCACAGTCGTTCACCTTCACTTAATTGTGGGCCTTTGTTTCGTCCACTACGCCGATTGTGCTGTTTGGCCATAGAATGCTCACAATCCACTATCCCTTAGAGCCTCGAGCGCTTTGATTTGCTCTTTGGTTAGTTTTTCGTGTTCAATCAACACAAATTCAAGATCTAAATCTCCACCACCAAGTCCGGCTTTGCTCATTCTTCGACGGTCGCCAACCTGAGTATTTGCGGGGACTTTCAATAATCCTTCTTTACCCGATGGCAAAGTAACCTTGACTTTTCCGCCAAGTGCAAGAGTGCTGTATGGTGTTTTAACTTCTTGAACCAGAACATCACCATCCCAGAAGCGACCTTCACCAGCATCGATTCGCACCGTCAGTATTACATCACCAGAATCGCCTTGTGGGTGATCATTACCTTGACCCTTCATACGCTTGATGGTGCCATGAGTTACCCCAGCCTTCAACTGTGTTTGCAAAGTGACAGACTTTGCTTCCATTGTACCCGCAGGGTTAGGCTTTAGCCGTTTGAAAGTGAATGAGAAGGTGCCCCCTTCAGCGGCTTGTTCGGTAGTGATATCGATACTAACATTGATGTCACGACCTTTTGGGCGTTGGGATTGTTGTTGTTGCCGTCCTCGACCTTGTGAGCCAAACGGATTGCCGCCCATGCCTGAAAACTGTCCACCTCGGCGCCCACCGCCACCAAACATCTGACCTATCATGTCTTCAAAGCCAGCACCGCCCATGCCGCCTTGGCCGCCACCAAACATGTTGGCCATCTGTTGTTGCTGGTCATATTCTCGACGACCTTGAGCGGTTCCAATCTTGTCATAGGCGGCTTGAACTTGTTTGAATTTCGCTTCTGCGCTGGCATTGTCTGGATTTCTATCGGGGTGAAATTGTCGAGCCTTCTTACGAAACGCACGTTTGATTTCAGCATCAGCAGCATTCTTGCTAACGCCAAGTACTCGGTATGGGTCCGGCTCCGCCATTATACCGGCTACAGGGGCCCTTCCTCATCAATTCTTGCAGAACCTTACTTGCTGGCTTTGGTCGGTTTTGCGAAATTGATTACAGCCGACGCGGTTATATTTGAAGGGCAGTTGGGGTGACAAGCCAGAGGTTGTACCATGCCTGTCGAAACAGAAAAAAAGCGTTCCTTCGAAGACAAAGTTCAGGACCGTCAAGATTGGATTGAAGCCCAATTTAGACGTATTTCACGTGGTTCGTGGGCTCGTATTATCCGCATGGCTAGGAAGCCTTCGCCGCAAGAATTCAAACAAACTAGCATAGTTTGTGGAATTGGCTTATTTGTATTAGGCGCAATTGGGTTTGCATTATTGGTGCTAATGGACAATTTCTTCCCTTGGTTAATCCATGACGTAATTGGAATTGGTAACTGAAATTAAGGAGTGATTTAGATGACTGAAGCATTTGTCGCCTTTGTGCGTTTTGAAGAAAAATTATTATTGATGCGTAGAAATAAATCCGATGGAGATTTTCCTGCCCTTTGGGACGGAGTTTGGGGTATTGCAGATACTCAAGAAGAAGTTCTTGC
>CAXGZX010000193.1:0-1648 GCA_964014545.1 uncultured Candidatus Poseidoniales archaeon | reverse complement strand
GTTTTACTTGCGGGGGCACCAATGCAGAATCTATAGTTGACGAAATCCACCAACAGTTGATTACGCTATCTCCTGAGATTAAATTGCAAAAAAGAACAACAGCAAGTCGCTTTTTACATGGTGGTGAATAAATGGGTATTAGAGAATTCATCAATTCTAATTACCAACATTTCAATGCTGGCGAGTTAAAAAAATCTGCTAATTCTTTGACCCAATTCATTGACCAAGGTGGCAAATTATTCATTACATTGGCTGGCGCTATGAGTACAGCTAGGTTAGGTAAAACCCTAGCGCCACTGATTAGAAGTGGAGCAGTGGCAGGCATTTCATGTACTGGGGCAAACCTCGAAGAAGATATTTTCTTGCTTGTAGCAGAATCAAAGTATGAATCGATTGATGACTGGCGCAGTCTTTCAAGTTCCGATGACGCCGAGTTACTTACAAGACAATTAAATCGCGTAACCGATGTCTGCATTCCTGAAGATGCTGCTATTCGAGAAATAGAACAGGTAATTTTACCAATTTGGAAAAAGTCTTCTGAGGAAGGACAATCGTATTTACCACACGAGTTTTTCTATCAAATATTGAAATCAGAGCAACTAAAAATTGATGGCAAGCCAGAAGATAGTTGGGTTTTAGCTGCATCACAAACCGATCTACCGCTATTTGTCCCAGGGTGGGAAGATTCTACAATGGGCAATATATTTGCATCCCATGTGATAAAATCTAATGTCCAAGCAAATACTATACTTGGCGGAATTAACTACATGACCAAATTAGCAACTTGGTATGAGGCACAAGATACTCCTCTAGCATTCTTCCAAATCGGTGGAGGTATTGCAGGAGATTTCCCAATATGCGTCGTCCCAATGTTAAATCAAGACCTCCAACGCGAAGCTCCGCTTTGGTCTTGGTTTTGTCAAATAAGCGAATCAAGCACGTCATACGGCGGTTATTCAGGCGCCCCGCCAAATGAAAAGATAACATGGGGTAAATTATCACCAGATACTCCTAAATTTGTTATAGAGAGCGATGCCACAATTGTTGCACCATTGATTTTTGCTTATGTTTTAGATTATTGAAGATAAACTCTTCAAGCAAGATGCGTTGGTTAACGCGTGGCAGGAAACAAAATCAAGACATTCTCGATAGTCGAGTGGTCTGTTTTGGCCATCGTAATATTTGCAACTCTATCGCTTCAACCCACACCTGAAGAAGCGACAGAAGTAGAACTTGAGAGTACAAAAATAACCGGCACAGTGGAATTATCGACGCGCTCGGCAATGAACTCTTTGGGATTAGACGATTTTAAGTTAGGTCCTTTAGCAACAGTCGACTTGATTTCTAATCCAGTAATTTCCCAAAACTGTCTCGATTGTCAATTTCCAGTGACGGGCATAAATGTATACGGGCAAGTCATTATTACAGAATTGATAGACCAAGACAATAGGCAAGGCAGGGTCGAGGCAATATTGAATTTGACTTATTTGAGGGAGATTGATTCACAAGATTTAATCTATAGAGAGTGGTTAATTTTCGATTGGAATGCGGGCGACCTTTCCAGTAATTTGGAAATTCAAATAGTGCATAATCCCCCTAGGTGGAGTCCTACGACCAATAATCATGCATCATTTATCGAGATAGAAAA
>CAXGZX010000192.1:0-1653 GCA_964014545.1 uncultured Candidatus Poseidoniales archaeon | reverse complement strand
AGTGAAGCCTCAACAAGAAGATAGTGGCCAATTTTACAAAATAACTGGAATGAACCCGAGAACGAAAAGCGGGGCGATGCCCATTAACAAATCACGTAAAAACAATAACAAGAGACCGCGGGTGTTTACTTCTGCAACCTTATCAAATTCATCTTGCATCTTCTTATCTACCATATCAGATATTTTTTCCGCACCGCCTCGAGCAACCTCTATTGCAGCACCAACTGCAACGCTAGAAAGCAAGCCAGCGGGAGTGAGTTTTCTTGCAGTTAAGACTCGACCGCCCCAAATCATCAAACTTGTTCTAAGAGCTCTAGAACCAGTTTCTTTGACTATTGCCTGATTATCTTTAGCCGGTGAACCCTTCTTCTTTCGTCCGAAATTTCTCAACCATGTGCGAACTGATAAACCAGTATCTGCTACTTTGCGTAACTTGTTGACATCGTGTTTCTCAACCGCCTTCAGCATACGACGTATTTTTCCAATTCTAAAGATGTCAAAGAATATCCAAAAGAACAACAATAGTAGCAGTAATGCACCACCGATATTTGACAATTCATCCCATTCCTGCCAGCCTATTGGGTCAAATAGTAATCTGACCAGTAACACGATAATTGGCGGAAATAACATTGCCAGAATCTCATTTGCGGCAAGTAGACCAAAACCCTTCACTGGTAATTGTCGTATCTGCTGAAATGCCCATCCAGCATGGGGGGCGAGTTTAGCAATCGCAGTTCTAAACGGATTGAGTAAGAAGATAATACGTAGGATGAGTGGTATCCAAATAACAAATGAAACATATGCATCCCAAGGCCCTTCAGGAGGAAAATTCGGGAAAGAGATTGGCTGTACTCCCATCGTACTCAACCTGTGATAGATGCATAACGCTTCAAACCTACGCAAAATATCCGAAGAAATCATCAAGTTGTCACCATTAGGCCGAACATGGTCTTCACTCATGACATGTCAGATTGGCTTGGATTTAACATCAACAAAGCATGGCTGGAAGAGAATATTTCCTGGAGAGATTTCGGTACTGGAGTTCGCTTAGGGAAATTAAAGCGAGAAGAAAAGTGCTCACTTGTGCTATATGATGCGGATTCACAAGTGACTGTTGATGCCTTCATGCCACATATGCACCCTGGTGGTGAAGCATACCTTGTGCTTGAAGGAGAGGTTTGGGACGATGATGGTACCTATCCTACTGGATCAATTGTCTGGATGAACAGAGAAACCACTCACACTCCTAAAACAAGAGGTAAAACTCTCATTCTAGTGCTATGGCCCGAGGGTGTCAAGGCTGCTTGAATCAATATCATATTCTCCGCTAATCAGCATACCATCGAACAAAAACGGGCCTGCGGGAACTACTGCGGCGACAAATCCGTGAAACAGTGCAGTTCGATTCCAATGCTTGTTCATGCCAATTAGTAATATTGCCATGAATGCAACAAACAAGCCGCCATGAATTGCTCCCACGATTGAAACCAATTCCGGATCCCCCCCGATATATTTGACTGGCATAGCCACTGAAAATAACAGCAAAGCAGAGAAGCCTTCTAAGTAACTGACAATTGATACTAATTGCTTCATGAGCCAACTTCCACCATTGGCCTACTTGAACCACAAGCCGGACATAATTGGTCATCGCTG
>CAXGZX010000191.1:0-1768 GCA_964014545.1 uncultured Candidatus Poseidoniales archaeon | reverse complement strand
TTAGAGTAGCCATCACCATCAAAGTCGTAACAACCTAGACGGTCGTAAAGAGAATCACCAGATGTATCTACACAATCATCTGGGTTAAGACCTGCTGAGTTGTCTCCAAATCCATCACCATCAGAATCAATCCATTGAGATGGTTCATAATCAAAAGCATCATCTACATTTGCCCATCCATCACCATCAGAATCGAGACAAGCAATTTTGCCATTTTCTGTTGAATTACCTGGTTGCAGAGGACATGTGTCGCTATTGTCAGACCAAGTGTCTTGATCTGAATCAGCACAGCCCTGTTCTCCTTGAGTAGATGTACCGTAATATGTTGGACAGTCATCAAATGAGTCATCAAAGGCATCTCCATCATCATTCAAATCCTCATCGCTATCACGGCAGCCATCTCCATCCATATCAGTTCCAGGTTCAGAAATCCATGTTGGCCTAGGGGGGTTAAACGAGGTTCTTGGGCAAGTATCGTCTACATCTAAGACTCCATCATTATCATCATCATTATCCTCTGGATGGTCATCTTTACAACCATCATTATCCCAATCGGTAGAACTAGGAGGGTCGTTGAAATCTCTGGTACTAGTCCAGCCAGTTTGGCTATCTCTTGGACAGTTATCAGGGAAATTATCTGTAATCCCATCGTTATCATCATCAGAATCACAAGCATCACCCTCAGAATCAAGGTCGGTATTTTCCTGACCAGGATTAGCAGTGTTTGGACAATTATCATCTTCGTCTGCAACTCCATCACCGTCGGCATCTAACACTGCTATGGTTTCTGTAAGCCAAACATACGGCATCAATACAGAAGTCGTCTGACTTTGAGCAGTCGAAGTACCAAAATCAATAGTTCCGTTGTAGTTACCGCCTACTGCTAATGCTCCGTTACCTAACAAGGCAATACCTGAAACTGCATCATCAGCAGAACTTCCCGCATCGAATAAGGCGACTGGATTCCCATTAGGACCAAAGGTTACAATTACAGAATCATTGTACCCTCTTGTGTTAAATGTTTGACTGCTAAAAGAAAATGAACTTTGTGATGATAGCCCGAGTATTGTATAACCAGTGTTTGAATCATATTCAATCCCTGACCCTGAATCAAAACTCGTTCCACCAACTGATTTAGCCCAATTCCAAGAACCAGTTGAAGACATACTTGCTGCGAAAGCATCGCTTTGCCCGGCACTAGTCAGAGAACTACCTAGGTTGATAGACCCTGAATAAACTCCTGACATTAACAAATTATTTTGTCCATCAATTGAGAAATCAGTTACAGTCGCCGAGCCACTTCCAGTAGTGGCGTAAGCAGATTGCCAACTACCAGATTGGCTGATCTTAGCAATACCTACTGGTATCTCATTGATACCAGCATTGGCTACTACACTACCAAACGTCATACTAACTTCAAAATTTGTCGAAATCCAAATACTATTACTTGAGTCAACAACCATACTATTTACTTCTTGAGCTCCTTGACCCCTTGCAACTTCGGACCATTGCAGGTTACCTGAATTGGAATACTTGGCAACAAATATCTCAATGTCATCACCATTCTGCGCACCTGTATCGGCGGCTACTCCAACATCTGTATTACCTAGAAACCATCCACCAATAATCGGGTCATTATTAGAATCAGTAGTGATTGATGTCCCGTATACCACATCCAGAGTATTAACGGTAACACCGTCATAATCTCCATCACCGTTTAGTGATTGAGCCCACTGCCATTGACCGTTTGGAGAAATTTTGGCAGTCC
>CAXGZX010000190.1:0-1832 GCA_964014545.1 uncultured Candidatus Poseidoniales archaeon | reverse complement strand
CAACTGTGCAATTACGTTCTAGCGGTAGAAAACTCAGCGAAATAGAATACAATAATTTGCGCGCGACCCTGGATAATGTACTCGAAATGTTAGCAGATGATCCGATGTTTTTCATCACTAGTGAAGGCCCGGTGACCGGTGGCTATGATGTGGTGATGGGTAGTAAAGGATTGGCTAGGTCATGGGGTCGACATTTGACAAAGGAACATGGTGGACAAGTTGTAGAAACCAATTCTACTGTTGGACGAAAAGACGGTATCGATGTAACTAGACTTACTCTACTTTATCGTAAACCTGGCTATGACTTAGGTGATGTAATAAGATGGCGCGATAACTTTTGGAGACCAGCATCTTGGACCAAGGATGGTGCTGTTGTTGAGCGAGTAGATCGTCAAGAAAGAACTGGTGCTTCATGGCGTGATTTAGAGTCGGCTCAAGTAGTGTCCCAAATGACTGAACATCTAGTTGTGGATTTAATCAATCAGGATTCTTCGGTTGGCGAATTTCTTGACCCAAATACTTGGGTGATGGCTTCTGTTAAGTTGCCGTGGGACCATAATGGAAGAAAATCAATTCGTATTGCCCGTATTGATGGCGAATGGATAGCACTACATCACATGGCTATTGATGAAAATGATAGCATAGAGTAAAAACTAGAAAGTCTAGCACTGTTTAATGGCGGACTTTGATATCAATCATAGCGCATCAATCCTTGATAGCGAAGATATGATTGGCTTTACTCGCGCCTTTGTCGAGGATATTCGAAAGGGATTAAACGCAGTAAATGTAGAACGTTACCCGTGGATTGAAGAACTTGCCAATGGGCAATGGCAAGGCGTACTTGCCCTGGGAATGGGCGGTTCAGCTGCAGGAGGTGACTTCTTATCTGCCATCTGTGATTTGAAGGGTTCAGTCCCGGTTGTAGTTCAACGCGATTACGTCATCCCCGCATGGTGGGATGAACAATGGTTAATCATTGCAACATCACACAGCGGTAATACTGAAGAGGCGATAGAAGCGACAGAAATTGCCCTAAAGTCTGGCGCTACAGTTATTGTAATATCAACAGGTGGAATACTATCTGGACTTGCTGAATTACATTACAACTGCTACCTTATTCCATCGATTGGCGGACAACCTCCACGCTCGGCATTTGGTCATATATTTTCCCGACAACTGGCATTATTTCGATGCTTAGGAATCATACCTCAGGATAGTGATGACCAAGCAATGTTAAGTCGCCTCCAAACTGTTGTTGAGGAATATGATTTCATCACTAATCAAGAATCAGACTTATTGGAATTGACAGCATACATGGAAACCCAGCCAATTGCGTTACTTGGACCATCTGAACTAACTCCTGCCCTAATAAGATTCAAAAATCAACTAAATGAAAACTCAGCGAGATTTGCCCGAATTGGAGTTTATCCTGAAATGAACCACAATGAAAGCGTGGCTTGGGGTGGAGTTGGCGAAGATGCCGATTTTAACGTCGGTGAAAATGTGATTCTATTCCTGACTTGGAATGGTATGCATTCAAGAGTACTAAAACGATTAGAGTGGATGATTGCTCACACCCCTAGCGACATGGCATGGCGAGTTCATGGCGAAGGGGAGACTTTACTGGAAGCCCTGTTACATCTCTGCATTGTCATGGATTGGTTGAGTATTGCCTTAGGGCTAGTCCATGGGAAAGATCCCTCCTCAATCAACCCGATAATATCTCTCAAGAAGTTCTTAGCTGACCAGCAAGATTGATGTTGCTCGCTCAATATATGGGACCGATTATTAATCTCGGGTCTGGATAAATTTTGAGTGATGCGTCTCTATCT
>CAXGZX010000189.1:0-1863 GCA_964014545.1 uncultured Candidatus Poseidoniales archaeon | reverse complement strand
TTCATCCTACTAAATTTAAGGAATTTACGCAATGTCTACGTCCTTACGGATTAGGTTCTATTGATGTTGAGATTGTTCGAATTAAGACATTCGATAATGAAATTAATTATTCTGGTATTAAGACTATTTCGAAGTATATCACAAAATACCTAGTTAAAGATGGTAAAGCAGCTAGAACTGTTGGAATTATGCGTGGAACTATTCCACCCATTCATGACCGCAATCACAGCGGCAATGAGTTACATCCTGTGAAGGAATGTAATTGATAAATGAAATGATACTATCACAAGTTGGACATTTCAAAACATATCACCTATTTTGTACCCAGCAGCGAATATGGCTACATCTGGTACAGTGAAAATCATTATGCCGATGGGGGCTGTTTTGGGGTTTGTGAGCATTGCCCCACCGACTGCGTATGATAATCCGACGGCAGCAGCACCGCCGACATATCCTGTTACAGAATCAGACTTACGTGGAGAACGTACGTTTGGTCTGACTGTTATTCTTGGTTGTCCGACTAAATCGGAATAGTTGAGAACGATAGACATTAATATCGCCTAGAGCGAGAAACTACGAAAGATGTCTTTACGCCATTAACGTACTTGTAGCATCCGTACTTTCCTTTTCTTGTTCTAAATTTCTTGCCCATGGTAATTTTAGGTTTTCTTGTATAACGTTTCTTTCTGTAAGCCATCAGAGACACACTCCTGAAGTTTGGTCAAGGACTCTTTGTGTGAGTCCGAGAGTGTGCGCCAAGACAACGAGTACCAAATACTCGATTCTATTATTTTTGATATGACTAACAAGTGAAGTCCACTTGCCAGCCTCAACAACAGTTTCAACATTCATATTGTCATCCCCTTAGGGTCTACTTCAAAGACAATATCAAAAGATTCTCCAGCAATTTGACTGCCAGTAAATCTTACAGCAACTTGTCCAGTTAAAGCAGTAAATCCAGTAAAATAACTAATTGGGTTTGCAGATGAGGTTGCAGTGCATGCAACTTCTTCTAATGAGTTGATAACTTCATTTGCATACATTGGGAACATATCACCTTCTGATAGTCCGTTATCGTTAATAGCGTTGTCAAAGTTTTCTATGATTTCGTCGTCTGCGTCGCCGTCGTTGAATAACATATTCAACGGGTCTTGTCGAATAGCGTCCATCTCTGGAGTGTCGACTGTAGTAATTGGTTCGATGTCTGGTCTTGAGCCAGCCCAACTAGCAATAAGTCCGATAGATTGGAATCCTTGAGAGCTTGAAATATGTGCACCTACTATATGCGACGTAAATTCGTCTTTGTTTGGGTCAACTATTGGTTGAGAACCACTTGTAAGATTTGGTTTAGAATCTTCTGTTGAGAATACAGAAAATGTTTGACCTCTGTTATCATGAGGTAGAGTTTGACCTAGCCAATCTTCGGGTACCCATTGGGTTGTATGACCTCCGTTCATTTGTCCTTCAGTTAATGCCGGTT
Organism: uncultured Candidatus Poseidoniales archaeon; assembly: GCA_964014545.1. Lineage (GTDB taxonomy): Archaea > Thermoplasmatota > Poseidoniia > Poseidoniales > Poseidoniaceae > MGIIa-L1. The sequence continues at coordinate 383 of CAXGZX010000189.1, read as the reverse complement.
TGTAATCATGCCATTTTGGTTTTAGGCCCGGATTGTTCTTGAATATTTCTCGGTGCATCTCCAACCAGTGGTTGCGACCTCTTTTTAGTGCGGCTCTGGTTACCCAGTTGTCAAAAGCGGTGTGGAAAGTTGCTTTAATGTTAGATTGTGAATCTCTAACATAGCCGCCAGTAATTTTGTAGTTTAAGCATGCTCTATGCATTTTTCTTGAACGTACAGTCAATCCAGCAGGTAGATTGAAAACGACGATATCGCCTGTTGCTATTCTTCCTGTTACAGTATATTTTAGTTTCATATACACAACCCTATTATGAAAGGGTCTATAATCCTAACCTATCATGACTGGGTCATAATACATGTAACATTGATTATACGACCTACCA
>CAXGZX010000188.1:0-1873 GCA_964014545.1 uncultured Candidatus Poseidoniales archaeon | reverse complement strand
CAAGTTACGGTTCTTGGAATAACTAGACTATCGTGCTTGATAATGGCATCAACGGCTTTAATCATCCTTGCTAAAGGTGTTATTGAGGGAAGAGCGGGTCTTAGCGATGAGGTTGCTGAAACGCCGTTAGCATTCCCAGCCATTTGGCTGGCGCTTGGCTTAGCAGGAATACTGACTGAAGTTGGTTGGCTATTCGTGATTTTAACTCTACTCTTGTCAACTTACTCATGGCTCTCTGGTAGAATTGAACTTATTCCTTGGGCACCAATCTTTATGTTCGTCTCATTGTTAATCGGATTTACCAGTAGCTCTGCCTTTGGAGATATAGGTGACGAGGAAATATTTTCTAATAGCATTCTAACAACAGGGCTATTCACCTTAGTGCTCAATCAATTATCTAAGAGTGGGTTACTATATCGTTGGGCAAAGGTTGCGATTGAACACTCTAGACCCGACCAAATGTTGGATATTGCATCAATTGAAGGAAGAGAACAATTGACTACAGCCAGTAAGTATGTTGCGATTGTTTGTCTTGTTTTATCATGGAATGCACTATTTGGAATTGGTACTTTACTTGGTGCAATTTGGATTACTAGAGAAGTATTTGCCGATGGTGGAAAAAATGGCATCCTAATGTTGCCGATTCTGCATGTTTTCGCAATCTGTAATTTAATTGTTCAACTAGATGTACTTACTAGTTCACAAATTAATAAAGTTGCAGGAACAGTACTATTGGCAAATGGCCTTTTTATGACGTATCTTGCAACAAAAACCGAAGTTGTTTGGAAATGGTCGGCATTTGACTGGGAAGATGAAACAGAATACTTCTCATGGATTGACAAAGTTGGAATATCGGCAATAGCATACTTCCTCTTTGGAATTGTCTTGATTTTGATGGACAGCGATGTATGGCCAGTTCTATGGACGCTTTGGGCGGGTTATCTAATCGGAATTGCTATTCAAGGATTTAGAGATGAAACTGAAACTCCATGGCGTAGAGGATTTGGTTCATTCGGTTCTTTGTTGTCCCTATTCATGCTTTCTCTTTCCATTAATACTGAATTATTCCGCTACATGATATGGATGTTAATTGGTATAGTGGCATTTGGATTCGGTATTCTCTACATGAATAGAATGGGCGAAGAAAGTACGCTATACCAGGGTCAAGGCAGCAGCATGCAAAATGCGGTAATTCCACCAATTCAAGCTTTACCTGAAACTAATATGCAACCGATTCAACAAATGCCAGAAGAGATCGTTGAAGAAGTGATGGAATCTGAACAAGATTTGGCGCAAGTGGCGGAGGAACAAGAGGAATTTGATGAGGAGTTGGACAAGGCTTTCCAAGATATAGAGGCCAAACAGGAAGATATCTCACAAAAAGAAATCCCGGCTCCGGTTAAGCAGGCTAAGCCGTTAGAAAAAGCGAAACCAATAGCCAAAACTCTGTCACCAAGTGTGCCGGTTAATCAACCATTATTCGACGTTCAATTAGATCCCCAAGTTCTTGCAATATTACAACAAAGAATTGCTAATACGCCACATGTGGGCTACCGACCAGTTGTTCAAGTAATGAAAAATGGCAACATTAATCTCACGTTCTTCAAAGTTTAATCTGCATCGATGAAAATCGGTAGCGTATCGGTAAAGATTTGAAGAAATTTACCCATGTCTAAATAATACGGTATATTGGTAACCTCATGACAAAGTCACAACTCACGGGATTTTGCAGTGCCTGTGGTAAAACAGGGGTAACTAATCTTTACCATGGTGAAAACTCACAAAAAATCGAGTTGTGTAAAACTTGTTATGACCAATATTTAGCCAAAGAAATGGTGCAGTACTGGAAAGATCATATTGAAGAAGAAAAGCG
>CAXGZX010000187.1:0-1878 GCA_964014545.1 uncultured Candidatus Poseidoniales archaeon | reverse complement strand
ATGCATCAGGCGAATTTGAATGTCCACTGTGTGACGGTGAATTCGAATGGAATGTCGAGGAAGAGGAATCGTTTGATGATGCTGTGACACATACGGACAACCGAATAATGACCACTGACTTCAATGAAATGCCAGCGGTTCCAAAGGTTGCTGGTATTGCGTTTTGTATCTACATGGGCATAGTAATCATCGGCGGCATTTACGGTATAGTAATGGGTTTATTTATCAGTTCTTTGGAATCTGAATTCGGTACTGGGACAGGCTATGGAGCTATCTTTATTTTATTGTCCATAGTGGGAATTGGTTTGGGAATTACTGGCATGATTTTTGGAATTCAAACTGCAAAAGGTGAATTTATGGCATTAATCGTGATTACCTGCATCTCTGGTTTGATGTTCTTATTCTCTGTATTTGGCTATGAAGATGCTGCTGACATACCGAGCATACTTATCCCTCTAGCATTTACGATTGGAAACCTATGTTGCCTGTTTGTACCAATACTTAAAGCCCAATTTACCGGTGTTTTGGTCAGTAGTTCAGGTCCAAGAACACCAAAAAAGATGGTAAATGAATTTGATAAAAGCAAATCTATTCACCCTCTTGAATGGGCTGGACATGGTGTTTCTTTGGTTATGTTAATTATCGTAATTGTTTGTTTAACTTCTAGCTCATGGTATACAATAAGTTATGAAGGAGATGATGTTTTCTCGATGGGGTTATCTGAAATTGAACTTGAATACGGATTTGGATATGGCAGTGATTCTGCAACATACACCGAACTAGTTGAAGATGAAGAAGACTACTATGAGGCACGATGTGTTGATGGTAGTTCTGCGGAATGTGACGAAATTAAGCAGTCAGTAGATTACTGGAAATCTTGGAAAACATCTACTTTAATCTTGAAAGTAATGCTAATAATTACTTTAGTAGTTGCCATTATTGGGATTATCTCTAGGCTTGCAGCGATTCTTGCTAACACCGGATTAATGAATTTACCAGATAAAGGATATATGGTAAACGACATTGTACGGAAGTTTTCTTCAATTGTAGTTTGCTTCTTATTGTTAATTGGTGTAGTTATTTTTATGATAATTCAACCAGGAATTGGCCCTGATGGATTGTGGTTCGATGCAGACGATGTGGATGGAAGTTTTGGAGCAGTGGTTTGGATTGCAATAGTATTTTCAATGAGCGTACCCGTATTATCTAAATTTGAAATTGACTACTCTTGAATAAGGAGTAGCCCGAGTCGGATTTGAACCGACGTCGGCGGGACCAAAACCCACCATGATGGACCCCTACACTATCGGGCTCTACTCTAGCGGGAGACAAACTAGTTTTTGTCCTTGTCGGAAACTTTAGTCAAGAAATCTAAGTAAATTCTTATCACTTATCTTGGATTTTGCACTGGCAATGAACTCCTCTAGAACAATGTCTTGCTTAGTTTGATACATTATTGCTTGAAGACCCATATCCAATTTATCGATTTGTTTAACGAATTTCGCTTCTGCAGTTTCTCCTGCTTCATACTCCTCGAAAAGTGACAACCATTGTGGAGCCATTTCAGACATAGCTTTATGTTCTAATTCTGCTTTATTTGAAGTATCATCATGCGGAGTCAAGTCGCCGATTCTGACTTCTGGTAGGTCATGAACTAAGCAGAGCGATAATACTCTCTCTAAATTAAGCTCCTTTGGTGCTAGTCTTAGTGCCAATACCGCCATGCCCCAAGAGTGTGCTGCTACTGATTCTGGGTTTTCAACACCAGAACGTACCCATCCAGTTCTTGACAATTGTTTCAACTCTAACATCTCTAGTAGGTTGTCTCGCATGTTTGTGCCTATATGCAAGAGGTCAAAACCTACACCCCTTATTGCT
>CAXGZX010000186.1:0-1882 GCA_964014545.1 uncultured Candidatus Poseidoniales archaeon | reverse complement strand
TCTTCCCCCTAAAGGGGGAAGCGTAAGCAATGGCTAGTTCATCGGCAGGCGGGAAAATTCGCACCGCTATTTTCATTGTCTTCCTTATGGTTTCGATGACTTGGTCCGCCGGCATCAATGATATCGTTGCCAAGTATGAGCCTACAGATAGGCTTTCAGACAGTACTTCATTGGAAGCAAATGCTGGTTGTGACGCCTTCACAAGAAGTGCAGGAACACCAATTTATGTTGACCCAATCAATGGTTCAGCGACTTGGTCGGGTACGATTAATTGTCCAAAAAACAGTTTGAGTGAAGCGGTTTCTGCTGCTATTTCAGGCGATGAAATTATCCTTCAATCCGGCAATTATCATGACAATGTGACAGTGGATAATCTGGACAATCTAGTTATTCGTGCTGCTGATGGCGCCAATGTTGTATTTGATGGAACACAAAGCATCACTGACGATATGGCTGCAACGTGGGGCGTTGCTGATGGGGCGGGTATTCAAACTGTTACCTTGAGCGAGCCGGGTTGGCAATTATTCTACAATTATGATGAGCAAGTACCGGCTCGTTGGCCAAATGCTGCTTTCAGCGACGGCTCGGTATTTGACCGAGATAACAACTGGGCGCACGGCACAATGTCGCCAAGATCGATTGACAATACCGACAACGATGGCAATGGTCAGCCTGACGTTGGATGTTTTACTGGCGAGGAATTATATCTGGATGGCAGCACTTGGAAGTGTGTAGATTACGGCAATGGCGTAATGGAAGATGATTCTACATGTTGCGGTAATCACTCAGGTTTAGTTGCGGCAGGAATCAATCCAGTCGGGGCAGTTGCTATCCTCAACGTTGCATCCTTCCGCTCATACAGCCGAACGGTCAATACTTGGGATTCAATCACAGGTTCATTCACTTATGACACTGTACCGAATTGGAAAATCAAAGAACATGCTTACATGTTAGAAGGTAAGCGAGAATTGATTGATGTCGATGGTGAATGGTGGTTTGACAACTCCAATAACGAGTTACATTACCAGACACCATCAGGACAAGATGCCAACAATCTTGATTTGCGAGTTAAGACTCAGCCCTACGCAATAACCGTAACCAACTCGGACGGCGTAACCATTCAAGGCATCGATTTCTTTGGTACCACAATCAATGTCAATAACTGTGATGGTTGCTCGTTTACCAACTCTACACTCGAATATCCAAGTACCTCAAAGCGTGGTTTGGGCATTGTTGGAGAAGATGTCGATGACCGCTGGGCAACACGATTTTATCGCAGTACCAATACCTTTGTCGACCAGATTTCAATCGCTTATACTGACGGTACCGCCATTGAATTCCATGGCTCAGCTGGACAGTCAAATAATAACCGAATTAACAATTCTTACTTCTATCACATCGACTGGTCGGTGACAGATTTGCCAGGATTAATGGTTTCAGTGTTTGAAGGCGGTAGAGATTTCACTTTCTCCAATAGCACAGTTAGTTTAACCGGTGCGTCTGCTACTCTTTCACTGGGTGATGCGCCACAAATTTGGCACAACGAAGTTTGGGCTACCGGCTATCTTCAAAGCGATGGTGCTGTTGTTCAAATGATGCAAGAAGAGCAGACTGATGCTAATATTGCCTATAATTGGATACATGATACCGACAAGTATGGTATTAGAATGGATGGGCCAATTGGCGGTTCAAATAATGGTCGAAATGCAACAGTTCATCACAATGTGTTATGGAATGTCAGCGGTGCATTGATGGTCAAAGGCGATTATCATGAAGCGACTAATAATACTGTCTTTGGCGGAGATGGCGGCAAAAATCACATCATCGTACTTTACGAAAATGGTGCTGGAAATGAAAACTCAGTAATTTGGAATAATGCTGC
>CAXGZX010000185.1:0-1885 GCA_964014545.1 uncultured Candidatus Poseidoniales archaeon | reverse complement strand
ACTCCACCACTAGAAGAAGACCTCTACTTTGGCGGCTTACCTCGCTTACATGTCAATGTCAATACCGCTACGCTAGGCGGTCAAATTTATGCCTTGATGGAAGATTGCTATGAAGGCACATGTATTCATATTGGTCATGCCATTATGGATTTGAGATACCATGCAGGTGGCTCACAAGTGCAAACATGGACGCCGGTATTTGAGGAAATCACTGCAGTCATGGAATTTTTCCCTATGGATGTTGAAGTTGAGGCAGGGCACAGTATAAAATTGACCTTGCGCAGTACTGGAGAGGATTATCTGCCATCTGCTGCATCGACTTTAGTAACTGTGGTTGATGCAGGCTCAACCTTACAACTCGATGTTTTTGACCCAGCAACTAGAGAGTATTACGAGATAGTTCAGTGTACTGCACAAATATGTTTAGACAATGCTTAGTTCGACTAGGTTGTCAAATTTAGTATTCAATTATCATCTAGCGTGAAACATTATTTACCCAATTTTTATCAATAGATTACCGGGTGAAATTTATGACAAAGAACTGGAATAAGATATGGCGCTATATCCACTTAACTGCTGGACTAATATTGGTAATATACCATGGAAGAATTGCGTGGTATCACAATGGATTTGTCGACACGGTTTGGTCAGCAGATACCGATAAATTTGTATCCACTACGTTGATATTTTTTGTCATGTGGACTGGATTGGCAAAGTGGCCAATATATCCATGGTATAAGAAGCGACAAAATAAGAAACGTCGCGACGCTAAAGCCGCTGAAAAGATAGCAGAGTGATTTACCGCACTCCGTGAAGGTTATTTAGGCAAAAAATCGCAATTTTTGCTTAATCTATTTAGGTAGATATTATAAATAATTATCACCACTCTTGAACCGATGTTTAAGCAAATAAACTCTATGCCTGCGAAAGTCTGTCTAATAATTTCTGCTTTAGTCAGCCTGATCTACTCTTTGAATTTCGTGTTGTTTGGTGACTGTTATGTTACTGGCGGCGACGGCTGTTTTACCCTGTTGTCAAATGATGCAGCAGAAGGTACTCAAGCATGGGGCAGAGGTGCTCCTGAAACAGGATTCAATGGTGCGTTAATGTTTGGTATTACATTGGCAACACTATTGTTGCTAAATGAAGGAGCAAAGGGAATGTGGAGAATGATGATCCCTGGTCTGATTGGATTTACCGCAATGAGTGTGTCAATCTGGATGCATGGTGACTTTACAGATTCTAGTGAAGCACCAAAATTCGTTACACCAATCGTAACCGCGCTATATGGTGCGGCTTACTTCTTCCTCAAGGATGAGGGAGTAAATGATGGCTTAAGTGATTACAAACCTGGCATAAAAGTACAGGATAAAGTTGCGTTAGCTGGCCTTTTAGTTCTCGTGTTGACAGGTTTGTTTTATTCTCTGCGAATGATTTTCACCCCTGACAGTGTTATTGCTGATAACTTCGATACAGTGATTCCAGGCATGGCCAATGGAATGGGTACACCATCTGATGCTACAGTTGCAGTATCGGGAAGTCTAATTCTAATCTACACTCTATGGGCTGGACTTGTCTTGACAGAGGGTGCCTCTGGAAAGTGGAGAATTATTCATCCATCGATGTTTGCCTTCTTGACTATAGTAATTGCAACTTATGTTGGATTTGTTAGCGGAATTGGCCGTAATGGTTCTGACTTGCAAAAGATGGATGCAATAGTTGGACCGGTAGTTATGCTACTTACTATGCTGACCTACTTCCGTTTGAAGGATGAAGGCATGGAAGACGGCATGACCATGATGGGTGAGCCTGTTGAAGACGCATCAAACATGATGGCTAAGAGTCTGCCAATGTTTGCGCTAATTGTTGGAGCAGTCATTGGACT
>CAXGZX010000184.1:0-1909 GCA_964014545.1 uncultured Candidatus Poseidoniales archaeon | reverse complement strand
TGCGATAAGACTTCGGTTTCACCACCACAACAAAGTTATCGTAAAGGCCGCTGCTTTTGCTGTAATGACTGTCCTAAGGATTGGTCGTATGCGGAATTATACAGCGAACATTATCGTTGCGCAGAGCGCAATAACGTCAAGGTAACCCAACACAAAATAAAACTTGGAACAGTTAATGTTGGTGATTCAATTTCACAAAAACCTGATGAAATGTTACTCGGCAAAAGCGGGTTCATGCAAGCACCAACATTAGCAAGGCTGCCGCCTGGAATTATATTTTCAGACGATGGTACTCTGTCAGGTGAAGTACGCTATGACCCTCACAGAGGGGCACGCTATGATGTGGATTTTGTTGCCGTAAGCACTAGTGAGTGGAATGATGATTCCGTAGGGCTTATTCGCCTAGAAATACACTTCACAGTTGATGCTAATCAGGCACCGAGTGACTTTGATAGTGCTGCCTTTACCAAAGTTGAGGAAGCTGCTCGCAGCCAGGCATCTAAATTGCTTAACAATCTTAACGAAACCTGGGCTGGTTGGGAAAACCGTAGTTTAGGAAACCAAGAGACCTGTCAAGGCATGCTGGTAGATTTAAATCGATTAAGAGCATTAGCCGAGGCACATCCTCGTCTTGACAATGGTAAGTGGTGGGGTCATTTAGGTGGCTATCACATGAATGTCCACAAATTGCTGGAAAACACCCTATTTGAATGTGAATTATATCTTGGTTATGCACTTACTTTTGGTGATGATGACGTGCGCTTTTATGCGGAACAGAATCTAAACGGGTGCTATCAAAAGCGACTCCTTGAGACTGCTAGATTCATGTGGTATGATGGCATTGAACTTATGTTACAAAGCGAATGGACAGCCGCAATAGAGACTTTCAGACCGGCTTATGCTAAGAAAGAAGGTTGGGGCTGGGCAGTAAATTATGGTGATATATGGCTTAGTGAAGCAGTTGCTATGATGATACAGGGTGCTGAATCTGATTCAAAGTCTACAAACGGCAATGAGGTCAAGTGGATGGATAAGGCGAGTAAATTGATCAAGAAAGCGCTGTCTAGAGCAACAGAATCCGGAGTATTTGGCCCAGAAGGTCATCCGTGGATTAGCGAAGTAAATACAGCTCTAGAGAGTTACAAACAACTTATCTCTGCTGGCCAAGATTGTTCAGAGTGGCTACAGGAACTTAAGTCACGAACGATTTATTGGTGCTCACAAGTACTTGCTGGAGTGTTTCCGTTCCCGCCACAGGCTAGACTTAGATTAGCCAGTGAATCGGACTTGATTGCCAACCTACCAGGCCATAATGAGTAAATCTTAGGTAACTGCTTTTGTATTAGCTTTAGTGCACTTTGTCGCAGTAAGGCAGAACCATACATCAAGCAGTGGTTGCAGTGGCTTCAGCAGCGTTGCCATCTCCACGAACCAGTATTGCACACATGAGTAGTCCAATAGGCATCAACATGACGCCAAAGAATACCGATGTTGCCGCAATCCAGCGAGGTGCGCTATTGGTTAAGCAGCGCTGCCAAATCCACTTGGTAACAAAAATATCTCCAGCAACCATGTGAGCCCATGCTGCTGCTGCGCCAGGTCTGCTGCCCATTATTGCCGCTAGGCCGTCCAAGATGCTGTCTGGCTTTGCCATGTCCTTTGCTAAATCTAGCATAGCTTGTGGATTAGCGATGGTAACTAACCACCAGACAATCAGTGGTCCAAGAAAGAACCATGGCCCCCTGAGTGCTTTTTTGGTCATTTCATGTTCGGGAAATACTAGCATGGCAAACCAAAAAGGTCCAACCCACATAGTGGAGAAAAAGAAGGATAAATCATACAGGTCCATAACTAAAGATTTGGAGGTCAGGTTATAGAGACTTGTTTTGAAATGATTTGTTTCGAATTT
>CAXGZX010000183.1:0-1939 GCA_964014545.1 uncultured Candidatus Poseidoniales archaeon | reverse complement strand
ATTGGCGCGATAATTTCCAAAATGCAGTACATTGATTTTGACTAAATTATTTTGATTTTGCAAACGATGTATTAATTCAAGTTCTCATTGCGTTTGATTAATGATTTAATCACTGCTTTAGATATTACCACTATGGCAAACATACAAGCAGTAACCAGAGCAATCATTGAGCCTCCACCGGTATCAAGTTCCGACGATAGATAGATTCCCAATAAGACTGAAGATAAGCCAAATAATTGTGTATAAAGTATGCATTCGCGGAAACTACGCCCTACTAATTGTCCAGTGGCTGCGGGTGTAACCAGTAATGCTGTGACCAGTAATGCTCCAATTATTTTTACCATGCTAACAACTACTGCTGCAGTAAGAATGCTAAATACCAGCCCGATTACTCTAACTGGGACGCCCTGAATCTTGGCCGCTAGAGGGTCTATGGTGGTCGCTAATAATCCGTGTCTTAAAATGAATAATATTGCAAAAGAAATTACACTAATAAAGACGATTAAATCTAAATCATCGGGGTTAAGCAAGTATAAGTTACCATATAGATAGCCTTCAACTGTATTAGTAATTCCAACCGGCGACAACTCAATAAGACCTATCAGTGGTAATTCAAAGGAAACTTCTAATCTCAGCACCACTAAACCTAACGCTAACATACCCGTAGAAAATATGGCAATTGAAGCGTCCCCGGTAAGTATCTCCCTAGATTGCAGTTCATGGATAAATACAGCCGCAATCACGCTAAAAATTAATGCATACCACAGAGGGCCCATCCCTCCGAGTACTATTCCAACAGCAATCCCACCAAAAGATACGTGAGCTAAACCATCGCCAATCAGTGCAAGGTTTCTAGTCAACAAGAAACAGCCCAAAAATCCTGCCACCATAGTAACTAAAATTGCTGCAATCAACGCCCGCTGTAAGAGTGTTAAAGTGAAAAAGTAAGGAAAGATTTCACCAGGCATATATGGAGCAACACTCTCTAGAAATGGTGCAACCACTTCAAGAAGATAATCGCCAAATGGTGGTAAAGCCATCATTATTCCTCCGCACAAACTTGACAATCACTAGAAACTGTAGTGTGTATATCTTCATGTACTGGTTGAATACCTCTTAACTCAGCAATTATATCTAAATCAGGGAACTTCTCAGTATTGCCATCAAATTGTATTGTTTCATCCAAATAGATCATTCGATGAGTTGAACGGCGTACTGCAGTAATATCGTGAGATACCATTAGAATAGTCGTACCAGTTTGATGGGTAAGTTCATCTAAAAATTTCAATAGTGCGTTTCTCGACTTTCTATCAATTCCAACTAGCGGTTCATCAAGTACAATAAATTCTGCCTTAGAGGCAAGTGCTCTAGCAATAACCGCCCTTTGGCGCTGACCGCCTGATAGTTTGCTTATTCCAGTATCAGCATATTCTTGTAAGCCCACCATATTTATTGCTTCATTTACTTGTTCAGCATTTTTTGAGTTTCGTAATGCTAAATTAAATCCTTTCATAGTACCAAGTCTTACTAATTCTCTTACAGTAATACGAATGTTGTTTGGTAAATTTGCTGCTGCTTGAGATACCCAAGCAATACGACCATGCAAATTTTTTGAGCCCGGTCCTTGATCGTATATTTTGACATCACCAGTGAACGGCTTTAAAATTCCAAGTATTGTCAGAATTAGGGTTGTTTTACCACTACCATTCGGCCCAACTATCCCAACGAACTCGCCTTGAGTAATTGACAAATTTATGTCCTTTATTATGAGGTCTCCTGACCTCTTTACACTCAAATTACTGATTATTAATGGACATTGGCAGTTCGATAAATCAGCATCCTTGGTTACGCTTTGCAATATATTCCCACCAAGTAAGCCTACTACACTGATGTTTAATTCACTTTTTCAAGTCTAGCATCAAGCAGTGCATTGCAAGCC
>CAXGZX010000182.1:0-1945 GCA_964014545.1 uncultured Candidatus Poseidoniales archaeon | reverse complement strand
AGTTCCTTGATTCCGTGTTCAAATTCAATTTTTGGAGTCCACTGAATTGTTTCATTAATCCTACCAATACTTGCCATTGAATGACGGATGTCTCCCACTCTTTCAGGACCATGGGTTGGTATTAGTGGTGTGAAATTTGGCATCCCGTGAGTGAGTGAATTATTGATTATTGCAATTAAATCTAGTAAGGTAACTCTAGTTTGGGTTGCGACATTGTAAACATGATGGTTGTGGGCTTTCCATTCGCCATCTATCAATGACCATATCGCATTACATACATCATCAACATGAACGAAGTCACGAGTATGTAGCCCGTCGCCATTAATTTTGGGAGCTTGTTTATTTACCATCATATCAACAAATTTTGGAACTACTGCTGCATATGCTCCATCTGGCCTTTGACCAACTCCATAGACGTTAAAGAATCTTAATGCAGTTGCTTTCAGACCATTATTTCTAGCCTCCAAAATTTGTTGTTCATTAATCCATTTTGATTCAGCATATGGCGATAAAATCTGGCCAGCATCTTGTTCTTTTAGCGGCAGATTATCGGCATTGCCGTAAACTGCCGCACTTGAGGCAACGACTAATCTGTGAACATCATTGTCAAAACATGATTGAATCACATTATCTGTTCCTTGCACGTTTATTTCATTGGTTTCTTCTGGTTTTTCAACCGATAGGGGCACTGATACCTGGGCTGCTAAGTGCACTACTGCAGTGCAATTTGCTGTTTCTTTAGACAATAAGTCTCGATCTCTAATATCACCAATTATCACTCTGATTCCAAGTTCTTCTAACTCATCAACTGTTGATTTATGGCCGGTTGAAAGGTTATCGAAAATAGTTACATCCCAACCTTGTTGTTTCGCTTTTTTTGCAAAACTACTGCCAATAAATCCCGCACCACCTGTTACTAATACTCGCATTAATGTCACCTCATTGAATCAATTGCAAATTGATAAGCTTCCGGATAATTTTTTACCACTGAATTCCAAGTACGATTATTCATGACCCACTCTTTGGCATTGCCTCCAAGGTTTTCAGCCAAACCATCTTCATTTATACAAGATGAAATGGCATCGCATAATGAGTCAACACTTCCAGGTTCATACAATAAACCAGTGTTAGCATCCTCGATGATTTCTTCTAATGCTGGAAGTTTCGAAGCAATTACTGCCTTACCCATCGCCATTGCTTCAAACGGTTTGAGAGGAGTAACTAAACGGGTTACCCTTGTGTCAGGGCGGCTGACGACAAATATGTCAATTAAGTCATAAAACGGTCCGACCTGTTCATGCGGCACAGGGCCAACAATTACTGCATGATCATCTAGCCCAAGTGAATCACAATATTGCTTTAATTCAAGTTGACCTGCTTGACTGGTTAGTACAAATAATCGAACATCATGACCATCTGATTTTAATCGGGCAACTGCTTGTGCAGTAAGGTCAACGCCTTCCATTTCTCTAAGAGATCCAATATAGCCAATGACCTTGGTAGATTTACCTCTATTGAGAGCTGTTACTGAATTTTCATAGGTTTCACCATTGGTATTATGTTCTGCTATATCAGATTCTACTGCATTGGTTACCACAGTAATTTTTGCTCCCTCTACCCCACGGGAAATTGCCTCTTGCTTGAGAGTCTCGCTAATACAAACAACCGCATCGGCTTTTCTAAGGACCTTGGTTTCAAACTTTTGAAAGCGGCGATAGGCAGGGCCATTTCTCAGCCACCGACCATTGGCTACAGCAGTCTCCTCCCACATTCCACGCATTTCATAGACAAATGGCAGACCTAGTTTTCTTGCGGCTTTTAGAGCAGGTAATCCAACTCTGTAGGGAGTATGGGCATGAATAACCTCAGCATTTTCTTGCTTTGCCACTTCAATAATTCGCTTAGTGAAGTATTTGATTAGAATTTTTTCTTCGACTACTTTCCA
>CAXGZX010000181.1:0-1949 GCA_964014545.1 uncultured Candidatus Poseidoniales archaeon | reverse complement strand
CTCCATCAACATTAGCAACTATTCTATGTTCCATTTTCATAGCTTCCATCACCAACAATAAATCTCCACTGGCAACTGATTGGCCTTGCTCCACCAATACCTCGAGAATTTTACCCGGCATTGGGGCTACCATGCCTCCTGCTGAGTCGTCACTATTGGAGCCCGGCTCCGTCTTTTCAATGCAGAAGACATGCCCGTCGAGATGAACCCACCAAACGTCGCCAACTTTTGCTGAGTGAGCAAATTTTATCACTCCATTAACCGTAAGTTTTAGTCGACCATCAGCCATAATTTGGCATTCTAAATCACCTAGATGCCATGTATCTGAGTCTCTTGCTACTGTTACCTCTACAGTATCTCCAGCAAATTTGAATTCATGTTGCATCAAGGATACCTCCTAGATAGGCTTTGAAATGGACTCTGTGGGCCGTCATCAGCAGAAGTAATTGTGGATTGTAGTTGATGTAATCCTGCGCTTTCACTAACCCCTGCAACCATTAATGCACCGTTGAGTATGTCGCTACTGAATTGTGGACTCCAGCCATCTGGCCACACTCTTTCAATCATTGTAGTATCGGTATTTCCACTAACTACATCTTCGTGATCGCATAATTCGCGCAGGAATCTAAGATTAGTTGTCGTTCCCAAAACGACAAATTCATCCAATGCCCGACGCATTCTTTGCAGAGCTTCTGCTCTGGAAGGTGCCCAGACAATTAATTTGGCTAGCATAGGGTCATAATTTGGCGTAACTATGTCACCTTCTCTTACCCCTGTATCAAGTCGTATTCCCGGCCCTGTTGGGGGCCTAAATACTGCAAGAGGTCCAATTGCTGGAAGGAAATTATTGGTAGCATCTTCGGCATATAGTCGAACTTCAATCGCATGACCACGCATCATTAGTTGACCACAACTCATTGGCTGACCTGCAGCTATTCGCAATTGTTCTCTAACTAAGTCAACACCAGTAACCATTTCAGTAACAGGATGTTCAACTTGAATTCTAGTATTCATTTCAAGGAAAAAGAATTCACCAGTACTGGCTAAAAGAAACTCAACTGTACCAGCGCCCTCGTAATCAACGGCTTTAGCCGCCATTACGGCCGCTTGGCCCATCTTTTCTCGTAAATCGGTAGTCATAACTGGACACGGTGATTCTTCAAACACTTTCTGATGACGACGCTGAACACTACATTCCCGCTCGCCCAAATGAATCACTCTTCCATGGGTGTCGGCTAATACTTGAATCTCAACGTGCTTTGAACCAGTAAGCATCCGTTCAATGTATACTCTCCCATCACCAAAAGCCGCTATAGCTTCCCTTCTGGCCCCTTTGATGGATTCAACCAAGTTATCTGGATTCTCTACCTTGCGCATACCTTTGCCGCCCCCGCCAGATGAGGCTTTGAGCAGTAATGGATAACCAACTCTGGTACTGGCTTGGACAATTGCCTCAATCATCTTCGTTTCATCTTCAAAATCAATTTCTTCGCCCGGGATTACTGGAACTCCCGCTGCCTTCATGGTTTTTCGAGCAGTCATTTTATCCCCCATCATTTCTATGGCTAAAGGTGAGGGCCCAATCCATGTTATCCCTGCAGCTAATACGGCTCTAGCAAAATCTGCGCGCTCTGATAAAAATCCAAACCCTGGATGAATTGCATCGGCACCATGCTTGGCGGCAATATCGAGTATCTGCTGTTGGTCAAGATAAGTCTCACCAATGGTTTGACCGACTAATTCAACAGATTTTGTGGCCAGTTCGACAAACATTGACTCTTTGTCATTATTTGCATATATCGCTACTGAATTTAGTCCAGCCTCACTACATGCTCGTAAAATCCTGCAGGCTATTTCACCTCGATTGGCAACTAGCACTGTACTAACCATTTACTTCACCAAATCAAGATTTCCAGTTTGCATCTCGCTTTTCTAGAAATGAGGAAAGT
>CAXGZX010000180.1:0-1961 GCA_964014545.1 uncultured Candidatus Poseidoniales archaeon | reverse complement strand
GAAGGTAACAATCGTAACGCCAAGTCAGTTCTCAAGACCTTCTTGGAGGTGATGGTTTGAACACCATCGAAATCCGTGTCAATTGCTACCGATGTGGCAAACCGATGGTTGATGATCTACGTGAATCCATTTGGGGATTCGATGTAGCAGCATTCTTCTGTCCATACTGTGAGGCATCTTATCCATTGCACCCTTCAAAGGAGGTGTGTGAATGAGTAGCAAAGTAATCCGGTGCACTTCGTGTGGTAATCTCAGCAGGACTGAGTATTCTTGTGGATGCTACTGGTGTTTAGAATGCTGTGATGCCTGCCCATGTAATTACTACATTTACGGCAGTCCCGCAGGCTGTGATCTCCACGCAGAGGAGGTGGAAGAATGAACGATGATGTTCCGTACGATGTCGAATGGCATCAGAAGATGGGTGCAGTGGTTCGAGATGGGAGAATCATCGCTTTCCCACCTTGCCCGACAGGAAAATGTTGGTTCAGATCTAATGGTAGGAATTACCGAGTTCGACTAGCAAGGAAATGGAATGATGAATACAAGCACTTCTCCTACTGGTGCTATCGCTGTGGTTATGAGCAGGGGTGGTTTTGATGAAGCCATTTTCAAATCCATTCAAGAGAAGGTCTACCCTTCATCGCTGGAAGTTCACAAATGGCATGAATGGGACTACTATCAAGACACTACAGTACTATCACCGAAAGGCGAGAAAGTGGTTGGATTGTAAGGATGAGAATGGCTGTAAGGTTACATCTATTTTGGAGGGTCGATGATGGCAGAAGAGCAGGTTAAGGACAATCCTGTGAAGAACTTCGCCGTCACGGGATACCTCAAGGAGTTCACAAAGGAATTGAAAGAAGAGAAGGGCATAGAGCCTACTCTAGAGGACTTCAATGCCGCAATTAGTATCCTCACCTCAACAACAGTTATTGAAGCATGTTCAATCAATTCAGCCGTAATGCAAGTTGAAATTGGTGAAGGAGGCACAATGCATCTCCAAGGGTATTTTCAACTCACGACAAAGAAGAGAAGGTCCACCTTCAACAACCTCATCAGAGAGCACACACCTTTCACCTTTAATGTGCAAAATGCAAGAGGGAAGGCAGCGCAGAATGTGGCTTATTGTACCAAGACAACAGGTGAATGGAATTATCCAAATGGCGAGACTAAGATGAATATCACTCTGAGCCCAAAACCAATTTGGATCAACAAAGATGGGTTGGTGAAGAAAGGTGAACGTTCCGATTTGAGGGAGGCTACCAGAGCAGTTGAGAATGGTGCAACCCTTCGTGAGTTGGATCAACGATTTCCTACGGTTATGGCAAGAACTGGAAGAGGAATCAAGGACATTATGTTCAGAAAGAAAATGTCCGAATCGAAGGAGACTAGACTCGGGAAGGTATTCATCTTCACAGGAGGTACTGGAACAGGTAAATCATGGGAAGCTAGGCATCTATTCAGCAAGCAAATCGGTCTGAATTCTGACGAAATTTTTTCACTTGATTTCGAGAATAAAAATCTCTGGTTTGATGGATACAATGGTGAGAAGATCCTCTTACTGGATGACTATACTCCGAATGCCATAACTCGCTCTAAACTGCTTAGAATACTCGATATCTACCAGTTCCAAGGTCAAATCAAAGGCGGCTACGTGGTTGCGGAATGGGACTATGTCTTCATCACTACCAATTACGATGTTGGCGACCTATGTACGAGAACGGAGTATAGAATAGTCAAGGATAAGCATGGAAACGACAGGACTGAACCGATTGAAGTTCCAGATCCTGCATTCATGTCTAGAATAACTGGTGTATTGGATTACCAAGATATGCCTGATTTACGCTCACCGAATGGCTCGTATCAAACAATTTACCGTAAGGATTGGAACCCAGGTGGGGATGTGCCAAAGTCGGTTGCACCATTATTACCTGCAACCTTGGAACATGGAACATCTTCAG
>CAXGZX010000179.1:0-1961 GCA_964014545.1 uncultured Candidatus Poseidoniales archaeon | reverse complement strand
CTGAAGATGTTCCATGTTCCAAGGTTGCAGGTAATAATGGTGCAACCGACTTTGGAACATCACCTCCTGGGTTCCAATCCTTGCGGTTGATCGTCTGGAATTCCCCATTTGGAGAACGCAAGTCTGGCATATCATTGTAGTCCAATACACCTGTTATTCGGGATATGAATGCAGGGTCTGGAACTTCTATCGCTTCAGTCCTGTCGTTGCCATCTTTATCCTTGACAGTTATGTACTCTGTTTTCGTACATAAGTCGCCAACATCGTAATTGGTAGTGATGAAAACATAATCCCATTCCGCAACTATGTAGCCGCCTTTGATTTGACCTTGGAACTGGTAGATGTCGAGGATTCTAAGCAGTTTAGACCGAGTTATGGCGTTCGGAGTATAGTCATCTAGCAGGAGGATATTCTCACCATTGTATCCATCAAACCAAAGGTTCCTATTCTCAAAATCAAGTGAAAAAATCTCGTCTGAATTCAGACCTATTTGCTTGCTGAATAGATGTCTAGCTTCCCATGATTTTCCTGTTCCAGTTCCACCTGTGAATACGAATACTTTGCCAAGTCTAGTCTCCTTCGATTCGAACATCTTCTTTCTGAACATAATGTCCTTGATTCCCCTTCCAGTTCTTGCCATGACCGTAGGAAATCGTTGATCTAACTCACGAAGGGTTGCACCATTCTCAACTGCTCTAGTAGCCTCTTTCAAATCTGAACGCTCACCTTTCTTCACCAACCCATCTTTGTAGATCCAAATCGGTTTTGGGCTCACAGTGATATTCATCTTAGTCTCGCCATTTGGATAGTTCCATTCACCTGTAGTCTTAGTACAATAAGCTACATTCTGCGCTGCCTTTCCTCTTGCATTTTGCACACTGAAGTTGAAGGGGGTATGCTCTCTAATGAGATTGTTGAAGGTGGACCTCCTCTTCTTTGTCGTGAGTTGAAAGTACCCTTGGAGATGCATTATGCCTCCTTCACCAATTTCAACTTGCATTACGGCTGAATTGATTGAACATGCCTCGATAACTGTGGTTGTGGTGAGGATACTAATTGCGGCATTGAAGTCCTCAAGAGTAGGTTCTATGCCCTTTTCTTCCTTCAATTCCTTTGTGAACTCCTTGAGGTATCCCGTGACGGCGAAGTTCTTCACAGGATTGTCCTTAACCTGCTCTTCTGCCATCATCGACCCTCCAAAATAGATGTAACCTTACAGCCATTCTCATCCTTACAATCCAACCACTTTCTCGCCTTTCGGTGATAGTACTGTAGTGTCTTGATAGTAGTCCCATTCATGCCATTTGTGAACTTCCAGCGATGAAGGGTAGACCTTCTCTTGAATGGATTTGAAAATGGCTTCATCAAAACCACCCCTGCTCATAACCACAGCGATAGCACCAGTAGGAGAAGTGCTTGTATTCATCATTCCATTTCCTTGCTAGTCGAACTCGGTAATTCCTACCATTCGACCTAAACCAACATTTTCCTGACGGACAAGGTGGGAAAGCAATGATTCTACCATCTCGAACCACAGCACCCATCTTCTGATGCCACTTGACATCATATGGCACATCATCTTTCATTCTTCCACCTCCTGTGCATGGACGTCACAACCAAATTGATTACTATACAGATACGAAGCACATGGACAGGCATCACAGCATTCTGAACACCAGTAACATCCGCAAGAATACTCAGTCTTACTGATATTATCACAATAGGCGCACTGGATTACTTTGCTACTCATTCACACACCTCCTTTGAGGGGTGCAATGGATAAGATGCCTCACAGTAAGGGCAGAAGAATGCTGCCACATCGAAACCCCAAATGGATTCACGAAGATCATCGACCATTGGTTTGCCACAACGGTAGCAATTGACTCTGATTTCGATGGTGTTCAACCCATCACCTCCAAGAAGGTCTTGAGAACTGACTTGGCGTTACGATTGTTACCTTC
>CAXGZX010000178.1:0-1978 GCA_964014545.1 uncultured Candidatus Poseidoniales archaeon | reverse complement strand
GACGGAGTAATGGACGAGCAAGAATATCGTATCACTACAGTTTCAGTTAACTATGCTTCAACCTATACCACGGTAGATATCCCTGCAGTTTCATGGCAAGAAGTGAAAGGTCCGCTGTCAAGTGCTAAACTCAGTATAGTCTTGCAGATAAATGACTTAGCAGGCAATGCATTAGCCAATGGTGGAGCCTTTGGTGAGAGTACTGACGCTGCAACGATATTAGTTCAAGATCAATTACAAACTCTGCTTGACACCTCTGCTTTATCCCTAGACCATTTTGACAATCAATTATTACCAACCTTTGAACACACATTCAGTTATTCATTAACAGATTTCAATGGTCTTGATTCCTTGGATTCAATTAATTTAGCGCTACTAGGTAGAGAATTACCAGACTTGTGTAATATTGATTATTACCCGCGAACAGCTTCCACAAATTATGATGCGAATTGTTTTATTTATCCTCCAATTACCCAAGTCACTAAATTACAGGGTGTTCAAAAATGGTATGTTGAAATTAAATTTGCGCTAAGTTGGCAAGCAGCACAAACCTATGCCAATGAGGGCGGTATACCTTCATTGAAGGCGTTTGATGAAGGTCAAGATTTGTTACTAGGAACGTCTTTACTACGGAGTTTTTCTTGGCAATCAAATACCGAGATAATTGCTAATGAATTGATTTTTACCGACCATACTTTGCCAACAGGTCAGTCGGATAATTATTCAGCATGGGTCAGTCCAGGCGATGAAATCTCTATATCGACAATGCTGCTACACAATGGTAGCCAGCAAATTATTACCAACTTATCAGACATGAATTCTTTAGGTTGCATTATCGATGGCATCCCAACACAATCTATTAGCGCAGAATTTTCCAACGGATTTTTGCAATGTAATGTAATGGTACCATCCAGTAGTTCAAAGACAAGTTACGATGTTAAATTGTGGGTGTTATCTGATAATGGACAGTTTAATTCGACATTAAACGGTACTATCCAAGTTGACAAAAGCCGTCCATTGCTAAACCTCGCATTAGGCGATTTACTCCGCTTAGATTCAGACCGGCTAGACCGAGTGAGATTCAATGCTGAAGTCTATGAAACAACTGAATTAATCAATCCAGAATTAATCGTTCACTGGGATTTAGTTCGTGATGGTCAACAACTGAACTTAGAGCCATTTGCTTTTTCTTTGAGCTTACAAAGTGTTCTAGATTCGACCTACCAGTTTGACGAAATGGTAAATCTTAACCAAACAGGTCAGTTCAATATCAGTGAAGGTGACCAGTTGGTTATCTGGCTGACTTTGACTGATAATTCAGGTAAATCACTAATGGGCTTTGCCACGATTGATGAACCGCTAATTCCTAAATTGACTTGGATTGATTTTGAACCGGTGATTAACCTTGTTGAACTTCGAACTGATAATCCGGTTAATGGTGAGCCGTTATTGGTGACTACAAGGCTGGTTAATACTGGTTTAGAGCAAGGACAGGTGACGGTAGAAATTTCAGACATTAACGGCAAATTACTAGCTTCAAAGGACGTCATTATTGATGGAGGGGACTACAAATTAATCGATTGGGAAATCGAAGCATGGACTGCAGGCGACATTCAGTTAATTGTTAGCCTACCTAATTATTCCCAAGCAGTATTGTTAGAGGTTGAAGGTGTTGAAGAATTTCAATCCTCGCAAAGAGACTTGATGGGCACTATCGGCCTGCTGATTATTTTTGTAATTGTTATCGTCGGCGGTTTTGGTTATGCGTATCTACAAAGAGCCAAAGAATTAGAGCAGTATACTAAAATTCACATTCAACAAATACGTAATCAGAAGCGATTAGATCGAGAAAACTCAGAGCAAAACCAAATCAACTCCGAAGAGGAATAATCAAGAATGAAATGTCCCACGCCTGTAACATAAGCCGGGGTTCCCGAGCGGTCAAAGGGGGTGGACTCAAGATCCTCTGCGTAATGCT
>CAXGZX010000177.1:0-2035 GCA_964014545.1 uncultured Candidatus Poseidoniales archaeon | reverse complement strand
ATGGTTTGCTTGGCGGCGTTGGCGACGAGGGTGGCTTTGCACCAAATCTTCCTGCCAACGAAGAGGGACTGAAATATATGGTAAGGGCAATAGAAGGTGCAGGTTATTCCACCGAAGATATGGGCATCGCACTTGATGTTGCGGCTACAGAATTTTACTCAGATGATAAATACCACATGGACGGTAAACAAATTTCCAGCGATGAGTTATCTAACATCTATGCTGGGTGGCTTGATGATTACCCAATATTGTCAATTGAAGATGGCTTTGCCGAAGATGATTGGCGTGGCTGGTCTAACTTCACTAAATCTGAAGGACACAGAGTTCAAATTGTCGGCGATGATTTGTTTGTTACTCAAGCCGAGCGCTTGGCAAAAGGCATTGAATTAAAGGCCGCTAATGCTATGCTGGTTAAAGTAAATCAAGTCGGTACCGTTACTGAAACCCTTGAGTCTATGGACTTGGCAACATCTCATGGCTTCAATAATGTAATCTCTCATCGAAGCGGTGAAACTGAAGATGTAACTATCGCCGATCTAGCGGTAGGAACTCGAGCAGGACAAATCAAAACCGGGGCCCCAGCGCGTTCCGATAGGGTTGCTAAATACAATCAATTGCTCAGAATTGCCGAGGATGTCAAAGAATACCGCTCACCATTTTGAGTAACAATATGTGAGGTCTAATTATGCGTTGGTGGCGGCATATCTTACCAATTTTAGCAATAATTGTTCTGCTATTATTCGCCCGCCAAATCTATCCATATACCACACCGCAAAACAACGTTAACATCGATGGTTTTGAAATCGAAAAGGTTGCCTCAGGGTTGGGTGGACCAACTTGCATAGAATGGGTTAGTTCAGAAGAATTACTAATTTGTGACCGAGATGGTGATAGAATTTTATTGATGAATATCTCTAATGATTTTGACTATCAGGTAATTATTGATGGACTAAATAATCCACATGACGTCCATTTTGACGGGGATGTACTATTTGTCTCTGAGGCTGGAAAATTATCAAGATACAATATCTCTTTGAATTGGCAGGTAGGAGAAAAACTAGTGCTAATCGATGATGTGCCAGTTGGCAATCACCAAACAAATGGTATCAATGCGATGCCAAATGGTACCTTGATTTGGCATTCGGGCTCGACTTGTAACATCTGTTTAGAAGATGATTCACGTAATGGCGCCTTGTTGTGGGTTGATGGTCAAACCGGCGATCATGGCATCTTGGCCTCCGGCGTAAGAAATTCATTTGATGGGGTTTGGGTCGATTCTATGGGTTATCTGTTCACCGATAACGGACGAGATTGGGAAGGCGACCATCCTCATGAAGAAGTAAATTTGTTAATCCAAGGTGCTGATTATGGTTGGCCAAACGACGAACCAGATGACCCCGTGCCACCTGGGACAATCGGGCCAATTGCTAAATGGACGCCACATACTTCGATGAACGGTATTGATGTCAGACCAGAGAACTCATCTCTTCCAGGTCTATCTACCAGCGCTGGGCACACTGTCTATGCCTCAGTTTATGGTTCATGGAACACGCTTCTTCCCAAAGGACATGAAATAGTGAGAATCGATTTTACCCCTGCGTTTGATGAGGAGGGTAACTTCTCTGGCTGGGACTCTGATGAAACTAGAATTGCCACTCAATTAGGCACTCCTCTTCCATTGCGTTTTTCTCCTAGCGGTGATTTGTACTACGCTACCTTTGGCGGCGGTGGGACACTAAACCGATTCGTTCAACTCTAAGTTAACCGTATTGCCGTTTCTAACAACGTTTCATCATTCTTTTGCAGACTTCTGATGTATCGAGCGATTGTATGCTGTGATTGTTCAAGGTCAAGTAGGTCGCCAACCCATTCAAGCGCCGTACTCATCAATTCAGCATCACCGGAAAATGCTTGCCAAACTGAACACTCACTACCATCTTCATCACTAATCTGTCTGAACCACTTTGAAGAGTTAAGTGTAAGACTTGGATATAGGTCATTTCTAGTGATGTATCGTACAATACAGTCTTCGCTG
>CAXGZX010000176.1:0-2185 GCA_964014545.1 uncultured Candidatus Poseidoniales archaeon | reverse complement strand
GTGCAAAGAAGGGCGACAGTGCCCACGATGCAGCAGTTATTGGTGATACAATTGGTGATCCATTCAAAGACACCTCTGGTCCTTCACTCAATATTCTAATCAAGTTGATGTCCATTGTTGCGGTGGTTCTGGCTGGAACAGGCGAATTGACCAAAACAGGTATTCTTTGATTAGATTCTGAAGAACTTAGAAGCGTTAGGCTTTCAAAAGAAGTCCAACAGGCACAACCATGCGTGCTTACCTGCTGTCGCTTTTGATGATGACAGTCAGCCTTGCTGGTTGCATAAGTGATGAGAGTACTACTGCCTCTGGTATTGGTGATACTACTGAAGATGAATTAGCTTTGCCAGACTGGCAAATCGGTGACCAATGGCTCTACACTTTCATTACTCCAGAGTTTGGTGAAGACAGTGCTAGATTAGTCGTGGCAGACATTAGAGAAGATGATGGCCTGTTTATGCTAGGGATTTCTTCAGAAGGCGAGGCACAACGCCACGCAGTAATCAATCACAATCCATTCCTTGGCAGAGTAACTATGGATGGTTTATCGGTCTATGAGAACGGCGAGCCACAAGCAGTGTTCAATTTCCCTTGGGCAGTTGGCAACACCTGGAATTTTAGATTGCTCGGCCAAGATTGGTCGGCTAGTACCGATAAAATCTACAATGGTGAAGTCACTGTTTCTGCTACCTCAAGTGATGACCACACCCTCAACTACGTATTTAGTGGTCGAGAGGGCTTCATTAAGAATTTACAATGGACCGACAATGAGGGTGTCGACAACTTAGCCATGAACCTCAACGTCAAAGAAACCGGTTATACCGGAGATGTCTTCTTTTACCGTGCTGGTGATATTCACGATAACCTGTATGAAGAAAACGATCAAGAAGTCTACGATACCTTCCTTGATGAAGGATACTCACCCAACGAGGCGTGGGATACCTTGGTCTGGTATCTTGATGTCGAAATAAGCCAACAAGGTGGCTCAGGCTCACTCAGTATCAAAGACCACCAAGGCGCATCACCGTTAACTAGAGCGTGGGGTGCTGGAGCCACAGAAAAGGGCTCTTTTGGCACCATACCTTCCAACTCTGGTGAACATTCAATCACCGTTACTGTCCGTGGCCAAGACTCCTTTGTTCACCTCAAAGTAGCCGGAGCCTTAGTTCGCTCTTGGACTCTGTGAGGTGCCTGCTTGCCAACTCTCATCATGATGCATGGTATGACTGGCAATGCCGAGATGATGCGGCCGTTTGCCGAAAAAATATTACCTGACGGTTGGACTTTAATCGTTCCAGAAGCAAGGTATAATCACCCAGTTAGAGGACTAACTTGGTGGCGTTATGAGGACTATGACGCAGACGCGACTAGACGGGCTAATCTATCACGCCGTGAATTGATCGATGTCGATTCAAGTCTTTCGCAACTTGAACAGATTATTGCTGAACAAGCACCAAAGGGGCCACTGATTGTTGGCGGCTTTTCGCAAGGTGGAGCCATGGCCCAAGAATTACTACATCTACCGATTGCTGATAGAATTCAAGGCGTAATATGTATTGGAACTCGCCTGGTTAGGCCAATGGAATTACGCATGCGTCTTGATGAACTGGAAAAGAAGCGAATGTTTTGGATGCACGGTGAGCGTGATGTTCGAGTGTCACTAGAGGATGGTTTTGCTATTGCGAGCCTGTTTGAGGGTGCAGGTTGGGCAATAGAGATGATTGAACACAAGAAGGGTCACATGATTCCCAATGAATATCATGAGTCAATTCAAGAGTGGCTAGCAACCTTCAATGATTCACTTTAGATAGGCATTGGTTTCGTCGAAGCCACCAATAAACATCACATTGCCATCACGCAAATCAAAAATCACCGGTACAGTTCGATGTCCTGTGGCCGCAACAACAGCTTGTCTAAGTCCGCTGTGTTCATCGAAATTATATTCCTTAACTGACAGACTTTTCCCCTTAAATAAACGCTTGGCTGCGGTACAGTAACCACAAAAGTTACCAGTGTACATAAGAAAATCTGTGCCGGCTTGTGCTGCGTGTTCTAGGACTACCGCTTCTGACATGTTATCAACTTGGCCTCATACTTGCCTTTCTTAACTTTTAGTATCACCCAGTAACATTGTGGGCTAGAGCAAGTATTTGTATACCGAATGCAGTAATTGATATCTGGTGAG
>CAXGZX010000175.1:0-2247 GCA_964014545.1 uncultured Candidatus Poseidoniales archaeon | reverse complement strand
CGAACAAAGGGGAATAATGCGTCATTTAACTCAATTGGCAGCGTTTCGAGTAAAATAAGGTCGAGGTCATCTAAGTATTTTTTAGCCAAGTCTCTTTGTTCTAATGCGTCTACATCGTCGTAACGATTAGGATATTTATAGCGGTCAAGATGGAACTTGAATTCATGGTCGTTGCGATTGACCCAATGGCTGTCAAGGTCGGTTAATGTCCAGTTTGCAACGTATTGCATTATCTCTAAACTCTCCTCAATGACCTGGCCATTAGACAACAGCATAACTGGAACTGTGCCTTTTGGTGATATTTCCATCATATGTTCTGGCCGATCTCTAAGAATTACCTCTCGATGCTCACAAATAAGTCCTGCTCGTACAATTGACATTCTAGCCCGCATTGCATATGGGCAACGGCGAAAGCTGTAGAGAATTGGTTTTATTTGGTCGGCCATTCATTTGACCTCCATATAGTTCTCAATTATTATTGTAAGTCGGTCTTCGCCCTTCAATTAGTGCAGATAAGCCTTCAAGTGCATCTCTAGTGGAAAATATATCAGTTAATTTAGATAATTCTGAATCTAGTCCTTCACTTAGTGAGGTATTGCTGGTAATATCAATCAATTCACTTGCCATTGACAGAGCGATTGGTGCAGTATACTTTAGATTCTTTAATTGCCTAGAAATGGTTTTCTCTGCTCCATCATAACCTGCTGGACAGCCGCCTGAAAGTAATACTGAAAGGTTGTTATCACTGTAAAAGTCCATGGCGAATTTAACTACTGGGCTCGCATCATTTCTCGGTTTACCCGGGTATTTGTTGGCTGGCTTACCAGATGTTGCGCATTGTGTTACCGCAGCATCAACTTCGGATAAATCAACTAAATGGGTCAACAATCCAATGTCATAAGCAATTTGGGAATTCATGAAATTACCACCAAGCACTGCCCATCTTGCTAGCGGGATACCAGATATTCTAGCTGGTCTTTGGGAGCCACCAAGACCTGGATAGATACCAATTGAGGTTTCTGGGAATCTAAATTGAGTTCTTCTGGTGCCGATTCGGTAATCACAGCACAAAGCAAGTTCAAGGCCACCACCAAGAGCAAGTCCTGTGGTTAGTGCGACCGTGGTTTTGGTGGAATTATCTATCGCATTGAGCACTTCATGGCCGTTACTAGTGAATTCTACAATATCTCCTATCGAATTAGATCTAATCTTGTCAACGAAGAATTTGACATCTGCTCCAGCAACAAAGGCTTTTCCTGCACCGTCTAACACCATAGTGTGGACTGCAGAGTTACCATTTACTGCCTCCACTGCTTGACCAAGTTGCTTGATTACAGTTTCATTCAGTGCATTCATTGCTTCAGGCCGATTGATGGTAATCGTGGCTACTCCGTCGGTTATCGATGTGTCGACGTAGCTGAAATCCCATGGAATGTTACTACTTGCTTGTTTAGCGAAGAATTCTGCGACCTGCCAAGTAGGTATCCCAGCATCGTCTAGACATAATTTTTGATATTCAACAGCCATCTCATGAGATTGTTGTATACCGATTTTATTCATCATTTCAAATGGTCCTTTAGCCCAACGCAGGCCCACTTTAGCGCCTCTGTCAACATCTTCCATCGTACAAACGCCTTCATCGACAATTTGTGCTGCCACACCAAATACTACACCAAATAATCTCCTCGACACTATTTGGTATTGCTCTTCTGAGTAATCGGTTGCCTCGCTAATCTCCCACATATTGTTGGCTCCGACTAATTCTCGTAGGTTTGCTGCACCATCATAACGCGGAACTGCTAATTGTTCTGCCAGGTAATCTGTGGAGTGAAGCGCGATTGGTGGGCCTGTTAGATTCATTAGACCAAATGGGCCAAGTCCGATGCGGAAGGCCTTACCAGCAATTGCATCTATTTGAGCCGCATTGGCAACACCTTCTTGCTCTAATAGACATGCTTCATTAAGCCATGGAACGAAGAAGCGGTTGACAACAAATCCAGGTCGGTCGCCACAGACAATTACTACTTTACCAAGCATTTTGCAATACTGGACAACTCGGTCAATGGTATCTTGACTAGTGGTTTTTGCTGGAATAACTTCCACTAGACGGTTCTTTGCTGGGTGATAAAAGAAATGTAATCCCACAAACTTATCCGGCCTGCCGGTAGCTTTTGCTAATTCATTTACTGATAGCGAAGATGTGTTAGAGGCAAGGATAGTATGGTCTCCACAGGCTTCATCAAGGGT
>CAXGZX010000174.1:0-2268 GCA_964014545.1 uncultured Candidatus Poseidoniales archaeon | reverse complement strand
CGGGTCAAACTGGATTTCCCTTGATTGATGCCATGATGCGTCAATTGAACGCTACTGGTTGGATGCATCACCTTGGAAGACACGCCGTTTCATGCTTTCTGACTCGTGGGCAATTATGGCAAAATTGGACACACGGCAGGGATATATTTGAACGCAAATTAATAGATAGTGATTGGGCGCTCAATAACGGAAATTGGCTTTGGTTAGCAGGAGTTGCACCATTCTCAATGCCCTATTATAGGATTTACAACCCTTGTCCTGATTCCAAATCGAGTTTGAACGTTGAAACCAAGGATGCCGAATTTATCAGATACTGGGTCCCAGAACTTGCTGAATTCCCCTCAAAATACATCTTTGAGCCACATTTAGCTCCACTGCATATCCAAGAATCAGCAGGATGTCTGATTGGCACAGACTATCCAAATCCAATAATTGATCGAAAGGAATCCCGGAAAAAGAATTTGCAATCATTCAAGCACAGTCTTGAAAAATTACGGTAATTCTCTTGGTAATGCAAGGTTTATCAACGAGATAGAAAACAATCCCACAAACAAGATATTAGTTAGATTCTGCCGGCATTGATGAGTGATGTAATTGGATTCTTAGGTCTCCATTATCATCCAGAATGTAGCCAAATGTGTATTCAACTTTTACTTCAAAGCCTTCTTGACTGGTGAAGAAATAATTCCCCATTGCTAAGGCTGTGTTGCCATTAATAATTACATCAGAGTTTTCAAAGCGAACACTGGTCCATCCTTTGATGGCAAATCCTTGGTCTTCCGGGCATGCATTATTTGACGCAACGAAATAAGATAGTGCGGTTTGGAAGGTTGGTCTAAACTGATCGGTAGCAGCAAGGGTCGGTTTGAACAATACTGGTCCCATTTGGTAAGCGTATAATGTGTTGACGTGATGTGTTGCTAGGCCGACATAATCACCACCGTTTGTATGGGCTGTAGCTATCGCCACAATTCCCTCACCCCATGCCTTTTGTGCATCTTTAACCTTAGCTAAACTCACCATGACTAATCATCCCTAAACAGCGGTTGAGTCGACACCTTATCATTTTTCTATATACGACTAGTTTAAACACTATCTAACAATGGGCGAATCATGTCTATAATTACAGCATATAATGAAGCCTGGGAAAACGCAGATGTCGACGCACTTAGAGCATTAATCCATGATGATTGCGTCTTTAATCCACATGTTGGAGGATTTACCATGAGTAAATCAGATATCCTTGGATTTGTTGCCGGAGACGGTACTCCAAAATCCGAAGCAAACAGAATTTTATTCGAAAATGATGAAGTTGGCGTGGCGCATGCAATCGTTCACTTTGCTAACGATTCTGACTCAGAAGCAGTAATGTCGTTTATGCGCTTCAAAGATGGTCAAATAATCTCCATGGAAACTGGTGCTACACCACTTTCTGATGACTACAAATTAGTCGGTCAAGAATAATACTTAGTTCGCTAGTTCGTCTTTGACCATTGCACGCATTTCACATGCCTTGCACTGGTCGTTTGACGTAATTGATGAGCAAACAGGGCACTCCTTTGGCGGACTTGGTCGAGACTGATGGCCGCCTAATTCGATTATTTGATTACGTAATTCCTTCACATTGTCTGCCATACGTAAAAGTCCGTGTCTAGTACCAGGTACATCTGCCTCCATAGTAGCTACCATTTCTCTATGACGCCATCTAAGGGCTCCTCTAGCATGTGGGCATTCTTCGTGATGGATTGGTAGATTTTTGTGTACTGCATAAAGGTGGACTTCCTGCTCAGGTATCCATCTAAGTGGCACAATTCTAGGTGGTAAGCCATCAATGGGAGTATTGGTGTGTGGGGCTAATCTAAGGGTTCTCTCTAAATCACCATTTGACATATTCATTAATACTGTTTGAGCCATATCATCTAAGTTGTGCCCAAGCGCCATAACATCAGCATTGACTTTTTTTGCTAGATGGTTGATACCTTGGCGACGAAATACTCCGCAATAGGAGCAAGGCATCCCCGGTGCACCAGGGTTATTCTTGGTCATACCAGGGATAAGTTTGGCAACGGTGTCCATTTCTTCAAAACCTAGTTGTTTGTAAGATACAGTGATGAATTCTACTCCAAGGCTTTTACACAGATCTTCAGCACATTTCAGCGATGGTGGCCGGTATCCGTCGATTCCCTCATCAACAGTGCCAGCAATAATCTTGACATCAGGGCGCACTCCAAGAATGTCAACTAGTGCATGCAGCAATACTGCTGAGTC
>CAXGZX010000173.1:0-2272 GCA_964014545.1 uncultured Candidatus Poseidoniales archaeon | reverse complement strand
GAGATGTTATTCACAATACGGTAATTAACAATGATGTTGATGCGGTAACATCTGCTGTGATTACTGCTTTAGAGCGTCTTGGAATGGTTAATAAACATGAAACTGCTTCACAAATTGAGAAAATTATAGAGTCACCAATTCAAGCAGAATTAGAGGTTGGAATGCATGTTGAATATTTTAGTCCAACCAATGAACGCTGGCTAGATAGATGTACAATAACAAAAATCAATAGCGACGGGAGTTATGATGTTGATGTCCCAAAAACCAGTGGTATAGAATCGAAGCAAAATTTATCCATCGGTGAACAGCCTAGAAACATTCGTCGTGCAGATGATGCCTTACAATTAGGTGACAGAGTGCTCGCTAACTGGAAAAATTATGGCACCTTTTTCCCAGGAAAAATCGCTGAAGTTCAACCACACCACACATACATGATCCATTTTGATGACGGTGATGTTGAATCAGGAGTTCCTCCATCAAGAATCGCTAAACAACCTGATTCAGAAGAAATTCATGCCTACGTCGAACATATTTCTCAAGAAGAACAAGAATTAATTCAATCGTTCGAAGTATTTGATGAGGGTAATACTGGTACTATTCACGCCAGAATGTTGTTCAAAATACTCACTGAGATGGGTGATCCACTTGATGTTTCTGAAGCAAAAGAATTGTTCACCGAAATGGGGATTTCACTTGATTCTGAGATAAACTACAAAGATTTAGCAAAAATAATGGTTCAACCATTTGAGGCTAAAAAAGAAGTTATAATTCAAGATGCCAAAATAACAGGCGATTCATTACGAGGTTTTGTCTACGGCCACCCCAAACTTGGAGATACTGAAGTAAAAACTTCCAAAATAATAAAAATTACTTACGATAATAGGGCGACTGCAAGGGTGGAAACTAACAACACAATCTATCTGGTTGGCCCAACAGGTTGGGAGATTAGACCAAATAACCACCCGTTTAACAAACCCACCTATACCACTGGACAACAAATAAAAGTGGAATGGCAAGGTAGTTGGTGGGACGGATTAATTCGTGAGATTAGAGGCGATAAGTATCTGATTCATTACATTGGGTTTGATTCTAGTTGGGATGAATTGGTAGATAATAGTAGAATTAAGAATCTTTAATCTAATTACGGTGGAATGGCTGTGAAGGTTACTGAATCTATCAATTTAGGACGGGGTTTTACCGCCAAAAATCGGACTCTTCTAGCTGCGATGACTAACAAACAGAGTAATGGTGATGGAACATTATCGGAGGAAGAAATTAACTGGCTTGTTAGAAGAGGTAAAGGTGGTTTTGGAATCACTACCACCGCAGCAGCCAATGTCACTAAAGAAGGCCAGGGCTGGGAAGGGGAAATGGGTGTTTGGAGCGATAATCAAATTCCAGGCTTGACTAAATTAGCCACCATGTTAAACAAAACAGGAACTATTTCATTAGTCCAGTTATTTCATGGTGGAATGAGAGCTCCGCAAAAAATAACTGGTGTTAGGCCAATTTCTGCTAGTGAAAATACCGAGCCGGGTATGGATGGAATCTATACCCAGGCAATGACAGAATTAGACATTATATCTATGATTCAATCGTTTACTGATGCTGCTATTAGGTGTAAAAAAGCCGGGTTTCATGGTGTTGAATTACACGGTGCTCATTCATACCTGATTTGCCAATTTTTGGGCCAAGAAACTAATCGAAGAACCGATAAATGGGGCGGTGATATTGTTGGAAGAAGTAGGTTTTTGACCGAGATTATTCGTTCTGTTCGTAGCGCAGTGGGTGAGGATTTTCTTATTGCAGTTAGAATCTCACCGATAATTGAAAAAGCTGGAATTTACCTGCATGACAGTCTTGAATTAGTCAAGATTATCAGCGAAATGGAGATTGATATGTTACACATTTCTTGCTGGGATGTGTTCCAAGCAGTTGATGATGGTAATGATGCATCCTTATCTAAACGTTTCCGACAAATAATTCCAAAAACAATCCCTCTAATCTCAACTGGAGCAGTATGGGACTCTAAAGATGCGCAGTGGCTAATCAATGAAGGTGCCGATATCGTGGGAGTTGCCAGAGTGGGAATCGGACATCCAGATTGGGCGGCACGATTGAGTGACTCTAACTATCAGCCACAACGACCTCCATTTAGTGTTGAACATTTAGCAAATGTAGATTTAAGTCCAGTTTTTATTGAATACATGAAGCGTTGGAAAAATTTTGTTGAAGATTAATTGCTATTGATAATATAGCAAATCATAATGTA
>CAXGZX010000172.1:0-2324 GCA_964014545.1 uncultured Candidatus Poseidoniales archaeon | reverse complement strand
GCAATATTTCCTTGCTCCAAGAGTCGAAGGCGATATTTGATTAGTATTCTCGCCAGCCGTGTCCACAGGTTTTGCAAGTAAGCATTCGTGTTTCAGGTTCATCACTAGACCTTGTTTGCTCGAGGTAGGCATACACTTCAGTAGAATCACAAGACTTCCCATCGATTCGCTTGGAACACATATAGGTGTCCTTGGTTAGGATACCTTGCATCTTATCTGAATCTTTAATGACTTCATATTCACGCTTCTTTGATTTGGTCTCAGATTTGACGTTAGATAGGTCTACGTCCTCTCCATCAGAGCCTTTAATCACTAATTTTGCCGGGCCAACATAACCACACTTGTAATTTGGACAGGTAATGTTACCACTCGGGTCTGGGAATGATAGCGTTCCACATTTCGGGCAAAACATAGGCAATCCTAAACCACCAATTACATTAATGTATGCAAGCGACTCTAATCTTATCGATTATTTGCTGTCTAGTATCAAATAACGATTAGTCTACTTTCACCAGAATTTTAGGCAAGCGTGAAAACCCCCAGCATTATCCCATTAACCATGTGGCTTTGGTATGACTGGCAGGCAGCGGCTGTGGCAGACGATGAGGGAATCATTCACGACCAAGCAGTTTGGGACGGTTTTTTTGACCAAAGAGCGTTAATCGAGCGATTGGACTGTATTGCCAACAACGCTCTTACGCCGGAAGCAAAAATCCTACATGAGCGATTTCCAGATGCTAAACCATTGATTCATGGTGACGGGCAGTTACCAGATGCAGATTGGCCACTACCCTCAGATGAAGCCCTAGAGGCCGTTGACAAGGCAGCAGCAGAGATGACCCGTCAAGGCGTGGCAAGAGCTGCGGGCGACCCAGATAGACGGTTGGAGCATTTACTTAGAGCAAGTGATGAAATGCGTTCTACTTACCTTACAATGGAAGCGAGACTGGTCGAATGGGTTGGTTTGTTTTTACCCGAGGTACGATTTGGTAAAGACCGCACAAGTTTGCCAAAGAGAGTTGGCGAGTCAGATTCTTTAGAGATGCTTGCTAAACATCTTGACGTACAGGTGCCCGATGAAGGACCGTCTAAAACTGAATGGAAGTCACTACGTGAATGGGGTGAATCAACTGGCACTTTCAAAGGTAAACTAGATCGGCTAGAAAATGCGATTAGAGAACTAACCGAACAACATCTGCCATCCTTGTCAATAATGCTCGGCCCGCTACTGGCGGCTAGATTATGTGTTGAGGCTCATGGAAGAATGCGTCTAGCCCGTCTGCCTGCAGGTACTGTTCAGGTATTGGGGGCAGAAAAAGCCTTTTTCCATCATCTAAAAACCGGTGCAGACCCACCTAAACATGGCCACATTTTCATGCATCCCTGGATTTCTCGTTCACCTCGATGGGTAAGAGGAAAAATCGCCCGTACTATGGCAGCAAAGGCCAGTATAGCCGCTAAGATCGATGCCTTTGAAGGCACACCTTGGACTCAAGAAGACGTTGATTTAATCGATAACAGAGTTGAGGAAATCAAGGCAGCACATCCCAAACCGCCTCGAAGAAATAGGTAGGTGTTAGTTTGGGCAATAAGCAACGACGCTACGATATGCTCTCATGGGCTATTCGCCTAGAAGGCAGAGCACTATGGACGGAAAATGCTGATCCTGGGACTGCCACATACGGGGAATCACTACGGCGCTTTGGCGGCATTGAGTTTAGAAGATGGGATCCCAGTAGGTCGAAATTAGGCGCTGGAATCATGCGCACCCGCAGAGACAAATCCCTACTTTTGCCAAAAGAAGGCTCAACAGTGCTGTACTTAGGTGCTGGTCACGGGACTTCAATCAGTCATTTGCACGACCATTTGTGTGGAGAAGACAACGACCTTGGTGGCAGAATAATTGCCGTTGATTTAGCACCAAGATGTTTGCGAGATTTACTGCATTTGGCTAAAACAAGACCAGGTTTAGTACCTGTTCTGGGTGATGCTAGAAAGCATTCTGCTTGGGGCGTTCTGCTGCCAAAGAAGGTAGATTGGCTGTTTCAAGATGTTGCGCAGTCCGGGCAAGTGGAAATTTTTATTGATGCTTGTCGCCGCTTTCTTAGCCTTGATGGAATTGGTTTGTTATCCTTGAAAGCGGCAAGTGAAAGATGGACTGGCGAGGGTGAGGATGCCTTATTCGCTAAAGTAGAGATGCAGTTATCTAAGTCAGGCTTTGTAGTAGAAGAGTGCATAGAATTGACCGGTTATGAAGACAACCATGTTCTTTTTGTGACTCGTCGTGTTGAGTAGGTCATGCCCGAGCTGCCAGAGGTCGAAAC
>CAXGZX010000171.1:0-2324 GCA_964014545.1 uncultured Candidatus Poseidoniales archaeon | reverse complement strand
TCAATTAGTCCAGACTTACCTAGCGGAGTTAGTATTGATGCAGTAACCGGAGAAATATCTGGCACTGCTTCTGTTTTATCACCTGCAACAGTCTACACAATCACCGCGGTCAACTCTGGCGGTGCCACGACAACAACAATTACTCTTGCAGTAAATGATGAACCTCCTTCGATTAGTTATCCACAACCTTCCTATATTTTTACCAAAGACCAAACAATCGCCACAATTCATGCAACGGCTACAGGTGGTTTAGCGACAAGTTGGGAAGCAAGTGACTTACCCGCTGGCTTGTCAATAGATGCGGTTGACGGCTATATTTGGGGAATACCAACTACTGTTACCCCTGCTACAACATACACCATCTATGCGAACAACTCAGGCGGCTCAGCCTCGACAACCATAACGATGACAGTCAACGATATTCCGCCATCTATTTCCTACAGTGGAAGTCCATACATTTTGACCAAGGGTACACCGGCGACTATCACTCCGACAAACACCGGTGGAACCGCTACTTCTTGGATTCTGGGAGGTACACTCCCTCTCGGACTTAACTTCGATACATCAACTGGTGTCATCAGTGGAACTCCTACGGTACTCGATTCCGGTTCAGGTTATACTGTATCAGCATCTAATTCCGCCCCTAGTGGATCTTATACTTCTCTAATAATTATCGTCAATGATGTTGCACCAGGGCCGTTCGAATATGTTCCTGAGAACAATACCCTGACTACTGGTGAATTAGTCCATCTCGCACCTACATTCATCAATGAGATTAGCAGTAATGGTTCGACTTGGAGAGTTGCAGACATTAGGCCTGGAAATTCGGGGTCTCAACCAGGTGTCAATCTACAGGTTTTAGTCGGCGACACCATCTATTTTGATGCTGATGACGCCTCAATAGGTCGTGAATTGTGGGCTCATAATACCACTAATGGTACAACATGGAGTGTGGCTGATATTCGCACCGGTGTTACTGGAAGCAACCCTGGATATAAGATGCATCTATTAGTTGGCGACACCATCTATTTTGATGCCGAAGATGGCTCAACAGGTCGTGAATTGTGGGCACATAATACCACCAATGGAACAACGTGGCTTGTGGCTAACATTCACAGTGGAAGTGTTAGCGGCAATCCCGGACATAAAATGGAGATTTTGGTTGGTAATACAATTTACTTCGATGCCAATGATGGCTCAGGACTTGAGTTGTGGGCGCACGATACCTCTAATCATTCCACATGGCTAGTAGCTGATATCAACAGCGGAGGGCCGTCAAGTTACCCTGGACAATACATGGAACTCCTCGTTGGCGACACACTCTACTTTGATGCATACACCGGACCACATGGTCAGGAAATCTGGGCGCATAGTACCTCTAATTCCTCCACTTGGCGTGTGACGGACATATATGCTGGTAATGTTGGTTCAAGCCCAGGTAATTGGATGTCTTTGCTTGTCGGCGATACAATCTATTTTGATGCAACCTCTGCAACCTCCGCTACTGAATTATGGGCGCACAATACTTCCAATAGTACAACATGGCTAGTAAAAGATATCAACACTGCTTCTAGTTCTGCAGGAAGCGATCCAGGAAGATATATGGAAATATTAGTTGGTGACACTCTTTACTTTGGAGCATATACCCCAACAACTTCGTGGGAATTATGGGCTCATGACACCTCTAATCATTCGACATGGCGCATAACAGACATGGCATCTACTCACAATCTTGGAGCTAATATGCATGTTCTGGCCGGAGATACCATCTATTTCGAGGCTAATGATGGCTTATCAGGTGCTGAATTATGGGCGCACGACACCTCAAATGGTACGACATGGCTGGCCAAAGATCTCAACCCAGGTTCTGGGGGCAACAGTCTTGGGTATATGTTTGAAATTGTAGTGGGCGATACTATCTTCTTTGACAAGAATCAAGATCGAATTTATGCACATGACACTTCAACCGGAATAACAAGATTAGTCGCAAACATCAACACTGAGTCTGCATGTTATCCAGGATATCAAATGTTGGTATTGGTTGAAAATACAATATATTTCGATGCAGTTGGTAGCAGTTCAGATACGGAGTTGTGGGCTTATGCCATTGATGGAGTCAACTTAATGACTAATACTGGTGGGGATGTAACCTCATATGAGTTGAATTCAAGTCTGCCAAATGGACTCTCGTTCGATACAAATACCGGGATAATATCAGGCAGTCCGACGGGTATTGTTTCTCAAACCGCCTACAAGGTATGGGCTAACAACTCTGGAGGTTCAGTTGAGGCTTATCTCAATATTACCGTTAATGATGCCTCACC
>CAXGZX010000170.1:0-2348 GCA_964014545.1 uncultured Candidatus Poseidoniales archaeon | reverse complement strand
AATTCTGCTAGTTGAGCCTAAAGGGGTAGTCAATACTGGTGAAGCAGAAGGTGAACTGACCGCATCTAATGATGTTTGGATTTGATACTCATTCATCTAATAGTTTGAGTATGTCACTGGTCGGTGAATCTAGTGCTTCAACGTCTTTGAGGGCTCTTTCCATGGCTCTTAATCTTCTTTGAATTGTGTCCCCTTCACCGCCAATTGTATTTGCCGCCGTGTTGAGTTGTTTGTGTAATTTGCCCAAGTGCTCACCGAATTTGACAAACTCAGTTTTTACTGCTCCAAGTACATTGTATACTTCACTAGCATTTGTTTCTAGCGCTAAAGTTCTGAATCCCATCTGAAGGCTGTTAACAAAAGCTGCGAGCGTAGAAGGGCCGGTTACAACAATTTGGTGATCTCTCTGCAAAGTCTCGAATAGTCCAGGCCGCCTTACAACATCAGCATACAATCCCTCGGTAGGCAGAAACATGACTGCGAAATCAGTGGTATGAGGTGCAGCAACATATTCTCTGCGAATAGGTTTTAGCTTTTGCAGTAACATTAGATTCAAATGTTGAATACGCTTTTTCAATTTGCTTTTTATCGCCCTCGTCGTAAGCTTCTAGCAACCGCTCATAGTCCTCTTTAGGAAACTTACAATCGATTGGCAGCCATACAGGGTCAGCCATATTACCATCTAAACCAGGTAGTTTGATGGCAAATTCAACCTGTCCTTTACAGTCAGGGTGGGTTTTGACATTTTTATCA
The DNA here is from genome assembly GCA_964014545.1 of uncultured Candidatus Poseidoniales archaeon. Classification (GTDB taxonomy): domain Archaea; phylum Thermoplasmatota; class Poseidoniia; order Poseidoniales; family Poseidoniaceae; genus MGIIa-L1. The sequence continues at coordinate 1,595 of CAXGZX010000170.1, read as the reverse complement.
AATTGATTGGGCGACAGGATTTGTTGCAATATTCGCTCAGCCTGAATTTCGCCCATTGCGCCTCGAGTCGAAACATTGGTTAGGACTTTTTTCAAGCCCCCTACATCAGCAGCTAAACTTTGCATTTCTCCAAGGCCCTTATGAACTGCTTCAAGCCTATCACTGACTAATTTGAATGATTCACCAATTCTTTTTTCTAGCGTCGTCTGTAGTTTTTCATCAACAACTTGGCGCATTTCATCTAATTTCTTCTCATTCGATTCTTGTAATTCAGAGATATTTTTCCCTACAGTAGCAAGATGTTTTTGCTGTTCTTCGCCTAGTTCTTTTACCACTGTCACTACAGTTTGCTGAATATTTTCTCGACTGTCTTTATTCATTTCTCGAAGTTCACTTCTAATTTCTTGACCATTGTCTTTATTGCCGCCAAGCAGGTATCCAATCACGATACCTAAAACCGCACCAATCAACAACAGGCCGTATTCAGTAAGACTCGCCATAACATTTCCAAAACGGCAACAGTTCTTCAAATCTATCTAAGAACGAAATACTAAAATCTACACTACTCGTTGACATTATGATAATGAAATATATCAAATAGTAAAGAAACAGGGTTTACTTTGTTGACATGCGTTTGAAGTGGCCTGTATACGTATTTACTGCGGGGATATTCTTTCTCTTTGCCATGGGGGTCCAATTTATTTCCCTCGGTAAGACAGAGGTAGTCGGACTGTTCATCATTCTGACAATACTCTATGCTTGGGTGGCATGGATTATGGTAAAACAGAACGCAGTACTAGAGCTTCACACCTACCAAACCTGTTCTTCATGCGGAGAGTTAACACCGGCACAAGGTGATTACTGCATGATTTGTGGCGCTGAATCGCCGTGATTGTATTTTCACTATTAGAAAATATCAGGCCAATTCGTATATTGCTTAACAATCTAGTAAGAGATTGTAGAGGATAAGTTACAGATTACTTACCACGGTTTAGATTAGCCTTTAGAGAAGGACGTAGTTTCTCAGCGCCCTTGCCCTTGTTGTGCAGACCACGACCACGCTTTCCAGCAGAGGTCTTACCACGGTAAACACGACCCTTGTGAGCCTTGTGACCGTTAGCGGAGCAGAATACACCAAGTTGCTTATCACTGATGATAGCAGGATGGTGAGTATCGATCATAATCACTTCGTAGTACTTGTGCTTACCATCTTGGCCAACCCAGTATGAGTTGAGTACTTCCAGGTTAGGGAAGTGACGAGCTACACGCTCTTCAGCAATTCTTTGAATATTCTTGGCCATGGTAATCTTGGAGATACCAGCCTTTGATGGCTTTCTCTTCATGTGAATCTTACCCTTTCTAAGTCCACCTCGGCGAACACGAGTTCTGATCATGACTACGCCTTGCTTGGCTTTGTAGCCCATTCTGCGAGCAGCATCGATACGGGTTGGGCGGTCAATTTTACAGTTGACAGGCTCTCTGCGCCACTGTGCCATGCGCTCTTGACGATACATGTGCGGCAAGGCATCCTTAGGGCGTCTCCAAGTTGCACGAACGTGTTGATATAGTCCTTGAGCCATGTTATCACCGCTTCT
>CAXGZX010000169.1:0-2367 GCA_964014545.1 uncultured Candidatus Poseidoniales archaeon | reverse complement strand
TCGAGTTTGAAATGCCGGTAGTTTATGACAAAGAACAAGGCAACACAGTAAGAAAAGTTGAGGTAATATTGACTTACCCACAAATAGATGATGATTGTACAGATATAACTCCTGGAGAAGGCAATAACTGTCGAAATAAACTCGATATTTATGCCTATAACGAAGAAGAAGATGAGGCCAAGAACACTACTGAAACACCGCTAGACAATCGTGAAGAGGGTGATTGTGATGATGAAAGTGACTGTGTTTTGATGTTACTCTCTTCTTACATGTTTACTGACACTGAGTCTACCTATGGTGATGGTGAGTGGATAATTGCGATTCATAATGAAAAGGTGAATGACCAAAAAATAGAATCGTTCGTAATCATTCTTCATTACAAGTGAACAATTTACCAAATATATTGAGAAAGCCCTTTCAAAGGGTGAGCCGAGGATAAGTCATGCGAAGAACCCGCATTGTTGCTACAATCGGCCCTGCGTCTCAAGATGATGCTATGTTATCGGCACTGCTTAGCGCAGGCGTCAACGTTTGTCGGTTGAATTATTCCCACGGGGAGCCGGAGCAAAAAACCGAACTATACGCTAGAATTCGAAGCATGGAGCAGGAATTGGGCCGCCCAACTTGTATTCTTGCTGACTTACCCGGGCCAAAACTGCGGTTGGGCGAATTTGACGGAGTCCATGTGTTGACCATGGGTAATGAGGTTACTCTCCACTGTGGAGTGGCAAATATGGCTGATGCTAGCGCTCACAAGTTACCTGTACAATATGATGGTCTGTCCCAAGAATTACAACCCGGCGACCCAGTCTTACTTTCTGACGGATTAATCCGGTTAAGTGTCAAATCAACCACTGGACAACGCTCAGGAATTGTTGTGTGTCGCGTAGAAGACGGTGGGCCAATCAGTTCCAGAAAAGGCATCAATGTTCCAGGAACTCTAGTTGATTTGCCAGCGATTGGTCCTAAGGACGAACTTGCCCTAGAGCATGCACTGGATACCGGCGCCGATCTTATTGCCGTATCTTATGTCAGGACTCCAGAAGATATGCAGCCGGCTAAGGATGCTATCAAGGCTAGAGGATTATCAACCTGGTTAGTTGCTAAAATTGAGCATCCAATGGCGCTCAAGCAGCTCGACGCTATCTTGGATGTTGCTGACGCAGTAATGGTTGCTAGGGGAGATTTAGGGGTAGAGATTCCGCTTGAAGAAGTACCTCTTGCCCAACAAAGAATCATCGACGGTGCCTTAGAGAGAGGTATGCCAGTCATTGTTGCAACCCAAATGCTTGAGACGATGACGGTTAATCCTCGTCCTACTAGAGCAGAAGTAAGCGATATTTCTACCGCCATAAGACAGGGCGCAACCGGAGTAATGCTTTCTGGTGAGACAGCATCGGGAGATTATCCGCTTGAAGCAGTTCAAACGATGGCTAAAATCGCGCTATCTACTGAACAGGGGTTGGATTCTAGCCAACTCAAACCTGAATCAATCACCCGTTTCAAGTCGACAAGGGCTGTTGCTCATGCTGGGGTAGAACTGGCTAAGATGGCTAAAGCGTCAAGGATTCTTGTTGCTACTGAGCGCGGCAATGCTCCTAGATTAGTATCTTCATATCGGCCAGGTATTCCGGTAACTGCAGTCACTAATAGTATCGCAACCGCTCGCAAAGTCCAACTCTTGCCCGGAGTAGATAGCATGGTTACCAAAGAATTAGACCGTGGTTCTCTAACTATGCAAGCAGCGTTAACTGGGTTAGTAAATGTTGGAACGGTGCTGCCAAAACAAAAAATTGTCGCTATCTCAGGTTCGCCAAAGGCTATCAGTGGTATGACTAGCACAGCTAGATTGTATCGGGTTTCGGAGGATGGCGAAATAATTGGCACAGAATGAAAAAATCTTCGTCACACTTGCTCAGTAAGCCGTTTTCTAGTCAATAATACATATTTTATCATGCGTCGCTTTCAAATAGGGGTTGTATCTCGGAAGGCTCGATAAGGAGTTATTATTATGCCAGCTCAATGGGAAGACAAGACAAAGCCACACCGTAATATTGTATTCGTAGGTCACGTAGATCACGGAAAGTCGACAACCGTAGGTCGTCTACTTTTGGACTCTGGCCACATCGAAGAACACGTAATCGAAAAGAACGAAAAGCTAGCAGCTGAATCTGGTAAAGCAGGTTTCGGTCTAGCATACGTCATGGACGGATTGAAAGAAGAGAGAGAGCGTGGAATTACCATCGACGTTGCTCACAAAGAATTCTTCACTCCTAAGTACTACTGGACTATCATCGATGCTCCAGGTCACCGAGATTTCGTAAAGAACATGATTACTGGTGCATCTCAAGCAGATACAGCAGTTCT
>CAXGZX010000168.1:0-2441 GCA_964014545.1 uncultured Candidatus Poseidoniales archaeon | reverse complement strand
CGGCAGAATAATTGGCCACGGAGTATAATTTGAATCGTTATCATCATTGCCAAATGCCTTCATAACCGCTGCAGGTGATTCGACTTCGGACCACCTGTGCATACTAATAACAGAAACTGAAGAAGTATTAATGCTGCCATTATTGATTGATTCACGTAACATGTCGGTCCAATCATGGCACCCTGAACATCCTGCTGCGATCCAAAGCATCAGCACTGGTTTGGAAACTAATGCTTCTTTCAAGTCAAATACTGAACCACCGTCTTCCTGTCGTTCCAGCGTATCAGCAGTGAATGACAGTTGTAAGGGGACTTCGGTTTGGATTGATTGTTCAATTGGCGCTGTGCAGCCGCATACTACAATAGTCGAGCAAAGTAAAATTGCTAGAATTTTAGGCTGCATGGCCTTCACCAGTAGCTTGGTTTCGGTTTGCTGATAGGGCGTCTTTAGCCTTTACTTTCGGCTTTTTTACATCTTGGAACCAGTTACTGACTCCATTCCAATCAGGGTCTAGGCCAAGATCAGCACAAATCAGCTTACTACTGATTCTAGCACTTTCAAAGATAGTTGGCAGTCCGCTACCAGGATGGGTTCCGCCGCCAACGATGTACAAATTATTAGCCTCTTCAAATCTGTTTTGAGGCCTTCTCCACAGCATTTGACCGAGATTGTGTGTCAAATTAAACACAGCACCTCGGTAAATATCGGAGGCGCCCCAATCATCTGGAGTGACGATTGTTTCTGATACAATGTGATCTGCAACATCATCATAGCCTAATTTTGCCATTTGCTTGATTACTATATCGCGGTATTCGTCTTTTATGTCTTCCCAATTTATCGATTCATGTTGGTTTGGTACCGGAACTAAAACATACAGAGTAGAACAACCTTCGGGTGCCATATCTGGGTCGGTAACACACGCATTTTGTACGTACAAGGACGGGTCATCCCAAGTGATTTTGTGGTTGGTGATGTCGTTGAGGTTTTCCTCGTAGCGTTGGGAGGCATAGATTTGGTGATGAGGCATATCTGGATAGGTTTTATCCATGCCCAGATAAAGCATGTAAGTGGAGCAAGAGTAACCTTTCTTTTCCAGTTTCTTGTTAGACCATTTCTTACGCTTTTCGTCTGGTACCAAAGTGGTCATAGCGTGGGCGAAGTCTGCATTCACTACTACTTTGTCTGCGTAGATAGTTTCGTCTTCGAGTTTTACTCCAATAACGTTTTTCCCTTCATAAATCAATTCTTTAACCGGGGTTGAGGTTCTTATTTTCGCACCAAAGCCTTCAGCAATCTTTGCCAGTTTTGGAGTAATTGAACCAAGTCCGCCTCTAGCATGGAAGATGCCGTGTTCGTACTCGAGGAAGGCTAGAATGGTGAACAAGGAGGGTGCGTGAAATGGACTCATGCCGAGATATTTAGTTTGAAAAGACATGGCTAGGCGAATTCTTTCGTCATCGAAGTTCTTACGCAAATCACTTGCTACTGATGCCCAAGGCTTCAGTACCTTGGCAACTCGCATGGCTCTTTTAGTAAACAGGTTTGACGGTCCCGTCCACGGTGTTTGTAGACATTGTTTGGACAAGTTCAATTTTAGGCGGTTGTCTTTGACATACTTTTCGAATCCACGAGCGTTTTTATCGCCAGATAGTTCACGGATTCTTTCGGTCATCAAATCAAGGTTGCTAGTGGCGTTGATGTGTCCGCCTGCGCCAAATACCAAACGGTATGAGGGGTCAATCAGCGGCATCAGTTCTAGTTCCTTATGAGCATCTAATCCAACTGCTTGGAAAATTTGTTCAATAACTTCTGGGAAGTGGAAGAAGGTCGGCCCACGGTCGTAAGTAAATCCGTCTTTGTGAACTAATTTGGTTCTGCCACCAACTGCGTCTTCTTTTTCGATTACAGTTACATCGACTCCCGAGTAGGCTAGTAGCATTGCACTTGCTAGTCCACCGGGTCCAGCGCCGACGATTATTGTTGTAGGTTTAGCCTTGGCTTGCATGAACCTAGTGCAATCAGACTGACATATAAAGAAGAGTTTAATTCCGTGACATATGAGTGAATAATCAACCTTCTATGCGGCGTTTTGTCATAGGTTTTTTACCAACTTTACTGCAGATTGTAGCGCACCTTCAACACTGCCGTGATAGGTATGGTCTCCACATTCAAGAAAGGGGTTGTTCAGGTCGATGTTATCAAAATCGCTAGCAGATAATTCCGGTAAGGCTGCGGTAATGTGCTGAACATCAAGGATTTCCCAAGCATCTACTTCTTCACCAAACCATTCGGTTAGTTCTTCGATGACGGAACTAGTTATCTGATCTTGGCTATCAATGCCCATTTCCTCAGCTTGCTGGCCAACAATTGTGACGGTAATCAACGATTTATCCACTGGTGCATAACTGGGCTGGATATCTGAAGGCACAGCTAAATGTGAG
>CAXGZX010000167.1:0-2456 GCA_964014545.1 uncultured Candidatus Poseidoniales archaeon | reverse complement strand
GCGAAGATGTGTTAGAGGCAAGGATAGTATGGTCTCCACAGGCTTCATCAAGGGTCTTGAAAACGGCTGTTTTGATATCAAAGTCTTCGAATACCGCTTCGATAACCAAATCTGTATTCTCAGCAGTATTTTCCACTCCAATAACTCCGGTTATGCGGTTGGTTATCTCATCAACTTGCGATTGGTTGAAAATTCTTCTTTCGACCGCCTCACTGAGAAAATCCCTGATTATTCCTTGCCCGCGGTCAACCCATTGTTGCTCTCGGTCGACCATTTGAACATCAAATTCTTCTTGGGCAGACTTTTGGGCAATTCCTGAACCCATGTTGCCGGCTCCCACAATAGCTACACGCTGAATAGGCTGCATATTGATGCCGAATCTTAACATGTTCATGAACAATGCGTACTGGTGTCACAGTCATGTGCAACCATTTATATCCACAATAACTCAGCAAAATATATGCAAATCAATAGGAAGTTCATCAGAATTTGTGTCATTATTTTTGGAATTTTAGTCTTGGCATCATATGTCTATGGCCTATCTAGGGTGGAAGATAGAATGTCATTATGGGGTGGAATTCCTGATAGTTGGCTGAAATTTATTGTCCCGTTTATGTTCATCGCGGCGATTGGTTGGCTAATTTATTGGTGGACTATTCTTTACCGCGTCGACGCTTCGGTAATGGACCAATTGCGCTGGCCGTGGCAAAATACCAGTGATGGAAACGGAGCAAACCGATTATTCCTCGCTTATTGTTTATTCATGATCCCTTCAATGCTGTGGCTTGAAAGCACGTTATTTCACATTAACAATGATTATTCTTGGACTCCAATATTGGTAATTGGTATACTCACCTTAGCATCAATTGGTAACATATTGTTTGGCCTATTGGCATATTCTGCCTACAGGGACGGTTTAGACGGAGCCAATTTGATGCTTATTGGAGCCTTTATGTTGAGCATACAAGTCATAATATTTGATGGAATTGTGTGGAATGTTAAGTTCCCTTGGTAGGGTTATACTAGAGAATTATAGGCGTCTGTTAAGCGTTTACAAAACACTTTGTTATCATAATTCATAGCATGCTTGAGTAAACTTGCTTCTGGAGTTTTTGGCTCTTGACGGCCAGCTATTGCTTGCCAGTCTGCATGTAGATTGGTAATTGCTTGACTCCATGCCTTAGCATCATCAGCAGGTATGCATGTACCATCTGGCATTAATTCATTATGAGAAGGCAAATCTGCACAGATTACTTTCATTCCTGCTGCCATAGATTCTATTGGTGGATAGCCAAAGCCTTCACTGACAGACGGGAATAGTAACGCTTCACACCTCATTCTAAGTGTCATCAAGTACTCATCTGATACCGATGAACCATGCTGGGTCCAATTGTCAATGCCGTTTTGTTTAGCAATCTCCATTATTGGAGGCAAGCCTGAGTTACTTGCACCATTGCCAACGTGATGAATGTGAACCTGTTGTTTGACATTGTCCGGTAAATTACCTATTACTTGACAGAGAAATTTCATTCGCTTTCTTGGGTCGTTACTACCAACAATCAACAAATTACACGCAGCTGGCATGGCAATATCCTCTAGTTGCTGATTATCTGGATGATACTTAGCAACATCAATACCCATTGGAATACAGACAGAAGGAACCTTGGAAAAATTATCCTTAGATGCTTGGTGTGTATGTCGTGAGTTACACATTAGGAAATCCGCTTTCGAGAGGCCATGTTGCAGTTTTTTCAAATCCTTGCGACGCAACAAGCCTGGTTTAGTATCGCCAACTTCGATACTGTCATCACCAATTTGGAGGTGCTCTGGGAACAAATGAAACAAATCATGGACCGTTATTGTCACTGGCACTCCACAGTTACTCGGAACAAGGTGAGATTGCTCTTGGTCGGTAATATGGACAAGATCACATTTTCCTTGGGCAACAAGTTGCTTAGCGATTTTTGCCACCCTTCTTGGGTGGGAAATCCAGCGATTCCATAAGCGAGAAAATGGGTTACTAATTTTGCTCAAAGGGTATTCGCACTGCCCGGCAAGTTCCCAGCCTTCGATTTGCCCTGAATTCAACATATCTACTAAGTTATGATGTGCTGCACCAAGCCCAGTATTACGACCAAGCGAGCCGCCTCTAACTAGGAGAACTCGCTTGGCCATAGCCACACCAGCAGGCCTCATCTTTTCAAAGATGAGTTTCACTGAGCGATTATTCACTCTGTTGCTGCTTCTTCAGTAGCCTCTTCGGTGGCTTCTGTTGAGTAATCCTTAGCATCTTCTTCTTCGTTACCAAGAGCAATGACTCCAAGTACCAAACAAGTTAGTGCACCAAGATATAGCAGTAGAGCAACGTAATCTGTTGGAACATCGAAGTTTGTCCAGTAGGACAGAGCTTTCTGATTGGTTACAATTGAACTCTCCATATCTTCTGCATCATCATC
>CAXGZX010000166.1:0-2492 GCA_964014545.1 uncultured Candidatus Poseidoniales archaeon | reverse complement strand
TTCTTCTTCGAACATTCTCGGCTATTCGGTCAGTCCAGCCTTGCCTGCAGGATTGAGTTTGAACATTGCAACGGGTGAAATTTCTGGAACGCCAACAGTCATTTCGGCTAACACAACTTATACCATCACTGCTAGTAATTCAGGCGGTACAGCAACCACAACAGTAACGATTGTTGTCAATGATGAAATCCCATCATTCTATTACTCGCCACCAGAATTTAACTTCACTAAAGGCGTTACAATTTCCTCAACCATACTTCCAATAAATACCGGTGGCACACCAACTTCCTATACTATTTCACCAAATTTACTCAGCATATTCCACTTCGGTATCAATAACGGTATGATTGGAGGAACGCCAAGCATAACGCTAACCAGAACACAATTTATGATCACGGCAACAAATTCTGGCGGTTCATCAGTTACCTACATCAATGTAACAATCAATGATGCAGTACCAACACTATCCTATCCAAGTAGCCCTTACACCATTGTTCGTGGTTACGACATGACTGATATTACACCAACAACCAGTGGAATTGTCTCGACTTGGGAGATTTCTCCATCTTTGCCAAGTGGACTATCGTTCACTAATGGTGTAATCACTGGCAAGCCATTTGCTAATCAATCAACCGTAACATACACAGTTTACGCTAACAACTCTGGTGGTTCTGCTTCTGCAACTTTTGACCTAACAATCAATGAGCCAACACCGAATATTGATTACAACCCAGATAATTACACACTTACCAATAATTCTGCAATCAGGATTGACCCAATTCTCCAAGCAAATCCACCAAGCGCAGTTGCTGCAATTACCTATTCAGGAACTGCAGCGCCGAATGCGTGTTTGATTCAGATGGGCGATTTAATCTTCTACCAAGGTACTGACCCTACGCACGGTAGAGAATTGTGGGCCTTCAATCACACACTCCCTGTTTCAGTCAACAATCCATATATGGTCAAAGATGTATATTCTGGTGCTGATGATGGCATATCAGGAGACTGTGAAGACATGCTGGTTGTCAACAATACTCTATTCTTTAAAGGCGATGATGGATCGCACGGTACTGAATTGTGGAAGAGTGACGGAACGTTGTCCGGCACATCAATGGTGAAAGATATCAGTGGAGGCGATTCTAATCCAAGAAGGTTCATGAGCGCTGGCGATAAATTATTCTTCTCAGCTGGCAATTGGCCATATAGCAGGTGGGTTTCAGATGGAACAAATGTGGGAACTTATCAGGTAGGTCTAATTTCAACTAATGTAAACAGTTATTTCAAGCCTGGAGTAGAGTATAACGGTTCAATTTATGGTCAAGGATGGGATGGCCATAGAGTGCTCTTCTCACTAAATGAAACGGCATATGAAAGGGTAGCAGACATCGGTGGTACACATAATAATCCACGTGCGTTGACTATTTACGATGGTTGGCTGTATTTCTTAACTTACACTTCAGCAGCAGGAACAGGTTGCTTGTACCGAACTAATGGAACTGAAGCCGGGACTTCGATGTTCGTTTGCGATACTCCACAATATTGGCCTTCTGGCGGAGGAATGAATGAGTTTGAAATGCAGGTATTTAATGATGAATTATATTTCATAAGAGATTCTTCAGGTCATGGCGATGAGTTATGGAAGACTGATGGTACACAAAGTGGTACCGTGATGGTGAAAGATATTGTCCCTGGCACGTCATCAGGTTTCTGCAGTAATCCTTCTAGCAATTGTCAGGGAGGATCTAGATTATACGCTACTGAGAATTATTTATTGTTTGATGTAGATTCAGATGGAGACGGCCAACTTGAGTTATGGAAGACTGATGGTACTTCTGGTGGCACTTCATTGTTAAAAGAAATCCTTTTACCAGGGGCAGATCAAATTTATTATCATCAAGTTGATGAAATAGTATACTTTAGAGCCAGCCAACATGGTTCTAGTGATTATGAGTTATGGAGTACTGATGGTACGCCCGCAGGTACTGTAAGAGTGGAAGATATACGAGAGGGCTTATCTGGTTCATCTCCAAGAGACATCATAGATGTTGATGGAACACTATATTTCATAGCTTACAATGGTTCGAGTTATTCACTATTCAATGTCAATAATGCAGCCAATGGAATAATTGGTGCACCAACCACATGGTCAATTTCACCATCGACTCTGCCAAGTGGTCTGACTTTCAATAATGGCGTAATCAGTGGAACACCAACAGTTCTGCAACTAACACCAATAATGTATACAATCACTGCAAGCAATGCTAATGGCTCATCCTCAACCACGATTAATCTAACAATAATTGATGCAGCACCAGGCACGTTTGCTTACAATCCAGTGGATATGGATTTGACACTCAATCAAGCTATGACGCCTAATACTGTATCGCCTAGTGGCGGAGCAGTTACAAGTTGGGAAATCAGCCCAGATTTACCGGCTGGCCTAAACTTTGAATCCAGTAACGGAACCATTTGGGGAACTCCAACTATCTTGC
>CAXGZX010000165.1:0-2517 GCA_964014545.1 uncultured Candidatus Poseidoniales archaeon | reverse complement strand
TGGAAGCAGATAAAGGTACTAGGCAAACCTTGCCGATGAGTATCGGTCTGCTAAAGTCGAGAATGACTGCTTATGTGATTGTTATGGCATCACTGGTTTGCCTTTATCTACCATATTGGAAAGGACCGTTTGAGTTCAACCAATTAGTATTCCAAACACCGGCAATACTGATGTTAATTACTCTAAACAAGCAGCTCGCTATTGGCCAAGACCACCAAGCAGCAGGGAAAATTAGAATTGCAATGCTGCTAGGATTGATTGGATTTATTGTACCAATGTATCTCTAATCAGATTAGTCCCATGAATTCGCCCATGGTTTCCCATGCCTCTTGGTTGACTAAGTAAGTAAGTAGTGACATTTGAGCCCACATGCGATTCTCAGCTTGGTCAAACACGATTGAATTCTTATGGTCCATGACCCAATCAGTAACCTCATCGCCACGATGAGCAGGTAAACAATGCATGAATCGCCAATCAGCGTTCATGTTGCTAACTAATTGTTCGTTAACTTGGAAACCGTCAAACGAATTAATTTTGTCTTTGAGATGTTCCTCGCCCATTGAAATGAATACGTCGGTATATACAACGTCTGCATTTGCTACTGCTTCAACTGGATCGTTGGTAGCAATCACCTTGCAATCATTCTTCGCCGCAATTTCCTCAGCGCGTGACACAATGTCTTCGGCTGGCTCGTATCCTTTTGGAATTGCGTAATGGATATCTATTCCAAGCATTGCACAGGCCAACATCAAATCATGTAATACGTTATTACCGTCGCCAACCCAAGCCACTGTTAGATTATCTAGTTCTTTGAAATTCTCCAAAACTGTCATCAAATCTGCTGCTGATTGGCACGGGTGGTGTTTATCTGAAAGTGCATTAAGCACAGGTACATCGGCGTATTTTGCTAGTTCGGCGACATCTGAGTGAGAAAAACATCGATATGTCATAGCGCCAAGAAATCTAGACAGAACTTGTGATGTATCCCCCACTGTTTCTGATTTACCTAACTGAATATCGTTCTTTAACAAAGTAAGCGGATAGCCACCTAAGCGGTTAATTCCAACCTCAAAGGAAACTCTTGTCCTGGTACTGGGTTTTTCATATATCGACCCAACAGCAAGGGTATCAAGTGGCATGAAATTTATTGCTACGTCATCTCCTTGTTTCCACAAACGCTTGAATTCTATTGCCCATTTTAGAATCATTTCAAAGTCGTCTTCAACGTCATCAATCGCAAGTAGATGCTTTACCATAACCTTGCTAATCCAAGGCGGTTTCTAAGAGTTATTGAACCAAAACTCAATTTCTTTCATGTTCGATATCTTGAGCAAAACCATCTCTAGCATCGCCCATTCCGCCAAATAGTGCTTGAGCAAATGTCAAAACATCAGCAAGTCCTTCTTCAAGTTCAGAAGATAAGGGGGTTAAACCAGGTGCTTGGGCAAATTCTTGCATCATGCGTAATTGATTAATGGCAAATTCTGTTCTTTGCCCACCAGCCTCATCATAAAGTGCCAATTCCAAAATCTCTAATCTTTCAGACCACTCTAGAATCTTCTCAAGTTCATCGGGCTCTAGTAAATCAGACTTTGACAAGAAATTCTTGGTTGGCAGTCCTAATCTAAACTCAACAATACTAGACAATAGCATCTGAGATACGAATCCTGATGGTGAGCGTGATAACATTGGGTCGAATAGATAGATGATTGCTGATTGATTTCTTCCTAGCACCTCGATTAAGTGATTACTTGCCTCTCTAAAAGCAAATAATTCTACCTGCCCGGGGGTATCGACTATCATAAGCTCGCCAGATAATGCATGCAGTTGATCTGCAACATCGCCTGCCTGTGCGGCAAGTAAATCAGCAGCCAGTATTTGTGCGCCATTAGGGCCTAAATCATACTCAGTCATTACTTCAGTAAGCGAGATTAAGTCCCTCACATCAAATTCTGCATCATAATGAACCCTTTCCGCCCCAGGGTCTAAATTTACCGCAATGGCATCTGTTTCAAGAAACCGTGACCAACGCTGAAAAGCAGTCACTAAGGATGATTTTCCTGCACCTGCAGTTCCAACAACAAATATTACAGGGGGTGTTCCACTATCTAGACCGACCATGTAGGGGGCTTTCTCGCCTCATAAATCAACTTGATTGTGAATTAGGTATATTTAGGGTTTAAATCGCATTTTTTGGTTGAACCTTTGAGCATAATGGTTATGTGCTATGCATCAATGGCGGAACTGCCGCATTGACTTTTTGCGCGGAGGAATCGAAATGTCAGAAGAAAAACCACCTATGCCCCCTGGAATGCCTGCTATGCCACCTATGCCACCTATGCCACCTGCAGATGCACCACTAGACGCACCTCCTGCACCACCAGGAATGCCACCAATGCCTCCTATGGACGCACCTCCTGCACCTCCTGGTATGCCACCTATGCCACCAATGCCATCAATGGATGCACCACCTTCTCCTCCTGGAATGCCACCAATGCCTCCTATGGATGCACCACC
>CAXGZX010000164.1:0-2541 GCA_964014545.1 uncultured Candidatus Poseidoniales archaeon | reverse complement strand
GTGCATCCATCAAGATTATTGTCATAAATCCCTGGGTTTATCTCTGGGCAAAAATCATACTGGTCCTCAATACCATCCTCGTCAGTATCATCACTACAACCATCTAAGTTAACATCAAATTGTTGGGGGTGTTCATTAGGGCACAAATCCTCTGCATTGGCAATCCCATCACCATCAGCATCTTCCCAATTTATTGAATCTCTAGCGACCCCCTTCACGGCAACAGCAAAACCGAGGCGATTCCCATCAACTCCTACTGTGCCAGGACTATTTCCTGGGGCGATATAATTTGCATGAACTGACAATTCTACCCACTCTACGTCAACCAAATCGAATTGTGAGATTTTGACACCAATACTAGTTTCATTGGAATTAATTAATTCACTTACATCTAACTCTTCACTAATAACAAGGGAAGAATAACCATCGTAGTCATAAATTCCCCCAACTGCAGAGTAGCCGTTTGACATTTTAACAACCAATTGCAGGTCATCAACCAAGAATGGTTCTGGTTTTGCAGGAAATGACATAATAATCTCTAAATCTTCATTTCCCTCTGGAACCAATCGTTTTTGCCAAACATCTCCAGTTTCCAAAAACGGGCCCTCGGCTCCTAGGCCGTTCCACGGGTTATCGCCAATATTTTGACTAGAGGAGCCATCTAAGCGATTATAAATCCAGTCGCTGATGTTTATATCACTTCGAAAGCTGTCATGAATCCATAAATTTTCAGTAGGTGTGAGATTATCTTGTCCAAGACTATTTTCAAGTTGTTGGAAATCAATTAATCCAGTTAGACTCAATGCACCCCAGCCGCTGTAATTATTTCTTGTGAAGTAATCATCTTCCTCTGCAACATCAACAGTTGCTATTGCCAACAGCGACCTAATCAACGACCCAGAGGGGGTAAAGCCATGCCCTAAGCCAATATCTCCTTCATTAATAGACGACCAATTTGGTGAAATGTCAGACATATTTTCCACATTTAGCGGCTCATTAGAACCCATAATCCACCCCTGTTCAACCATTTGTTGAAGAACTCCAGCAAACGATGCGGCTATTGGTGTAGCCATACTTGTTCCACTCGAAACTCGCATGTCGTTGTTGAGAGAATCATCAATACCATCCGCTTTAGCAGAGTTTATGGAAACCCCCGGCGCTACAGCAAAAATCCCAAACGTCTCGGCCTCTGTAGGGCCTATTGATGAGGAGGGCCACAACGTTGGCGATGCTGATTTTGTTGAAGCACCTACGGCGACAACATTTCTTGCATTTGCCGGCTCAAGCAATTGCGCCCCAGTATTTCCGGGCGCAATAAACGCCAGCGACCACGGGACCTCTAGAGCCCACAAATCAAAATCAGCCGATCGTGCAGTATAGGATGTAGTATCATCACCCCATGAATTGGAATGAATGATGCCGCCATTGATGGAATTTTCCATCAACAAATCGGTGACATTTTCTGGCGGAGACCAGCCTTCCGATGAGACAATGTCTTGGAAAATTATTTTTGCATCATATGACATAGTCGATGCGTTGGTTGGCTTTACCCCATCAGAGTAAGAATAGATGTCGTGGCAAGCAAGAGATCCTGTTACATGTGTTCCATGTCGATAATCCATGTGTCCCGGAGTATCTCCATCATCGATACTGGAATTGTATAACAAAATCTTCCGGTGTGTAGGGCCGGGACTGACTACAGCATCTTGCCCATTAAATTCCGTGCCGACAGACCCCGGGGCAGTAGCATTTCTAAAACAAGCATGATCTAAGTCAATACCGCTATCTGCTACCCCAAGAATCACCCCGGCACCATTTAGTCCAAATTCCCAGTGCGGGTGTGATGACGGTTGATTGTTACCCATGTAACCGGCTGCCATTATGTTACGCGCATCTGCATCAAGGACAGGTTCGATCCATAAAATTCCGGGAATTAACAAAATGTTTTCCGCAGACATTTGGCTGGGTAATGTTATGGTAAAATCAAACGGAGTTGTACTGTAGCTAAGTGGCAGCATATCACTCACGTCTACTCCAAGCGAGGCAAAACTAGCAGCAATTTGTTTGTATGCACTTATTGGCAATCGCGGTTCTAAGACGATTTTGACCAAACTTCCCGGGGCCTCTAAACCATCAATGGCGCCTCGCCAATCGGCATTATCAGCGACCTGAATTTCAAACCCTCTTTCATCGAAAACAAATCCTTCAGACCAAACAAGAACCGCCCTATCAGACAAGGCTCTTAGCGGCGATAAACCATGGTTTTCCAAATCACTCCATGCCTCTTGTGTCCAAATTCCCTCATCAAGAATTAAAACCAGTTCTAAACCCTCTAAATCTGGCTCATAAATGATTGTCTCGGTGGGACTAGAGATGGCGCTAGCAAGCGGCAGCAATAGCATCATAGTGGCTATCATTAATCCCCGCATGAGTTGGGACAAAACCTCAATATTAGTCAATCTCTCGCACCAAATCATCACTTTTACCGCGACGGGAAGTTTAAACCAGCCGTGCAAGTCGCCGACTCGATGAAGGCATATC
>CAXGZX010000163.1:0-2541 GCA_964014545.1 uncultured Candidatus Poseidoniales archaeon | reverse complement strand
CTGCATCGCCCGCCAATATGTACTGATTGAAGTGGGCGATTTAATTGTCAAATATCTTATTGTAAGATGGTTATTTGAGTTTAGTAAATAATTGAAACAACATGCTCTACGTTAATAGTTTCTTGATTATCATCAAAAGTAATTGATAATTCATGAACTTGGAAGGTATTGAAGTGCAAGGTATCCCAAACACCAGACCCACCATTCTCAATATTTGCTGACTTCTTTTGACAAACATCATCTACCTCATCCATGATATTCCAGGTAATTCCAACAGAATCCCCACCAGATATTATCTCATCAAAAGTTTCTGGGTTTTCAACAACCGAGTTGACTTCAATCATCTGTGCACTGGCTCCACCATTGGCTGGTACGGGATCAAACACAAGGGTTTGTGGCTGGTCGGTATTTGCTTCAACCCATTCAATTCGCATATCAATTTTAATTGAAATGATTGCTTCTACTTGACCTCCATCTTCATCAATTGCATAAGCAGTGATGTTGTACCAACCGTGTTGCAAGAATTCGAACGATATTACCGAGTTGTTCGCGGCATCAATCTCTAATGAATCAGTTCCATCGTTGAGATTTATACCAAAAGTAACGATATTCACATCAGCAGTTGTCGATGAAAAATCAAAGTCAATAGTTGGGCTAGTAGTTGAGGTTTTATCACCATTTGAGTAAGACTCCACAATCGTTCCACTATCAGCGCTGTGCTCAACCGACAGCGAAATTGACGATTCAGCACCCTCTTCTGACGTACATCCTGCCAAACTCATTGTCATCAGCAGTACAACAAATAACGCATACTTGGTACTGCCCATGGTCAAGGCAAGTACGGTTTGTATAAAACCTCAACTAAACCATGGGTGACTACCCCAATGGTTGCGAGGAACTGGTTTTCCTGTTGTGAGATAGTGATTATGGCCTCTTAGTACCGACTTTAGGTATGATGATAAGCGAGGCTTGATGAAAATATGGAACGGCAGATATGACAACACTTTCCCTAGCCTAGCCAACATATATGGGTAAACTGTGATGGTTAGTTTGGCCTCTGTTGAACTCAAAGATTCAATTTCCCACTTTACGAAGGATTGAGGCCCACCTTTCTCACCAATGATTAGCTGATAACCTTCGCCTTCACTCCAGGTTACAAATTGCCGAATAAAAGTCAACCCACTTAGGTAAACTAACTCGTCTTTATGTTCTTCTAGATTCCAGGTTACGGCCTTATTTGAGCGACAGAATGGATGGGTGTCGTTGAGACTCCCTGGTCGACTAATCTCTTTCCAGAGGTCTAGTTTGGCAACCGGAATTACCAGTGACTCAGAAACACTGTGCCGCTTCATGTACAGGTTGTGTTGTTCAACCATACTTTTGCCATTCAGCGCCTGTCCACCAGTAGGTGTTGCCGTCATCCATTGCCCTCCAGGTATATCCTGCTTCATCAGTCCACTGTCGCAGAACATTTGGTTCAGCCACGACTGGTTGTGCTTGGACAACCTCGACAGTTTCAACTGGTTGCGGTTGGTATGCTTGTTGGACTGGCTGTGCTGTTGCTTGAGTAGCGTATGCTTGTTGGGCTGGCTGTGCTGTTGCTTGAGTAGCATATGCTGTTGGTTGAATTGGCTGTAAGTCGTTCATTAGACCAGCACTTGCAAAGTCCTTTGACAGTGTTGCTGCAGCGCCCTTAGATCTTACCAGATAGAATCCTCCTGCACCGCCACCAAGTAGTAAAATTACTACCAAGGCAATCCAGATGAAGCTGTTGGAATCATCGTCTGAAGAACTTTCAGCATCATCATTTGAGTCGTTTACCTCAGACGGTGGCATAATGACCTTATCGACAACGTGGATTATTCCGTTTGAGGCTAGTACATCGGTAGTGGTAACTTCAACATCACCAATCATTACTTTGCCGTCCATTTTGGTCAGTGTCAAATTGTCACCGTTAGCCATTGCTAGCATCATGCCGTCGGTTACTTCAGCACCCCATAGTGATCCTGGGTGAACATGGTGTAGCAATATGTCAGTCAAAGTTGCTTTACCTTCTGGCGTATTAAGCGCAGCAAGATCAATTCCAGCATCAACGAATGCTTGGTCGGTTGGAGCGAATACTGTGAACGGTCCTTCACCCTCTAGAGTGGGCAGTAACTCAGCTTGGATTACTGCGGCAACCAGTGAGTTGTGGACACCTGTACAGGCAGCAGTTCTAGGTACATCAGTAGGTGTTGAAGTAGGTGTTAGAACCTTATCGATAACGTGGATTATCCCGTTACTGGTTGCCACGTCTGGAGTAACTACTGTTGCATCGTTAACCATTACACTGCCAACTGCAACGGTGAATGATAACGGCAAATCGTTAACTGCGGTAGCAGACATACAATCGGTCAGAGCGCTAGATGCTACTGCTCCGGGCACTACGTGATAGAGCAAGATGTCTGATAGTGCTGCCTTACCTTCTGGAGTATCTAGCGAAGCAAGGTCAATTCCTGCATCAGCAAATGCTTGGTCGGTAGGAGCAAATAGGGTAAATGG
>CAXGZX010000162.1:0-2565 GCA_964014545.1 uncultured Candidatus Poseidoniales archaeon | reverse complement strand
CCGTCCGTATCTACGGTTTCGGATGAATCGTTAGGGAATGCATCTGCATTGTCGCCAACTCCGTCGCCGTCTGCATCAGTAGTTTCAGTTGAATCGTTAGGGAATGCGTCGCCGTTGTCGCCCACTCCATCCCCATCTGTGTCAGTTGTTTCAGTTGAATCGTTGGGAAATTGGTCGGCATTGTCACCTACTCCATCTCCATCAGAGTCATTCCATTCATTTGGATCGTTCGGAAAAGCATCCTCTCCGTCGTTAAATCCATCGCCATCAGTATCAACATCGGCTAGTTCTGGAATGGTAAAACTCGTTGTTGACCAAGCATCACCGTTGTTGCCACTTGCCAGATTAGCGTTCATTACCGCAAAGTTGACACTCACATCACCAGTTCCTGAGGCTGGTGGGGACCATTGAAATGTCCACGAAGTCCCTGCGCTACCTGAGTGAGTAGCACTAGAACCACTAATCTGCATGTTAGAGCCGGCATTGGAAAGTGTCCCAGCGCTTACTTGTAGGGAAAACCCACCTCCAGAACCACCATTACCACCACTAAATCCAACTGTGATAGAGTAGCTTGTAGTTGAGGGATTGTATTCTGCAGGGAAATTGTGGGTAGCAGAAATTGCGCCAGTTGCGCCACCATGACAATTACAGCCGCTGGAACCAGCATTGTGCTTGCCTGAGGAGTTTCCTTGGGTTAGTGGAATTCCGCCAGCTAATAAGATGCTCAAAATGATTAGAGTAGCGACTGTCCTCGTGTTCATATTTACACGCTTCAATGTCTTGGTTTATATGCATTTTCGAACACAATTCTAGTTTTCTCCCAGAGGAGAATTTGGAAAAACTAGGCTGATATCAAGACGTTACCATGAACATCCCTCTTTGCTTTGCGGATGGTCACTTTTGGGGCAGACTTCCTTTTGCTTCCGGAATGGAGCAAGTGCCTGTTGGATGTTTCCATCAGAGGCCTTGCTTTACGAGATGTGTTCATATGATTGACTCTCGGCCTTCTCATGACTTTTTCTTGCCTAGTTTCTACGGCGACCATTGTGCTTGCTTTAGTATCTAAGTTCCAGTCTACCATGTTTCGAAAATTTCACGGTTGCGGTATAAAGCGTTGTTTTTCTACTGAATTATATCGATTACTGAACTTTGTGAGGAAAATCTAGTCTTGTTACCTTGGTTATCGATTAGAAATTTTTCAAAATTCCAGCGGATCACACCTTGATATCCGTCTGAACCAGTAGTTTTTGTCAATTCTTCATAGATAGCCGACTGGTTTTCGCCTTTGACTTCGATCTTACCCATCAGCGGGAAATCAACACCAAATGTTTCGCTGGTAAATTGGCAAATCTCATCATGACTCCCTGGTTCCTGTCCACCAAATTGATTGCATGGGAAACCAACTACTAGCAGTCCCTCTTTTGTCGAAACTTGTTGCAAATCAGCATATTGTTTTGTCATACCACATGCACTTGCGACATTGACAATCAACCAAGTGTCAGTAGTAGAACTACCCAGTTTTCGTAAGGTTTGGGAGTTTCCATCCATATCATCAAATGGGATGTCCAGTACATTGCTCATATACGTTGCAGACTACTAACACCTATAAGTTTAGCATAGCAATTATCATAGATAGTGACGCGATGTACCTCCCATGGCAGTTGATAGAATGCAGTGGGGTGCAGAGGAATGGCAGTTTGCTGACTTGTACATGCCTGACAATGAATCTCCATTTGCCAATCAGCATGGATTGCCTTGCGTGATGTTGATTCATGGAGGTTTCTGGAAATCTGAGTACTCATCTGAGTTGATGAAACCGATTGCGGAGGATTTAGCCGAGGCTGGATTAGCGGCTTGGAATATTGAATTTAAGCGATGGAATGAGAAGGAAAATGGAGTTTGGATGGACACATTGTCTGATGTTATGAGAGCATGGGGTCAACTGGCCCTATTACCCGGAATCGACATAATGCGTTCTATGGTCATGGGTCATTCCGCTGGAGGTCAATTAGCGCTAATCCTAGCCGCAAAGGCAGAAAGAAAGCCATGGCTAGCAATAGCCCAAGCGCCAATCACAGATTTAGTGGGTGCTGACCGGGCCAAATTATCAGATGACGGTGATGCGGTTCGTAGATGGATTGGTTGCGCACCTGAAGAGGATGAATCCTTGTGGTCAAATCTCAATCCAGTTGATAACCCCCCAGTTGCCCCAGTACTGTTAATTCATGGTGAAGAAGATGACGAGGTCCCCATTGAGCAATCTGAGACATATGCTAGAGTTATGAAGGCAAAAGGTAGTGACGTGCAAAAAGTATGGCTACCTGGCGACCACTACTCGATAATAGATGTCGCAAGTGATGATTGGTTGGTAATCCTCAATGCAATCTTAGATTGGTTATGATAGCATAATAATATGTCATATGACCTACTGGCTTGACTATGGACCTACTTGGCAAGGATTACCCTTATTCGCGCAGTTCACTCTCTGGCAAGCACGCATTAATTTTTGGCGCAAGCAAGGGCATTGGGGCAGCCACGGCAAAAATGATGGCCTGCGCTGGTGCC
>CAXGZX010000161.1:0-2579 GCA_964014545.1 uncultured Candidatus Poseidoniales archaeon | reverse complement strand
TAATTTATGATGAGGATTCAAAAACCGGACTTGAAAGTCGAGATATTTCTAATACAATCTCAACACAGCAACCTTCTCAAATAATGGATTCATATATTTCTGAAGTTGATCCAAATACTAATTTTGAGAATTCAAATAATATTTATGTCGGAGAATCCAATTCTCAAGAGAACCGAAGTATATTGAAATTCTCTAACACATTACAAGGTGCATCAGAGTCAATTATTCACGCAAACTTAACACTTGTTTGTGAAAAATTATCATCACTCGACATGAATATTGAACCGATGTTGTTTTCCGCTGGAATAAAATCGGCGTATACGGATAGCGAAGTGACTTGGAACAATATTGACAATAGCATTGCTTGGACACTTCCTGGTGCCAAAAGTCTGTTGGATAGAACTCATTGGGAACTTAAAGCAGATATTTCTCCAATTGGTAATAATCAGTATGAGGCCGTATTCAATGTAACTAATATTGTTCAAAATGACCTGTTAAATCAAAATTCTAATTTCGACTTTTTATTATCTGGGGTAGGTGGTCATTACACCTGTGCAGGTCAAGGAAACCAAACACAATCTTTCCATCCAATTTTGGAATTGGAAGTCATGTCTGGAAATAGTTTAGGTGGCGGTGGCTCAGCAGTTGCTGATTTTGCTAATGATGGTCAGGCTTTAATGACTCCAGATTTTATCCTCGCACCAGATACTACTCCAACATTCTCGTACAATTCGATGGTTGGTAATGACTTAGAATTTCAATTTTCACTATCCAATGATTTTAGAAACTACAATGATGGTGAATGGCATTTTTCTTCGATGAATAATCCATTTACTACCGCTGGAAACACAGGTGAATTTACCGTGCCGAGCACTGACTCTCTAACTGAAGGAAATAAGATACATTACCGTTATCGGGCGTATGATAACACCTCAATGGCTGGTAGTTGGTCGTTTGGTGACTTTTTACTTCCATCATTCAGTGTGACTGACAACTTAGATGGAACTGCGACAATTAGTTTAAACAATGATAATTTTACATTAGGTGACTTGAAATTAATTGAAGATACTTATGTAGAAAATCAACAAACAACACCCCAAGGAGCAAGTCAATTGTTAAAACTTTCAACTTTAGGCAGTGATACAAAATCATTCTCTCACGTCAGAGTTAATTCGCATTTGCTTGGTTTACATTCCAACTCGTCGATAATTAACGGTGAGATTAACTTGGTAAGAAGTACCAACAATCAATATCAGCAACAAATTTCAGTGCACACAACTGCCAATAGTTGGACTGAAGGACAAGCCACAATGTCCTCACCTACCACCGGTCAAACTTGGACTTCAGGAGGTATTGCAGATGTATCAACTTCAGTAGATCACAGCGTGTTATCAGATCAAACTCAACCAGAGTTCGATTTCGATATATCCTACCCAATGCAAAGAAGCCTATCCCATTCCCAAAATAATCCCCTAAACCTCGTGCTTCTTGGAGAGCCAACCTCGGAGTTGACAAATTCCCAATTAGCCGAAATAACCTTCCATTCAACAGAATCTACAGTTACGAACTCTCCATCAATCGAAATAACTTATCGATGGGCAAATAACGCATCCGTTGTGCAGCCAGAACTAGTGTTTCCAATAAATAACCAAGCAACATGGAACATTACTGGTGGAAACCTTTCAGGTGACACAATGCCAAATATGCAATGGAATAATACTGCCTCGCAATTTTCCGGTTGTGTTTTGGAGATATCCACAGATTCTTATTTCAAAAACGTGATTGTTTCGATCGACGAACGAACTTCACAAACTAATTCATTAGGCACCGGAGCATATCAGCTATCTACCCAAGAACACTTAGAAATCGGTAAGCAGTATTACTGGAGAATGTTAAATTATGACAATGATTCGTTAACTAGCGAGTGGAATGAATCATCTTTCTTCGTTAGCAACCTTGTTTCTAGTTGGTTAGGCGGAGATCAACATAAATTGACTATATCTCCGGCGGATGAACCTGATTTGAGTAACATTCCAGACTTTGATTATTCCGTAATCAGCAGTGCATTCCCAGACACAAGCTCCTACGGTTATCCATATCTCTATGTTAACGATAATCCATCTCAGGGTGTTAGTAAAACTATTTTTGGAATAAGCTTGGATAATTATGTGTTGCCAAGCGGTCTTGCTGTTATTTCATCAGAACTGGCATTGGTTACAACCTCCCATACTAGCAACCCAGAAGTAGGGTTATGGGCATTGAACAACTCTGATTGGGTTGCTGCTGAAGTAACTTGGAATCAATACGATGCCACCAATGCTTGGAATTCACCGGGAGCATCCAGTCAACTAGACCGAACAAACCTACTTGACAAACAACAAATAACTTCAACTGGACAAGTAACCTACAATATTACTTCTGAAGTGCAATCGAGAATTAGAAACTCACAACCATTGGATTTAATGCTTGAAATAATGCCGGGTTACAGCAACTCAAATGTAGTGTTTGGCTCTAAGTACTCACTCATATCAAGCATGCCAACTTTGGACATCATCTATGTGGAAGGTTCTAATCAAATT
>CAXGZX010000160.1:0-2643 GCA_964014545.1 uncultured Candidatus Poseidoniales archaeon | reverse complement strand
TGTATTTGGAAATCGAAGGATTACTCTCCGTGCAACGTTATGTCAGTCAAAGTCTGGATGTTAATGCCTCATTTAATCAGTGGCAAGATGGAGATTTTTGGCCACAACCAGCAACACAATTTGTTGGTAATCACTCTGCTTGTGATGGTATTGCTGGTCTGTCCTCAACGACTCTTGGAAATTGGTGTACTTATGAGCAAGGTATCTTGCAGTATAGCGGGGCCGAAGTTGTAACCATCAGATTACCAATCCTTTCATCTGCCGGCGGTTTTGGTCAACTGCCACAGTTATTCCTTGCCTTTGGTGGCGGACAATCTCCAATCACTGTTGAGGATGATAATGTAGCTGTGTCAAACCGGTTGTCGACTTTGGTAATGACACCAGGGTTAAGCAATATTTGGGTCAAGGGGTTGATACCATACGCCTTTGGTAATGATAGTGCACTTAGATTGACTCATGACGGTGAGTATAGTGAACTAGAGGGTCTAGAGTCTCTAGCTGAATTAGATGATGTAGTGCTAGGATTTATTTCGCTAGATTATGGTGAGCAATTATCTGCAGCTGGAGTAAATGAACGCTCAATATTAATCGTTGGTGGCGGTGAGTTAAATTCAACTGACCAAGCGAGTATTTTGTCCACGTTAGATAACATCACTCAGTGGTTTGATGAATTATCGGATAGTGAAGATATCAATTTACGATTTACTGCGGTAAAAGTAGAGGCGGCAAAGGCTGCTGCTCAATCTTCTGGAGTAATATCTGGCATGTTCCTGGTCTTTGGAACATTTACTATCGCTGCGGGTGTCTTGCTGGTGCTTACCATAGTGTTGATGTTAGCTGAAGCGAGGCGTAGTGAACTTGGTGTTCTAAGAGCAATGGGGGTTACTCGCTCGGATGTTAGAGCACTAGCAGTCCTAGAAGGCGTGGTAATAGCGGCAATGGCAGGGGTTGTTGGAGCATTGCTTGGTTTACTGCTAGCAATGGGCATTAGTGCTGGATTTAGCAGTATATTTGCCTCAGCCGGCTCAGACCTATTCACCTTCTCTTGGACCTTTTCGTCACTATTTGCCGGCTGGGCTTGGGGTTTCATGTTAGCGATGATTACCCTTTGGGGCTCGGCAATGTGGACGGCTAAATTGAACATTGTTTCAGCGCTGCGGGGCGGTCTTGTAAGGATTCAAGCAGGCTTACCGTGGCCGTTATTAATCGTTCAAATCTGTACTTTAGCAGGAGCAGTACTAAGTTTGCTGATCTTGATTTTACTTGGTTTTGATTCAGCGTTTGCCTACTTGCTTTGGACTATGGGTGGAGTATTTGTCATCTTTACCTTCACGCCAATTTTCACTTGGGAATTACCAGTTATGTTACGTGCTAAAGGCGGGATATGGGCTCGGCTGGCTCGCCATGCCAGCCGTAATACCTTTGCCTGGCTTGGTGGACTACTGCTGCTTTGGACCATTGGATTGGCCGGCTTTGACCCGATTAGAGGTGATATGACTCCTGATGAATTTTCCTTTATTCTACTTGGTCTGGTTGAAGTCTTTGCCGGTGTCATGCTACTTACTAGTGCAGCGCCAATGTTGGTCTCTCGTATTGGCCGGTCAAGCTTGTTAACCAAGCGTATGGGGCCAACTGTTCCAGTAGCATTGGCTCATCCACTGGCTAGTCCAGTGCGCACTGCGGTAGTTATGGCGATGTTTTCAATCACAGTGTTTTCTGTGGTCGTACTTAGTGGCTACACCGAACAATTTGATAATTATTCTAGTTCTTTTGTTGAAGAGACAGAAGGAGAATTTGAATTGATGTTGACTTCGTCTCGCTCAAGACCAATTGAGTTGTCAAATGACCCAATGGAGTGGAACTTATCTTCCGGTCTTGCCAGTGATATTGATGCTGTTGGTTTGGTTTATCGTTCTGAGGTATTTTTAGAAGATAGTCAGCAAGAACGCATGCCGTATGTCTTACGCGGATTTGATGCAGGATTTGCTGACCATGGGGGCTTACCACTTCATGAGTGGGACAGACAATTTGGCAGTAGTCAAATAGAGGTTTGGCAAACAGTGCAAAGCCGGTCTGATTTGGTGTTATTAGATGCCTCTTTTGGCCTTGAATTAAGTACTGATGGGACTGGGATATCTATGTTAAGTTTTTCAATTGGAGATTCGATTTCTCTAATTGATTTATCTAACCCTGGAAATAAGCGCATTGTCACCGTTGCTGGCTATCTTGAACAGTCGTCATATTTGTTCTCACCAGGGGTCTGGACTAGTGGTGAAATTGTCGAGGATCAGTTCGATGGAAGATTGACAAGAATGTACGTAAGTTTAACAGATTCCGCATCTCCTTCAAGCGATTTCGATGATTCTGGAATCAAGACATTTTCAGCCACTGGCAAACCAGAAAATGTGCGAATAGCTGCCGCAGAATTATCAGAGGATTTGGAAGACAACTTAAGCGGTGAAGGTGTTGCAGTATCTATTATCTCAGATGACGTTATGCTGATACAGTCGCTAGTGATTGCAATTCTTGGTATCTTTGAAGCATACTTGGCGCTTGGCCTAATAGTAGGAATTGGTGGAATAGGGGTAGTTACGGTGCGTTCAGTTTCTGAGCGACGTAAAACAATTGGCATTCTAAGAGCGC
>CAXGZX010000159.1:0-2666 GCA_964014545.1 uncultured Candidatus Poseidoniales archaeon | reverse complement strand
GTATTAGAAATATCTCGACTTTCAAGTCCGGTTTTTGAATCCTCATCATAAATTACCAGTTCTGCAAAAATGAACATAAAAACTAGTAAAATCGCGGTTACGGCTCGCCGTTTTTCGGTCGCGTAAAGCATGGGACTCAACTACGACAAATCGTCTCCTTTTACTGTCTTTTCGCTTGGATGGGTTAATTAAGCCAAAAATAAACCAGATTGACAACCAATTTGCAGGGAAATACAATAAAAATGTTGAAGGGCGTTCGGCAACTTCATCAACATATGAGCGAGTTGTGGGTTGAGAAACATAGACCACGTTCGGTCAGTGAAATTAGAGGCCAACCTGCAGTGGTTCAAAGACTAGCAATATACGCTGAGCAAAAGCAATTCCCACACCTACTATTTGCTGGGCCCCCTGGAACTGGAAAAACGACTGCAGCAATGGCCTTAACCAAAGATGTATTTGGAGAAAAATACCGGGAAAATTTACTTGAGATGAACGCCTCAGATGAAAGAAAATTAGAGAGCATCAGAACAAAAGTAAAACAATTTGCCAGAACTAGTCCGTTTGGTGGTGCTGCATTCAAAATTATTTTCCTTGATGAAGCAGATGCGTTGACAAATGATGCACAAGGTGCCCTAAGAAGAATTATGGAACAATATGCAGAAACATGTAGATTCATTCTATCATGTAATTATTCATCAAAAATAATTGAACCAATCCAATCCAGATGTGCAGTATTTAGGTTTAGACCATTAGCAGACTCTGACGTCAATCAGCAAGTACACCATGTAGCAAAACTTGAAAAAATCACTCTAGATGATGACGCTGCAGAAGCACTTACTAGAATTTCCAGGGGGGACTTGCGTAAAGCCCTAACAGCTCTACAAGTATCTGCCGCACTTAGCACAACGGTAACAAGAGAACTGATCTATGAAACTTCAGCAACCGCACCGCCAGAAAGCCTTCACCAATACCTCATGGCATGCCGTGATGATGGTTTTCATTCGGCCCGCAGAAGATTGCGCGAGGTACTGGACAAATACGGACTCGCAGGAACTGACTTTGTCAATCAATTGCATAGAGAACTATACTCGGCAGACTTCCTCACTGAAGAATCAAAACTGGACCTTACTGAATGGATGGCAGAAGTTGATTACCGATTAGTCGAGGGTGGCGGAGAGCAAATACAGCTAGATGCATTAACTGCAAGATTAGTAACTCATCTGAATCGATAATCACTTTCACTTTCACTACAGGTGTTAGCAAAACTGACTACTATGGAAGTCTATTGAATTAGACCGATGGGGATTGAAACTTTACTAAACATTCTGTGCTGGACGCCACTTGCAAAGCCAATTAGAGCAATTAGACTAATCAAGATAAATCGGGTTGCACGAGAAAATTATGACCTTAAAAAAATTGACCGCTTAATCAATCAAATTATGATGCAGCATGGGGATTTACTGTCCTGATTCTGCTTGTTCAACCGCTTCCACAACTACTAGTTTCCAATTGTAGACACGTTCATTTTCCCAAGGATCTCCGTCTTCTGTTATGGTCACCATAATTTCATGAGTCCCTACCGCTAAATCATTGCCAATGTTGACTGCAAACGGTTGATCCTTAGAGTGTGGCACTAAATTAGGTGCTGAAGAGTTGTCTGTTTTTGTCCCATTGGCAATTCGGTCAGAATTATTAGCCCAAAAATCGGCGTCACTTGCCAGCTCTTGGGTAACAGATTGATGGGTAAGTTCTACAGTCACTTCTGCACCGTCGGAATTAACATTGTCAGCCAAAGCAAATAACAACCAGATATCTCCTTCAAGACGACCGTCATTGCTTACAATCCACTCAATTTCGCCATCCTTACTAGAGTCTTCATTGAACATCAAAACTTCACCGTCATCTGTCGCAATCGCCCAATGGCTAGCTAATTTAGGAGCCACGATGTCACCCATGGGAGGATTAACTAGCAAAAATGACATTGCTAAGAAGGTAAAAGTATGGAGGAAACCAGCTTTGAACCAGGTACCTTTACCGTAAAATTCCTGGAAATCTTTTGGCATTACCATTCGGTGAATTTGCGGTATCAAAATTATTGCACTTAGCGGCATTAAGTACAGAATATCAGACTTCTCAGGAGTTGTATTCGGCATCAAAACATAGCGCATCATTACTGAAACAGTTATTGAAAATGCAATAACTAACCACATCGATGCTGTGTCTGCTTTCTCTTTGCTGACGTGTTTTACTGGGTCAAATGGTTCTAAGCCAAGACTTGCCCCACTTCTTCTGACCTTTCTTTCCTCACTAGCAGCTCCGGAACGCTGTTTGCGCTCAGCAGAAGCCGCAGCCATCGCAGTTTGGAGGTCGACCATGTTCACTCGGAAGGCTGAGAGTGCATGAATGCTACGGCTGAGAAATTAGCCTAATATGGAATAATACTGATTTGTTAGAGCCGCATTATTCAAAGAGTCCAGCCGTCACGTCAGCCCAAGCCGGGGTGGCGCAGTTGGTAGCGCGTCGGACTCATAGGGCAGCCTACAAGGCATTCGTATGACGTGCAACCCTTGCGGTGTCTGAGACATCCGAAGGTCGCGGGTTCAAGCCCCGCTCCCGGCACCAAGATTACAATTCAGCACTGCATGGTGCGGTGGCAGGGTGATTTG
>CAXGZX010000158.1:0-2671 GCA_964014545.1 uncultured Candidatus Poseidoniales archaeon | reverse complement strand
TCATGCGCCAATACTGGCGTGTCCAACAAAGCCAGACAATTATCTCAATGGCGTTTTGGGTAACAACCTTGACTTTGCTTATTTGGCCTTACCTGCGATGGCGATTTGAAAATGATTCAACCTTTGCCGGAATTCCAACAACTTACTTTGGTCTTCTTGGGATTGGCGCTACGGTGATTATTTTGGTATTATTAGTTGGAGTGGTATATGATGTAACGTTTGGTCTGTGGCGTGAACATGCGACAATAATCGGTGAACGTAATCCGTTTCAGACTTATCAGATAAGCCCTAATTTTGCTATTATCCTGCTGCAAACTAATCTCATATTGAGTAAATTAGGCGAGGATGATGAAGATATCAAGCGACATTGTGAATTCGTCGACCGATGGTTTAGATGGAATGTTGATACTGAAATATTCGCAAGAACTATGGCCGGCTGGGAAAACATCATGAAAGATGAAGACCCATATCTTCCAACACTTACCGAAGAAGAGCGTGCTAAGTTAGCAAAAAGAGTCGAGGAATTGGCGCAACATTAGTCATTTAGCACTAATTTAGTTGATAGGTATAACTGTCTTTATTTTGGAATATGATTCGATAATCTTTGGCTAGCAAAGTTTCTAGTTGGTGCTGTAATCTATCAGTCTCAATACCAGGTTTATCTCTCGATAATTCCATTTTAATCGACATAAATTTCGGTCGAACAGCAGTATTCTCTAGCATATGGATGATGCTAACGACCTCTGCTCCTTCAATATTCAATTTGAGGTAATCAATTACTTGGTGATTCAATTTACTCATTATCGAATCGATGGTAAGTACCTGTAATTGTATTGATTCTTCAGTTTCTTGTAGATTGTCGATACTAAGGCTGACATGCTCCTTGTTTTTAGGTAAGAAAAAGTCTAATGTGGCATCTTCATTATACAGTCCAACATTCATGAAGTGCTGATTGTTGATATTAGCATTTGATTGTGCGATAATGGATAAATAATTCTTGTCACCACCACCAAATGCTGGGTTAGTATTGTGTTTGATGAAATCTTGTCGTTGATGTTCTGTCAATTCCAATAATTGCTGGCAAAGTGCGAAGTGTTGTGCAGATCTAGGAGTCGGGTCAAAGTGGTAGACGGAACAGGCGGTCAAACCGGATAAAACGAATTCTAAGGCGATGGATTCGCCAACTCCAAAGTTGTAGACAATGCTTGTTTCATTGAGATGCCGCAGAGGTACATGCGGCCAAGTTTCGTAAGCTGGAACCTTTGACAATAGTGGGTCATTAGCATGAGGGTTTTTAGTTGGAAATACCCCACTCAACTTACTTTTCAATGCGTTAAGCAAACCTCGCATAATCACACCACCGCTTCAAACACAGCTAGTGTTTGCTTGACCATCATGTCCTCAGAGTAGTGCTGGATGACACTCTCTCTTGCAGCACTACCAATTTCGCTAATGCGCTTGGGCTTTTCCAGCAGTGCTTGTAATCGATTGGTTAACTGTTCAACATTACCGGGTTTTATCAAAAATCCATTGACATCATCGGTAATAGCACTTGGTATTCCACCGATGTTTGAGGCAATTGTCGCCATACCGTATGCCATCCCCTCAAGAATAGTCAGCGGTAAGCCTTCATGACTTGTAGTCGGCATTAGATGGATGTCACAGCGTTGGTAGATCGCTGCTAATTCATCACCAACAGTCCTGCCGTGGAAA
Source organism: uncultured Candidatus Poseidoniales archaeon (assembly GCA_964014545.1). Classification (GTDB taxonomy): domain Archaea; phylum Thermoplasmatota; class Poseidoniia; order Poseidoniales; family Poseidoniaceae; genus MGIIa-L1. The sequence continues at coordinate 958 of CAXGZX010000158.1, read as the reverse complement.
GTGACGATGTCGTTCATCTCAAGTTTTGAAGTTAGGCTTTCCAGTGATTCGAGATAATCACCTGAACCAACAATATGTAGATGAACTTTATTTTTGAATTCAGTTGGTAGTTTTGCAGTAGCATGTATTGCATGTTGTACTCCCTTTTGTTTGACAATTCGACCGATTGAAATAATCTCAAATTTATCATTCTTATTACTCGCTTCAAATTGTTCAGGAATATGTACTCCATTGGGAATTACTTTGACTTTATCTTTAGCAAATAATTTCATGTGATGTTCTAAGGTTGGTGAAACAAGAGTTATGGCTTTACTAGCTCTTCGTACAGGCAACTCCATGGTGAAATAACGTTTCAGCCAAGTAGTAGGGGTAATGAGTAACCAGTGCCAGTATCTTGGATGGTATGATGCTGAGCCAAAGAAGGAGGAGAATTCGGTTAGGCTGGTTCCATGCCAAGTTGACACAACAGGTACAGCACTACGTTTGGCCCATTTTAGAATTCCATTGGCGCCCATTGACTGACTATGGATTATGTCAATAGGTGTTGCTTGGTGAATAGCACTAATTTTTTTCTTTGCAGCAGAATTCCATTTGCGACTGTAATATCCTGGTTTAGTCCCTTCAAGGTAGTGCGTTTCAATGCCATCATTATCCTCATGGCGCACTCCGTCTTTACGTCCAGTAGTAATCACCGTGACGCGATGTCCTGCTTTGGCAAATCCTTGGCACAAGTCCATGGTTTGTTTTTGCATGCCGCCAAGTGAATGTCCCAAAACAATTCGGGTCATTACCAGTATGTGCATATACAGCCTGAACGGTCACTGTGACTTAATTGCTTCAATCGTCTTCGGGCTTTTTGTCTTTGATGTACATAGTTACGGCCTTATCGCCGTGGTCAAGTTCTCCAACCGTGACAAATCCATGACGTAAATGGAATCGATCTGAACCTTCATTAGAC
>CAXGZX010000157.1:0-2672 GCA_964014545.1 uncultured Candidatus Poseidoniales archaeon | reverse complement strand
TAAGCGTAATTTATCTTTACTGTTATGTGCAGTGATAATTTCATTAGGGATTTACCGATTGATTTTGATGCCATATTCAATATTCAATATATGGATTAATCTTTGGCTAATCGCGCCAGGATTAATTGCACTATTTTGGCTATCCAATAGGGCGGTTTCAGTATGGTCGAGTAGAGAACTTTCTATCGGTGCAGTTGAGTACGGGCTTGAAAGAAACGCGAAACTCCAACCCCGGCACCAAACATTAGGATCGCACATAACTTTGCTTCATTTTGTTGTAATCACATTGATCCCCATTATTTGGATCCTTGATATTGCCCTATCCCCGGGTAATGCACTTGGAGGTGAAATAGGTGATTCATTTAGTGGTGAACACTTCAAGAAAATCCTAGAAGGCGAATCATTCTGGATTTGGTTGAGAAATTCTTTAATTGTCTCAATTGGTACTAGCCTGTTAGGTTTAGTCATTGCAATCCCTGCAGGATATGCATTCAGCAGGTACAAGTTTACAGGTCGAGACCCGTCAATGTTTGCGTTCTTATTGGTCCAAATGTTCCCTGGAATTATTATCTTAGTGCCTTATTTCTTAGTCATGAAGACATTGGGATTACTCAATTCACATCTTGGATTGATTTTGGCATATTGTGTGACGGCATTACCTCTTTGCGTTTGGATGTTGAAAGGATTCTTCGACACAGTTCCTAGGGAACTTGAAGAGGCTGCAACTTTAGATGGATGTAATCAATTCCAAGTATTTACCAAAGTTGTCCTACCATTGTCTTTACCAGCAGTTGCCGTAACAGCATTGTTTAGTTTCCTTGCAGCATGGAATGAGTTCCTACTTGCTTTGACATTTAATACTCAAAACGACATGTACACTCTTCCAGTAGGTCTTGCATCAATGATATCTTCAACAGGTCAAGCATGGGGCGATTTTGCTGCTGCTAGTATTCTGGTTAGTTTACCAGTTGCTTTACTATTCTTATTCTTCCAGAAGTTCCTGATAGAGGGGCTTTCAGCTGGAGGAGTAAAGGGGTGATTGTATGGTTAATGTGAAGTTTAATGCGGTTTCAAAGAAGTATGATGATGGTTTTGAAGCCGTTAAAGATTTGAATTTAGAAGTTAAAGACGGAGAGTTTCTAGTATTATTAGGGCCTTCTGGTTGTGGTAAATCAACTACTTTACGAATGCTAGCAGGTCTTGAGGAAGTTACTTCTGGAGAAATTCAGATAGCAGATGTCACCGTAAACAATCTTCCACCTGGCGCTAGAGATTTGGGAATGGTGTTCCAATCTTATGCACTATATCCTCATATGTCAATATCAGATAATCTCTCATTTGGTTTGAGGATGGCCAAAGGTGATGCTAAACTTAGTGGTGATGAGATTAAAGTGCGAGTCCAAGAGGCAGCCGAAATGCTTGATTTGACCGAACATCTCGATAAAAAACCAAAGGAACTTAGTGGGGGACAGAGGCAAAGAGTTGCTCTTGGTAGAGCATTGGTTAGACGTCCAAAAGTTCTGCTAATGGACGAGCCGTTGTCCAACCTTGATGCTGAATTACGCCACCAAATGCGCACAGAAATTCGTAAGTTGCACGATGAACTAGGAACCACAACAATTTATGTTACACACGATCAAATCGAAGCGATGACTTTAGCTGATAGAATCGTTATTCTCGATAAGGGAATACTACAACAACACGATGAACCGATGAATACTTATCATAATCCTGCCAATGAATTTGTTCAAAGTTTCTTATGTAATCACATTGATGATTTGGTACAAACCGCAAATAACCTTTTCAAATAGACAAATTAGCGACACTCGGAGAGATTAGATGTACAAACAAATGTCCGCAGCTCTCTTATTTCTGACAGTATTTATGCTGCCAATGATTCCAGTAACCGCTGATAACCCTGATATTGATTATCAATCTGGACATACTGAGTTCTCATGGATTGGCACAGCATCAACTGTAGAATTGACCGGTGAATGGAATTGGAGTGATACTATTTCACTGGTTGAAAGTAATGGTATTTGGTCAACTCAAGTAAATCTCAGTGAAGGAATGTATTGCTATAAATTCATTATTGATGGAGTGTATACATTCGATCCTTCTAATTCATATCGAGGATATTGTGGTAATATTGAGAATTCTGTGGTACGTGTACAAGACTCTAACCGTCCAAATTTTGATAGTGAAATTGTTGACCAACAACTGACTATTACATTTCTACCCGGAGTTGGTGGAGCAGGGCCGAGTGGGATTCCTTCAGGACTTGAAAATGCTATTTGGGATTCAACAAATATGACATGGAGCCTAGATATATCCCAACATGAAGAGGGAAAACATACATTGAGACTTGAAATAAATGATACAGATGGTAATCAAGCATATGACCATCTAGTTCCTTTTTGGGTAGGTGAACAAAGTGAATTTAGTTGGGAAGATTCCTTGATTTACATGATTATGACTGATAGATATATCAATGGCAATTCCAGCAATGACCCACAGACTACTAATGCTGCTTATGGCGCTGATTGGATGGGTGGAGATATAGAAGGAGTAACTCAAAAAATTGAATCCGGATACTTTGAAGAATTAGGTGTTAATGTATTATGGCTCTGTCTCTTATACACATCTCCGAGCCCACGAGACGCTACTCTATC
>CAXGZX010000156.1:0-2672 GCA_964014545.1 uncultured Candidatus Poseidoniales archaeon | reverse complement strand
GTAAATTAGCCGCATTAATGGCTACCGTTCTTGTCTGGAAATTTGCTCGGTTGAGCGGGGAAAGCCGTAATGCCCCACTTGGACGCCAATCAACCCTAACACCGTCTCTAGGGTTCAACTCCATTTGCTCAATCCAAGGTTTTGGTAAGGAAAGTGTGTAAGTTGAACCCCCGGTAAGTTGTATTTTTCTAACATCTACACTGCCTGGACCTGAATTCATTCGTATCAATTCATCGTAATATATACAACTATATAGATTACTTAGGCATTAGGATATAATCTGTTCTTCTATGGAAACTATTGATGGAACCTATCACAATGATTGTTGTTGGCTTGGCGTTGATTGTTTGTGCTTACATGGCATGGAATATTGGAGCAAATGATGTTGCCAATGCAATGGGGACCTCGGTTGGTTCTCGTGCCTTAACCCTAAAACAGGCAGTGGTTATTGCAGCAATCTTCGAATTTTGTGGGGCTTTTTTCGCTGGAGATGCCGTAACTGATACTGTAAGGAAGGGGATTTTAGAAGTAGATTTTACCCAAGTAACTCCCGATATTTCACAAGATATCGCATTTGGTTTCATTGCGGCAATGATGGCTGCAGCAACATGGTTAACAATAGCAACACGGTTTGGCCTTCCAGTTTCAACGACACATTCTATCATTGGTGGGATAATTGGAGTGGGGCTTGTTCTTGAGGTCGACCACAACACCTCTTACATCAACTGGGAAGTTGTTCAAAAAGTGGTGATGAGTTGGGTTGCAAGTCCTTTGATGGGTGGCCTAGTGGCATTCTTCTCTTATTGGATTATCAAGAAAACAATTTTGGATGCAGATAATCCGGAAAAGCGTTCTTTATGGTTAGCACCAATTCTAGCATTCCCAACTTTCTTTGTCTTGGGTCTTGCTCTACAATTCAAAGCACTCAAGGGATTCTTTTCAAAGGCCCAATCGAATGGATGGATCGAAGATAAGGGTGACTGGTTGCCGTTCAAGCCTGAAGACGGGGGCCCAGACGGAAGTTGGAATCCATTCATAGAAACTGCATGGTTTCCTGCGAATTCGCTTGTATTGGCAGCAATAATTGGAGCTATTGCGTCGTTTGGCCTTTACTTGATTCTAAGAAGAATCGACATCAATGAAGAGAGTAGAGGGTTCAAGGGTGTTGAGAGAATCTTCGTCTGGTTACAAATTATTACCGCAGCCTATGTAGCATTCGCACACGGCGCAAATGACCGTTCTAACGCAATTGGGCCTATGGCTGCTGTTTGGCAAGTACTATCCAATGATACTGGAATGTTGATGGAAAAGGCTCCAATTCCATTGTGGTTAGTTCTACTCGGTTCAGCAGGAATTGCAATTGGTGTAATGACTTGGGGGTGGAGAGTTATGGAGACTATCGGTAAGAAAATTACTGAAATCACTCCAACAAGAGGATTTGCCGCAGAATTTGGTGCCGCGACAACAATAATGATTTTCTCAATGCCGTTCCTAGCTGTACCGGTTTCAACAACCCATACTTTGGTAGGTGCAGTTGTTGGAGTAGGGCTTGCAGGTGGGGCTAAAGCAGTTGATTTCCGTGTGTTTGGAAAGATTGCCGCATCATGGGTTGCTAGTGTGCCTGTTGCGGCTTTTGGAGCCGCAACGATTTATGTCATATCTGGTGGAGATAATCTGAAAATGATAATTTTACTTCCAATAGCATTCATCGCAGTAGCATTCGTTATGTGGCAGACCAGAGATGGTGAGATATACGTCGAAGAAGCTCTGTCTGATGCAGGAACAGGTGAGCAAAAAGCGGCAACACCTTTCGAACTATTCCATGAACACGCCCAAGCGGTTGAAGTTACCGTAGGACACATGCTAACTGCGGTTAACAAGGCAGCAGATGGTAAGGATGCTAGCAAGGAAATTAAAGCGACAATAGACGCTGAATTAGATGCCGATAACATCAAGGCAGAATTACGCAAGAGAATGTCGGAACAAGATATCAGATTGATGGTGTCTATGGATGATTTCTTACATATGCTAACTCGCCAAGACCGCATTGCCGACTATGCACAGAATGTTGCTGAACAAATAAGTTTCAGAGAATTATACAAAGACAAAAAGGCTAGAAAGATGCTAAAGGAAATGGCCGAGGTCGTTTCAGAGACTGTTTCGATGTATAAGGAAACAGCTGCAGCAATGCGTGACCTCTCTATTGGTGGGGAAACAAAGGCTGCCAAAGCAAAGGTTGCAGAATTGATCAAACAAGTCAATTTGAAAGAACATGAAGCTGATGAAGTTGAAGCAAAAGCGGCTGCACATGTATTCTCTACTGGAGACGATGATGCACTTGCTGCAATGCACATGTATCGAGTTCTGCAAAGAATGGATGATGTTGCCAATGCTTGTGAGAAAGCGGCTAATGCTTTCTTACCTAGCCTGTCTAAGTAAGGCGGATGTTCATCTAAGGTGCCCTTATACGGTTCACATAGAGTAAAACATTCAACCGAAAGGGGAGTTTTTCAAACCGCTTAATGATACTAAACATTGTATCAATCAAGAATAATGTTCTCGTTATTGAGGGCATGGTGCCACAAACTGCAAAGCCTGACCAAGTTATACGCTGAACGTTCAACTCGGCTGACGATATTTACAACATCTAAACGAGCTGATTTGCCCCCCAT
>CAXGZX010000155.1:0-2677 GCA_964014545.1 uncultured Candidatus Poseidoniales archaeon | reverse complement strand
AGGTCGGGCACATTTATGACACCTAGTGGGCTTTCTAACAGTAGTTCTATCCCAACTATAGCCACAATGATCACAAGTCCATGATTTTACTTTGAGATCACCAAGTACAGAATTTCTTAGCCGTTGCAATAATGATGATTCAGACATTTTGGGCATTGGTGCCACCTTATTGGTTAACTCATCATGTTGGGATGTATGTAATGTTAAACCTGCAGCATGTAGAAATTCATGAACAAAGGTATGTTTGTACAGCACCTCATCCTCAAGTAAGGCAGGATGTAATCCGATCGTCACAGTACCAGGGTCGAGTCTTAACCTTCTTCTGCGGTTTAATTCTGCTGAACCCTCTTCGAATCTTGTCATACCTAATCTGTCGTCAATCGGCTCTAACCAAATAAGTTCTATCCTTTGTTCGATCCACGGCATAAATACCGCCTCTGTGATTCCTGAAAGGATTGATAATGATTCTACTATCGCACCTTCGGGTATGTATGGATCAATTGTTGGCATAGGTGTGTCACCTAACATACCTGAACCCGCCATATCACGGCCAATCATCCGATGTTCATCAACTGTATTATGATTGAAAATGCTTATCATGGGTCTGTTGGTGGACTGGCTACAAACACCTATGGGCGTGTAGATCAGTTGGAAGATCGCTACCTTGGCATGGTAGAGGCCCCGAGTTCAAATCTCGGCACGTCCACTTCTCTTTCTTTGATTTACATCGAGAGTGGGCCGTGCTGCCAAAACCGTACTTATTCCAATGGCCTCGATTTCTGGCTCGGCACGTCCACCACTCAGTGCATCGTTTACCGCGTTATTTGTGGTTCTTTTTGAATACTTATTTTGGACCAAAAGATAGCCAATATGGCGAATGTTATCTGCATTAGTGCAAAAACTATATTCCATGTTATAGAAAACAACAATCGTGGTGAATCAGAAGAAAATGCGACTAAGCTTATTGAGCCAAGAATTAGTAATAATTGCGAGGTAATGTACGGTCTAAGCATTATCCCCTTACTCTGTATTACATGCATCAATTTAGTAGAGAAAATAATCAATGGAGCGGCGATCATTACTACCATCCAATTTGTTGGAGGATTACTTCTAAAACCAACATACCCACCCCTTACTTGAACTCTGCCTAAATCTAGTTCTCGTGGGTGAGGGCAAATACCTTCGTAACAGGTTTGAACTCCGTTAACTTGGCCCATTAAAGTCCACCATAAAACCCACATTATCCAAGGAAAGACTGCTATTGAGATAATTAATTTAGGGTCATAAATATCAAATTGCCCCTCAATTGTTTTAGCAAATTTATAAGAAAATATTTCCAGACAAGGTAGTAATAAAATCGCAAGAATAGAAGCCCAAACCCCCCATGTAAGTAGCATATGGCATGAGATAATTAGCGTGAATAAATGAAAATTATCTGATGATTTTTTATTCAATAAATAATTCCAGGCACAGAACATATAGGATAAAATTATCACCCCTAGTAAAATTCTATCAAAATCTGTCGATTCAATAATTTGAGCCAAATAAACAATCAATAAACCTCCAAAAGACCATGAAATACTACGATAGTTAAGCTCATTATCTACTAATTTACTCGCAATAATACATGCTAACAGTAATATCAATACCGAGCCAATAACTATCAAAACGCTGTTATTCCAACCCAATGTTAGCACGTAGGACATAATATGGAATCCAGTAATTCTATCATTCACAAATAATAGTGAGATAACGGTGAAAAATAGCATTAACAAGGTTGCAGCTCTATTTGAACTTGAAGTCTGCTTGGATAAGTTTACCAGTACTGATTTAGCCGTGAAAATAACTAGAGGAATTAGTAAAAACCAAACTCTGTTGCCTGAAAAAGAAACACAGGCAAGGGCCATTAACCAGAAGAAACCATTAGAAAATTGGTACTTTGATTGCATGTTACCATCGAGTAGTAACATATTGATTGGATAAATAACAACCCAAATCGACATACCAATAACTACCGAACGGCTAATATCACCAGTTAAGACAAATAAAAGCATGAACAAATATGGCATTATTATTGGACTTGTCATTAAACTTATCATTGATTTATTACCCATATTTATGTTATTAGTTCTCAAAGAAAGCGCAGTAGTGGCTAGATAGACTGCAGATGCAGCACCTATACCTCGGGGAATCATTGCCGAAAAATCTAGCCGGTACTGACTATACGCTAAAACTGCAATAAAGGCGACAAACGAAATTATTTCAATCGCAGATTGTTTAGGAGTTTTGAATTGATCCTTGAATGCAATTAGGGCTAGTGTAATCAAGGCAAACCAAACAAATAATGTCCAATATATGCTAGATTTATCTTCAAAATTAGTGTCTTGTTCGATTGTATTCCAATTTACTGCAGGCCGATCGGCAATAACATCTTGTTCTCCATCAAGGTACAATTGTCTCTGAGTTGCTGCCTCCCAATTCCACTCCTCAATCAAAGTTTTATCAGATTCATTATAATCCAAAATGTCTATTGGAATTCTACCGTGTAATTGTAGCGGAAAGGGTTGCTCTGTCAACAGCGTTGTTAAGGCCGCAAGATCTCTTTGGACAATGTTTTGAGACGCACTGGTAATTATGTCTGGCCCAGTAACAAATGCTGTGACATCTCTAGTTTGTT
>CAXGZX010000154.1:0-2695 GCA_964014545.1 uncultured Candidatus Poseidoniales archaeon | reverse complement strand
TAGAAAATCTGGTGATGGCGAGCCGCTAGATGCTTCACAAGAGGCTAAATCTGAAGCCGAGTAATCTAAAGTCACAACCACGTGTCATTAAGTCACTTGAAAATAGACCTTTTAGACTAATGACGGCTAAATCTTCAAAAGGCAACGGATTGGACACCGAACGATAAAATGTCAAGTGCACCCGTTCGTCCTACTAGGCCAAAAGCGATTATTTCCGCAAATCAAGCTTCTGGGAGTTTGCTCCAGGGCTCTTCTTCAATGCCTGCATTGTCGGTAGTTTCACCAGGCCCGCTACCAGCAAATGCTGTGGTTAATCCGCTACAGAAATTTGCTCAATTGATCCTTTATGGAATTGCTATGTTCGCAATTTGGGGCGGTATACTTGCAATTGCGTTTGCCGAGAATTCGACAAATCTCAATTTCTTGATTTTAGGAGTGGGTGGCTTAATTTCGGCTGGAATGGCAATTGCACTGGTAGAATGGCAGCGTAGAAAAGGTGGAGCTGAATTACATAGCGTTCACGATTACCTGATTGGCATAGGTTTCTTCTTCTCCGCAGTTGGCGTTTTATGGGGCTCAAGATGGTTAATTGGCGAGGCCGCATCAAATTACTCTTGGTTCTTGAATGAAGGCATTCCATATTCAGACACCGATTGGTCGCCCTCGGCTGAAGCAATATATGTTCAACTAGCCGCCTGTTTTATTCTTATTTTTGGCCAGGTCATGTATCTGAACAGATTGAAGGGCAAGGTGATTTTTGGGTGGTCTGTAGCAACATTCACTCCCCTTGTATTAGCCATTATTGGATTTGGCCCTTGGATGAGATGGTCTAATGACATTGTATCTTGGGAGTTAGGAATTTCGATAATCTCTTTGACAGCAGTATCCATGTGGTTATCTCTACGCTCGAATAGCGGAATAATATTCGCCATTGCAGCATTGGCAAGCGGAATTATTCCGATATTATATGAGATGCAAAATAATCCTGCAGATGATACTGGGGCGGGTGGAGCGCTTTCTTTGATTATCTTCATAATTATTGTTCAAGGGTGGCTAGCAGCAGACCACCGCCTTCGACAAGACCTGATGCAATGGGTATCAATTTTCCTTGTTGGCGAAGTAATTCTCGCCATGGTTTTTGCTAGGGCGGAAGAATTGAATTTAATTCTTGGACCATTTAGAGCAGACGAATATGGTGATTTATCCAGTATAATCACCCTTCAAGTGGTTCTTTGGCTGGTAGTGTTACTTGCTTATTTCCCTGCCACACTAAAACGGCGAATCCCCTATATGCCAATAGGCTTAGCAGCGTCATTATTCCTAATTGTTCCACAAGCAAGCATCATACCTTGGGTAATAACCATCATTATGTTACCCTACCTGCTAATTATTTCCAAGATTACTCGAAGATGGGTAGCTAATAGTACCATAACCGCAGCAGGAGCGTCGTTCTTCTTACAAAGTCACCTTAACTCAAATGGATTTTATTATGAGTATTTTGATTCTGTGCTAATTATTGCTTTACTAGTAACTAGTGAAGTAGCCCGCTCTAAGGATAAAATCGACAACTTTGCCCACTTTACATTACTTGGAACATTAGTCGTTTCGTCTCCAGTATTACTTGGAAGTAATGTCTTGGTCCCTTGGACTATCGTAATTTATACCATAATAACCTCTTATCTAATGTTGAATGAGGCTCGAGAAAATAAGGATGAAAGATCAGCAATGGGGGCTAGTTCAGCACTATTTACCTCGATGGCTTTATCCGTGCTCTTGTCCTTCTTAGGTCGACTTGAGGTACCGCTTCCTGACGCTATTTCTGAGGCTTTGTCGGGATTCAATATTACCTTAGCGATTGTCGGATTAATGGTTTACTTGAGTATGATGAAGTTCAAAGAAACAGAATTGGATGTTGGGTACTTGATTAACATGGTTAATTCCAACAGGAGAAAATTGGTTCCTATTTACGATCCGGTAACGGATAATTGGGTAATACACAAAGAGACCATCGAGCCAACTAAGGAAACCAAAGGCTGGGGTACACTGAGTAGGATGAGCCTATTAGGACCACTACTTCTGTTCAGTATATCGGTTTCATCAATCGATGCTAAAAGCATCGCTTTGGATATTCAGTGGATAGTTTTGATGTTGATTCCAATTGGCATAATTATCAAGGAAGTACTAGATGAAAAAGAAGCGTCTTCACTTGGAAGAATGGTGGCGATTTGGCTGATGGTTATTGTTGCTTCACCAGTTGCCTTCAAATTAAACTATGCTGCTGCTGAGGTTGACCAATTAATTATCAACGGAGTTATATTTGACTTAATGTTACTAGCAGGCCCGCTAATTGTTTCGACATCACTTAGCAAGAAAGGCATCAACTCTGCAAGTCTTGATGAAAGTGCAGATAGAATCACATTGTTCGGTTTACTTGCGTTGGGTTTGATAGATTCTAGTGGCGGGATTTTATTCATTACAATGTATATTTTGGTATTCTCTAGGGCTCTTAAACATCGGCAGAATTTACTATTGTCTCTGGCACCGATTGCCATTATATTATTCCAAGATAGATTTGCCTGGGATAGTTCGATGATTTACTCATTGCTTCAATTAATCGATGTTACAGCTTATGACCCAAGCCAAGTTACGGTTCTTGGAATAACTAGACTATCGTGCTTGATAATGGCATCAACGG
>CAXGZX010000153.1:0-2749 GCA_964014545.1 uncultured Candidatus Poseidoniales archaeon | reverse complement strand
CTGACAAAATCAGTGTGATACTCGGTTTTAATCAATAGTAATCCTATTGAATAGCAGCAGTTAGGCTCTGTCATGCACGGCAGGGCAATATTGCTGACTTTACTCATGGTGACGATGTCTTTGTCGGGTTGTTTTGGTGAGGATGAAATCATCGAAGAGCCAGAAGTAATTATCGAGGAAAGTCCCCGAGTATTTGTCACCGATAAAACGGGCAATTCAGTTGATATTCAACCGATAGAGATGACTTTTCATTTCAGTGATGTTGGAGAGACTGGCAAGGAGCCAAGCATTGGTGTAACCTCAAGCGGCTGTATCTTTTTCATTGCCATGGAGAAAGTCATGCGCTCATGTGATGCGGGTGAAACTTGGGAAGAAACTCAAGACCCAGTTCAGTGTTCACCGACAACTAGCGACCCGTATGGCTGGGTAGACACAATTACCGATCGTGTGTTCAATGTTCAGATGATTGGACTAGAAACCTCCTGGATTTGTTGGAGTGATGATGACGGCCAGACGTGGCTAGGCAATCCTCACGATTCAGGAACTACCCCAATTAACGACCACATCAAGTTAGCTACCGGTCCATGGACAACCGCTGGTTACGGCGCTCTTGGTCAAATAACGGGTAGTACAATCTATGAAACAGCAGTATACTATTGCTACAATAAACTAGCAGGAATCTTTTGCTTTACCAGTTTTGACGGTGGTGCAACTTTCGAAGCAGGAGGACAAATTATTGGCTTAGCAACTACCAATGGTGGTTTGCATGGAGCAATTTCTACTGCGCCAGATGGGACCGTCTACGTGACACCTCGAGTTGAGACGCCATCAGTAATCGTATCGAAAGACAATGGTTTCACTTGGTTTGAACGCACCATGGGCGAGGATGTCGGCACACCTTATCCGCGTAAGAATTCAGAGATATCTACCGACACCGAATCAAACGCTTACCATATTTGGACTGGCGGTGACGAGGGAGTTTACATGTCTAGGTCTACCGATTCAGGCGAGACTTGGGAACAAGAGAGCATTAGAATTTCACCAGCAGGAGTTATCTCGACAGTATTTCCACAAACCGATGCTGGTGACCCTGGCAGGATTGCCGTGACTTACCTTGGTAGTGAGAATACGGAGATGCTCAATGAGTCAAATATCGATGGCAGTCCATGGGATGGTAACGCGCACTATGCGCCAAATAATGCGACCTATCACCTATACATCACCTACAGCCTTAATGCCCTAGATGACAATCCAATTTTCCATACTTATCGCGTAACTGATGACCCCGTTCAAATAGGTTCAATTTGCTTGAACTCAGGTGACTGTCGTGACATTGGCGGCTCAAATCGTAATCTTTTGGATTTCAATGATTTACATATTGACAGTGAGGGACGTGTCTATGTGGCTTTTGCCGATGGCTGTACTGGTAATTGTGCCACCAATAACAATTCCAGCGCAGAGGATTCACGAGACGGGCTGGGCTCAATGTACTATCTTGCGGGTGGCCCTAGTTTACTGGTTGAATATGGTGACTTATCACCGCTAATTGCTGCAGATTCAGAAATGTGAACTTAAGCAGCCTGTGCGGTTGTATTGATGTCTAAGCGCATTGATTGTACAAGTAGTTTAAACTCAATTCTGGCCTTGGCAATTCTTATTTTACATTGCTTGATTCTAATCTTATGAGCCTCTTTTACCGCTTTCCAACTGGTTTTAGTCTGTGATTTTTTACCAACCTTAGCCATTCGATACTCTTTTCTTCGCTCAAGTAGATCGGTAAATCCTTTGCGCAGTTGAGAGACACACTCAGAAAATTTTTCTTGGAATTGATTATCAATCACGTTACCATCTGCTTTTCTCTCAAAGGTTCTCTTCATTCTTCTCGCTTCAATTGATTTAGCAGGTATTTTGTGTAAATTGCTAGTTAGCCCAACCCATGAAGCAGATTTAATCAGCCATTTGGAAGGGTCCCAATGGTACCATTTGTGACCATTACGATAGTCTGCTTGGAAGGTGTGATGGAAGTTGTGATAGCCTTCTCCAAAGGTAAAGAATGATAGTAACGGAGAGTCTTTTGAGGTATTTTCAGTAGAATATGGTTGACTGCCCCAAGTGTGTGCAGCTGAATTTATCAAGAAAGTTGCATGATGAACTACTACGACTCTTAGAAATCCACCATATATCATGCCGCCTAAGAAACCATGAATATTACCAAGCCAAGCAAAGCCTACTAGTCCAGGCAGGACAATGCCAACCAAAAAGCCAATTTTGAATATGTGACGGTCTTGCCATGCGAGGATTTTATCTGCTTGCAGGTCTTTGACACTTTCCACAATTTCCTCTCCCTCATCGACCATAACCCATCCGATATGGGCCCAGAAAAATCCTCTAGTGACTGAATATGGGTCCTCCTCTTCATCAGTCTTGAGGTGATGTCGGCGATGGTCACTACACCATTTTATCGCTGAGTTTTGAAATGCTGCGGCGCCAAATAGTGCGTAAAATAGTCTAAGTGGCCACGCACCTTTGTGAGTGCGATGACTAAACAAGCGGTGATAACCTGCAGTTATTGATAATCCAGAGGCGAGATAAAAGAATACAAATATAACTGGTTCAAACCAACTTATACCGTAATTAACCGAATAGAAAATTAGCGATGTTAAGGCAAGAATCGGCATACCAACAAGGAACGCAGTGTTGACAATATTGATGTTTGAAGGGTATGCAATATGTTCCGACATAGCGTTTG
>CAXGZX010000152.1:0-2756 GCA_964014545.1 uncultured Candidatus Poseidoniales archaeon | reverse complement strand
TTCCCGCCTGCCGATGAACTAGCCATTGCTTACGCTTCCCCCTTTAGGGGGAAGATTGTTATTGCCTTTATACCGAACCCTGTTATAATCGGTCATTCTTGTTCGTCAACAAACGGCCAAGATGATTTTGCTTGATAGGGCCAACCTTTTTTTGTGGTATTAAAGCCTAATTTAGCGAATTTTGTTCTGGTTTTTCGCCAGACTGGCAGTAAGAAACCTATTTTTGACCGTTCACCAAAAGTCCAGCGCCATGGGCACCTGGGCAAACTAGCAACCCAATTATCAATTAGAGATTTCGTAACTGGTAAATCTGGCCCGCCCGGTAACAGAAATGAGGCAATATTTATTGCTCCGTGAGACCCTCTAGTTTCCGACCAACAAGCAAGTTCAAGCCCACGCAGCGGCCCGTCTAGAATCTTAATGCCAATGGTGCGAGTAGATTGTGCCATCGGTATTATGATCGCAAATCTATCAACTAATCTAGCACCTTCATGCCGTTCTATTGTCCAACCTGTTTGTTCAACAAGCTTGCGAAATGCTTTGACACATTGTACTGGTGAAACACTGATTTCTAAATCAGTAGTTGCTTTTCGTACCATGATGTTGTCTTCCTTAGACAACGCTTAGACTACTAAGATAACAAACTAGCGTTGTTTTTCGCACAGCTCAACAAACGGCCTGTCTTAGGACGAGGCTTTTCCTGAGTGACCGATGAACCGTGTCGATATGCTGTCGCCTTCTCTGGCCAACGTAAATCGGATTCTTATCCGTCTTGCTCAACCGAAAAGCGAGCCTAGACCTTCAAAGCCAGCGCCGTCGTCTTCTTCCTCTTCCTCTTCGGCAGGGGCTTCTTCAGCGGCAGCAGATGCGGCACCGCCAGCTGCAGGAGCAGCGGCAGCAGGTGCAGCAACAGCTTGGGTCATAGCTTCAGCGATGTCGACACCAGCAAGTGAAGCAACAAGTGCTTTCACTCTAGCGTCGTCAGCCTTTACGCCAGCAGCCTTCAAAACGGCGCCAACAGCTTTCTCATCAATGTCTTTTTCAGCAGCGTGCAGTAACATAGCAGCGTATACATATTCCATATTTTTCACCTCATATTCAACCAAATAGATCTCCAAGTCCGCCAAATCCGGCTTCCTCTTCTTCTTCCTCTTCTTCTGCGGCTTCGGTTGGCGCCTCAGAAGCGTCCTCGACTGCAGCAGGTGCTGCAGCAGCTGCGCTTGCAGCCGCTCCTAGCATTGCTGCTAGCTCGTCATCGAGTGCGTCAGCAGATAGCGAACCAGCGATGCCTAATGCAGCACGGTTTGCTCTACCGATTATGTGTGGCGCAGTGGTGTCATTAACCACTGCTGCTTCGACAGCCACGGCGAGTGCTTCACCGCTGGCTTTAGCGACCAGAGTAGGCATGGTTTGACTAGTAAACCATGTGATGTTACAAGCAAGGTTGAATGCTCCTGCTGCATAACTAATCAGGTCGGAATTGAATTGGTCATAGTCGATATCTAGGGTGGCTGGCTCAAACATTGTGCCATCTTCCATAGTACCGCAAAGTTTCAGGCCAGTAACAATTGGATTGATGCCAATCTTTGACAACATCATACCCATTTCACCTTCGAATACATCGCCTTCTTCTAGAACTACTGTGCGCTTTTGAATTTGTACTGAACCGCCCATAATCTTGGCCGGAATTCCAACGGAGTTTAGGTCACCAACTATTGGCCCAGGTGGCATACCAGTGTCCATCTTTTCAACTACGATTTGATGTGGCGCAATATCGCCAGGTTTTGCTGCTCTACCTGCTTCGGTTTTCTTTAATTCGGTAAACAAAGCGAATGAGTTTAATGAAGCAGATGATACTAGAGCGGGTTGAATTGCCGCCTCAAACAGTTTTTCTAATTGCTCGGCTTTGTATCCACATTGATCCCAAGCAATCTTCATCAGTTGCTTCTTAGCAACTTGAATCTTCATTGATTTACGAAGATCTTTTCTCATGCCAATCATTGCGCCGGCTGGAACTCCATGGATATCGATAACCGCTAGAGTGTCACCACTGTTTAGCAAATCAACGAGATCCTTGACCGTGTCTTTCTTCCATGGCATTACTTTTGGAATCAATTAATCACCTCGATTCTTTGAGCAGGCCCCATAGAGGTCTTGATGTAAAGTGAGCGGATATTACCAATACCACGTTCTAGTTTGGAAGTTACACGGTTGTAAATTGCCATAGCGTTAGCGACTAGTTCTTCCTGGCTTTGCTTAGCGGTACCAATGGCCGCATGGAAAGTCATTCTATCACCAGACTTGACGACTACTGTGGATTTCAGACCTGCGGCAATAGCAGCAGGGTCTAGAGTTGGTGGGACTGGTCTTGGCATCTTGCCTCTAGGACCAAGAACTACACCGAGATATCGTCCAATAAGCCCCATGTGTGGGACTTCTGATAGGAAGAAGTCGAATGAGTTAGCCATTTTCTTAGCCTTACCCTTTTGGCCACCAAATTCCTCTATTTCCTGAGGAGTGAATACATGAATTCCTGCACCCTTAGCCTTAGTTGCTGCTTCACCAGCAGCGAACATTGCTATCTTCAGTTCTTTTCCGCGACCTGAAGGGAGTCTAATTTCTTCCTTGATACGGTTGTTAGGATTTTTCAAGTCGACATCCTTGATAGTGAATGTTATGTCGACAGATTCAACGAATTTTCTCTCTGGCGCATTTTCAAGTGCACCTTTTATTGCCTGAGTTATTTTTTCTTCCAT
>CAXGZX010000151.1:0-2797 GCA_964014545.1 uncultured Candidatus Poseidoniales archaeon | reverse complement strand
GCAATGTGGATGTCTTGGGTCTCGCTCACCATCGATGGTCAGCAATCATCACAAATGTCGGATGAATGTTTCCTTATGATGAAGCAATCTACTGCATCAACACCGGACGAATTTTACACACAATCTCTGGAGTATGAAGATGAACGGCCAAACTGGTGCTAATCGAGATTTTGCCGATTAAATCGATGAAATTTTACACGACGGCTTCAAGAACTCAAAGCACTTCGCTAACACGATAGGATGTCGTCGAATAGTAAATCTCCAATTGTTGCTTTAAAGACAAGGCCATCTTTTGGTGTGCTGTTGTGCCTTCCGCTACTGCTTTCTTTGATGACGCCGATGGTTGCTTCATCACTTGCTCAAGACGAGCCGTCAGGTCTAGAACCGACCGATATTTGGTCCGAGGATTATTCCAACGAAATATTCCCTTGGGCGCCAGAATCGGACCGAGATAGGCAATTCAAAGAATACCACACCTATGAAACAACCAAGGCTTTGATGCTGCAACTTGAACAAGAGAATCCAGATATTTTTGAATTCCATGAAGGCCTGCTAGGTGGCGTTAATGCACGTGGCGAAACGGTCAATGCAGATACTTACGAAGGCTGGTATTATGGCTATTCATCGCCATGGATGAAGGTTACCGCCGATGTTCAAGGCGGAGAATACAATGAATTTGTTGGTGATAACGGCAATTATGCTGACCGCCACGACGTCATGATTGTTGGTAATCACCACGCAAGAGAGTGGATGTCTTACACGGTAGTACTAATGCAGTTGGAGGTAATTGCCTTCTCATACAACAACATTGGCTATGATAATGATGGCGATGGTCTTGTCGATGAAGACCCGTGGGGTGATGGAAACAATGACGGAATTCTCGATGATGATGGCGATTGTCTTGCACTAGATGCTCAATATCAGGATTCAAACGGTGACGGTAATCCATGTGGCCCAGGTGACCTTGGAGTGGATGAAGACTATTCTGAGCAATTTATTACCGATCTTATCAACACTAGAGAACTCTACATTATTCCTATGCTGAATGTTGATGGCAACATCTACGACCGTGAAGTATTCTGCCCTGCTCCGGCTTGGGAGTCTTGCCCAAGTGGTGGCTGGAGAAAGAATTTGAGAAATAACGGGCCAGATCTACTGCCAGATTTTAACGAAGAAGTTGACGAAGATTGTGATGGCGTTGATTTGAATCGTAACTATCAGTTCGAATGGGGCGCGCCTCTTGGTGCTACAGTTCCATTGATTCCTGGTACCTGCACTCCTTCAGAAGATGAACAGGCTGGAATTGCCAATAACGATGTTTACACAGGACCCTATGATACTCAAGATAATGATGGTGACGGGTTTATCAACGAGGATAACGTTGATGGCGAAGATGATGATAACGATGGTCGAACTGATGAAGATTGGGCCGGCGGTAATTCAGAGCCGGAAACTAGATTCATTCAAGATTTAACTGAAATGAATGATGATGTTGGTAATGGTGCTAGTGAATTCAAATCAACAATTACTCACCATTCCTACTCTGAACTGATTCTCTACCCTTGGGGCCACTGTACTGACTGTGAAACAACAGATCACGATCAATTGGTTTACCATGGCGATAAGTTGGCAGAAATGACCGATTACACCAACATGCAATCATCAGACCTGTATCCGACAACAGGAGATTTCTGTGACTGGCATTATGGTGTCCATGGCTCGTATTGTTATACCTCTGAAATAGGTACCGCATTCCATCAGCATGAGGATGATATCGACCACATTGCGGTTCGAAATCTGGGTACTGGATTTTACATATCAGAGATTGCTGATAATCCACGAGAGCGAGCAGATTTAGGAATTGCTAACATTTCACAGAACCAATTTATCCAAATGCCTAGCATGGTAAATGTCCCAAGTACCGGTAGTATTCCAGTTGACATGTGCGTCGCCAATGGCTTTGCCTATTCCCTAGACCAATCAGTATCTCATGTGATGTACCGTACAGTACAACCAACCCGTCTGCAAAGTGACTATGGGCCAAAAGAATGGTCTACTACAGAATGGTCAATGGCAATGTTTGAAGAAACTACATCGATATGTAATTTATTGAACGGAGAAAATGGGACAGTCATACGGTCAAACCTCCCAGTTGAAGATACAGTTTCAGGAGAAGTTCACTACAAAGCAATGCTGGGGACACTTGGCGGTGGTGATTTGTACCTCTATCCTGCTAATGGTGAATATTACGTGCTAGAGGTTGATTATCGAGCTGATTATGGCACACTCTTTGGTGCATTGTTCATGTTCTTTTTAGTCACCAGTTTCGTTTGGGGTGGTCTTGCGATATGTCTGCGGATGATGCTGGTTGATGAAAACGACAAAGAGTTCTCTGAGGCTCTCTTGGAGGACGGCAAATAAGCCGAGGTGATCCCATGGCTCAATCAGATCAGTTTAACGGCCGTTTAGGTCTAATCTTCGCTTCTATTGGTGCGGCAATCGGTACTGGAAACATTTGGCGATTTCCAAGAATGGTTGGAGCAAATGGTGGAGGAACATTCCTAATTCCCTGGCTAATTTTCTTGTTTGCTTGGTCCATACCACTGGTAATTGCCGAGTTTGCTATGGGTAAGCGAAGTCGTACCGGTACAATTGGTACCTTCAGAATATTTGCCGGTAAGAAATTCGCTTGGATGGGTCTGTGGACGGCATGGATTTCAACAGCCATAGGATTTTATTATGCCATTGTCGCAGGTTGGACTATCAAATATTTCCAACTGGGAATTACTGGTGGACT
>CAXGZX010000150.1:0-2847 GCA_964014545.1 uncultured Candidatus Poseidoniales archaeon | reverse complement strand
TGTCATAGTCTGCAGTTTTATTTTCAGCGTAATCAATTGCATCATTAACATCTTTGGGCAATAATTCTCTACGCCCGATAATTTGCACCTTGACTTCATTTGCGTGAATTCGCTCGTCATCAGCAATGTCACGCAATCCTTCGATATACAACTTGAATAGAATATCTAATTCCTCTTTTGGCCGGGTTAGATTCTCGGTTGATAGGGCATAAACCGTAAACCAAGGGATTTCCAGTTCCAAAACCCAGTCAAGTACAGTTTCGAGCTTTTGTTTACCGATACGATGACCAAGCCCAGCTGCCAACTTGCTTTTCCAAGCAAATCTTCGATTACCATCCATAATTATGGCAAGATGGGTTACTTTGACTGGGTGCTCATGTACCTCTTTGAGTAACTTTGCCTCAACCGCATGGCCAAGAACATCACCCATTCGCTTTGAGATACCCATGTCTGCCCCGATTATGGGAGTGCGGTTTAGTGTATGATTCCATCCCTTGACTATGCCCAAGTTTGGACATGATTTTCAACCCAGTTGCCCTCGCTTAATTATGCGAGTAGTAAGCCTAGTGCCGTCTTTGACGGATACGTTATTTGCGCTTGGTTTGACTACCAAAGAAGTAGTTGGCCGCACACCATGGTGTATTCACCCGGTTGAAATGGTTGACCAGGTCATGGTGGTAGGTGGCACAAAGACGCCCAATTTAGGAAAAATCCGCAGTTTGCAACCTGACTTGATAGTCATGGATAAAGAAGAAAACCCATTACCAGTGTACCAAGACCTTATCGCTGAAGGATTTACGATATTTGTTAGCAAGGTCAAGTCGCCTAGTGATGTGCCACAGATGCTGCGAGAATTAGGTAAAGCATGTGGTAAGGATGCAGCAGGAGATGCGCTAGCCCTCATTTGTCAAGACTCCCTAAACAGCCTCAGAAAATCTACCAGACGCGCTAGAACAGTACCGCTAATCTGGCATAAACCCCTGATGGCAGTTTCGCCAAATAAGTATCCAGGTGCAATACTTTCCGAAGTAGGATTCGAAGTTATTGATACTAATCCACAAGGCAATGGTTATCCAGAAATTACTGTTGAAGAATTTATTGAACAAGAAATAGAATTGATCTTACTGACCAGTGAGCCGCATAATTTCACTACCGAGGAGGGTAAATCCATTGCTGAAAAAATCACGGCAGCCGGTGGTTTGCCGCCCACTGTAGTTCATATTGATGGTGAAGATTTAACCTGGTTTGGTGCAAGAACTGCACCTGCTCTGGCTAGACTAGCCGAATTTTGCCAGCGAACTCTTGACACCATGAAACATCAATATGATGAGTAATGAGGGTTTCAGCGCACCATGGACGAGCAGGTTCTTGAGGCTGAACTAGCCAAGGCATTACCAGTTGCCAAGTCTAGTTCAACAAATTCACTCAACGCCGCAATTGGTGCCACAATTGCCGTTGTTCTAGTGTTTCTAATGCTTAGTCGTACTCTTGGCGCACCGCTTGAAGAACAGGCCATCGAAGAGTCAATGGAGGGCTACACGCCGATTTGGGAGCGATACATGGATGATTATATCACTGGCGGGCAAAATTCCTACGTGGTAGAAAATGGTACACTAACCGGGCCAGATAATGCTAGTTTGTGGCTTGGAACTCATCATTTTGTCGAATTCGATTTACCACTTGAAGAGGGTGGTGCAGCACCGAATGGTCAAGTCAGTTTGGCAGTGTGGGTTCCTGTCATGGAAGATAACATGACCGTTCCAGTAATTGCTGAGTTTGGTCCATATTTCGATGAAGCATCGGTTGAAACTGGCGGTATTGAAGAGCCTGGTACATGGCTTGGTACTATGATGATTGAACAGATAATACCACATGGATTTGCTTTTGCTCAAGTTTCTGTAATGGGTACTGGACGTTCAAACCACTGCATGGATTTGATGGGTACCGCTGAACAACTAGGTGTTGATGCAGCGGTTACTTGGCTTGGTACTCAAGATTGGAGTAATGGTAACGTTGGGATGATTGGCAAGTCATATGACGGGTCAACTCCTTGGCAAGCAGCCATGTTCGGTAATGAGCATTTGACCACAATAGTCCCTATTTCTGGGTTAATTGGGGTAATGGAATTGATGTGGCGTAATGGCAGTAGTGAGGCAAGAGCTCCAATTATGCACAACGGAGTTTACGGCTCGTACGGCCTTGACGGTGACTTAGAGGATACTGGAAACATGTGTCCAGATTATATTGCCGGGCCAGCAACTGGTGGCGCGGCTTGGGCTTGGGGTAGTGAAGCGGCAGGAGAATACTGGGCAGAGCGCTATTTCCTTGACCGAGTTATTGATAATTACAACGGCAGTGTTTACCTGATACAGGGTATGCATGATTGGAATGTCGACCCGCATATGGCGGTTCCAACAATCAATCGACTATACGATGCCGATATTGAAGCTAAGGGCTTGTTTGGTCAATGGGATCACGATTATCCAGACCGTCCGCAGATTATGTTTGACCGCAGTGGGGTTGGCCGAGGCGGTGAAGCGTTCCCCGAAATGGTACGCATGGATTGGATGCAAGACTTGCTAGAGTGGTTTACCTATTATCTCAAAGAAGAGGGTCCACAACCTTGGCTTGGTGTAGAGATACAATCTAACCAAGGAGAATGGCGCTTTGAGGATCGGTATCCAATGAGCGAAACTACTGAAGTGATTTGGGAGTTAGGTAGTGCAGATTTGGTGTCTAGTGGCGATGGTAATATGATTCGCCCTGATACAAGTTCAGGGCCAGTTTATCAGACTCCACCACTAGAAGAAGACCTCTACTTTGGCGGCTTACCTCGCTTACATGTCA
>CAXGZX010000149.1:0-2861 GCA_964014545.1 uncultured Candidatus Poseidoniales archaeon | reverse complement strand
ACACCAAGAGGTAACGGGGCTTCAGCTCTTGCTATCAGTGTGACAGATGAAGCCACGACTTCATATGCTGGAGGAGGAGTTGGCTCACCTTCTTTGGCCTTTGGCGGGCGCTTTTGTGAAACTGTTCCAGTGAATTGCAGAGTAGATTCCCGAGTCATTCTTTGAACCATATCCAATGCCTCATCTCCGACGTTATCTCCTTTCAAGAAAATTTGAGTTTTTCCGGTTCCATCTCTCAAGTCAACAAAGCAAATTGCTCCCTTGCCACGATTTGCTTCCATAAATCCAGCTACAGTTACTTCTTTATCGACTAATTCAGCCCCATTAGATTGAATTTCTCCAAGGGTATGTGTTCGATAGTGTGTCGCGACATAGGTGCTCATGAATCTGCGGGAAATGCCGTAGGTCATCAAAGGTTCGCTAGTTTAACGAGTTTATTTAATAGAGATTAATGCTTATTTTATGACTGTTAAGAATATTTGATTAACCGTTTTAACGATTCATTCATAAGTATGAGTTTGCCGCCCCGAGTTATGACTGATATATTATTCTCTTCTGAATCGGTGACTAGCGGGCATCCCGATAAATTATGCGACGCAATTTCCGACGCTATAGTAGACGCTTGTCTAGCAATTGATAACAACGCAAGAGTCGCAGTAGAAACATGCGTCAAAGGAAAGCAAGATATGGGTCTAATAGTGCTGGCCGGAGAGGTATCTCTTATTGGTCAAGCCCCAGATTACGAGTCTGTTGCTCGTAGTGCAGCCGCTATGATTGGTTACACTTCTCATGCAATAGGCATGGATGCCACTAATCCAGAGGTTTGTGAAGTGCAAGTGCATATTACCACTCAATCTCCAAACATTGCCCAAGGCGTCAACAAAGATGGACTTGACCAAGGAGCAGGCGACCAAGGAATGATGTTTGGTTATGCCTGTGAAGAAACCGAAGCATATGATGATTTGAAAGGCCGTTACTTTCCACTCGCCGCTGCATTATCGCAGCGATTATCTAGGCGTCTATCAACTGTTAGAGAACAAGGTGTACTGCCTTGGTCTAGGCCTGATGGCAAATCGCAAGTGACAGTTCAATACGATGCTAACGGCGAAATAAGCAAGGTACACACAGTAGTAATTGCTATTCAACATGATAACAATCTTAAATCACAATTTAATGATTCTGAAGAAGCAGAACTAGCTTACGTTAGAGAACAGATAAAGACTCATGTTGTCGAACATTCAATACCTGCTGAATTGTTAGTTGATGGATATAAATTGGTTGTTAACGGTACTGGAAGATTTGCCGACCCAGGTGGCCCATACGCAGATGCAGGATTAACTGGAAGAAAAATCATCGTCGATACCTACGGTGGAATGGGAAGACATGGCGGTGGTGCCTTTTCTGGTAAAGATCCATCGAAAGTTGACCGGTCTGCTGCTTACGCATCAAGGTGGGCAGCAAAACACGTAGTCGCAGCAGGGTTAGCATCCCGGTGTGAAATCCAACTGGCTTATGTCATTGGAGTTGCCGAACCTGTTAGTGTGAGAGTCGAAACTTTCGGAACTTCCCAACTCTCCGAGCAAGAGGTAGCCATGCGAGTTCGAAGCGTCTTTGACTTTAGACCAGGAGCGATTGCTAGAGACCTTAATTTACAGCAACCGATTTACTCAATTACCGCTGCAGGAGGACACTTTGGTAGAACTCCAAGCGGAGCAGGTGATTTCCCCTGGGAAGTTATTGACCAAGACCGTATTGAGTTGCTTCAAACCAGCCAGTGATGGCCAAAATCTTACCCAAACCTCCGATTCACTCAAGAGGGATGTGATGTTGGCTTGACTTGGTCTTATGGCGCGCAATGCAAACAGAGCAATATTCTTTGTATTTTTGATGGTTTTTGCCACAATTACTCCACTTGTTGGAAGTGTCAGTGCCCATTCTGCCATCATTTTAACGCTAGATAAACCCCATGTTGTCCTAGAGGGTGGCAACTCGGAAAACCTAACAATGACAATTGAAAACAACGGCTCTTCCATAGAATCTTACAACATTAGTTTAGACTTGACAGGATTGAGCAGTGTATGGAATATAACATCAGTTAACCAGTCTGTAAATGGAGTTCTTCCTACTTTTGATGCTGATACGAGTTTCATTGTACGGCTAGATATAGGTGCAGAACCAAGCGATAGCGGTTCATTTATCATCAACGTATCAGAGCAGGATAGTGATATTTATTCATTGATTCCCGTATATGTGACAGTATCCCCATCGTATGCATCTTCAATTTCCTTTAACAGCACAAATGGTCCATTACAACAAATGAACGCTGGTAGTACTACAAATTTCACCATTGACGTCTCAAATGACGGAAACGCTCCAGATACAATTTTGTTAGAGGTAGATTCTGAACCAGACCTTGCTGCATTCTGGGCCAATTTGAACAACAATACTGGAAACAATTCCAACAATAACAATAGCAACAACAATAGCAACAACAACTCAAATAATAACTCTGGAGGCGACTCAAACAACACAAGCAATAACACTAGCACGAACGTCACTGTGCCAGCAAATGTGTTGATGTATGGTAATAGTTACATTTACACCAATAATGTGGATTCAATGCTGGAGCAAATCTTCAATTCCGTTGGCCAACATAACTCAACAATAGCCAATACAGGGGGGGGGCTGAAACTTCCTCAACATTGGAATAACATCAATACTAGTGGTAATAATTGGAATACCTCATTACGTGATTCTGGTCATGATTGGGATTATGTAGTGCTACAAGACCAAAGCCAAGTTCCAGGTTTTCAAAGAACCAATCAAGAATGGATTGACAGTAAAGACTCAGCAATCTTGAT
>CAXGZX010000148.1:0-2890 GCA_964014545.1 uncultured Candidatus Poseidoniales archaeon | reverse complement strand
ACCACCAAGTAGCACCATTGGAAGGGCTGTTTGACTGGTTAACCAGCCGCCAACCCATGTGGCAATTGCACCATATTGGGCCATATCTAGTCCGTATGTGGTCATGGCAGTCGCTGCATCCATACCAATGAATGTTGCAACACCGAATGCTGTTGCTGATTCATCAGCAACTACATTGGTTGCTAGCAGACCAGTTGGTACTGCATCGCCTTGACCGCCAAACAATAGATTCATTGCTACTGCATTGTCAATATCAACGCCAAGATAATTCATCATACGAGTAGAGGCATTTACTGAAGTAGGAGTGGCGAACCAAGCGTCGTCTCCGCCACCGTTTTGAGCGAATGTGCCAGCAACACCGAAACATAGAGCCCAGTCATTGGCAATAGTTGCATTCACGTCAGGCATAGTTTGGCTAGCCATTACAGTGAAGCCCCAGATACTGGCTCTTTGCATAGTTCCGATATTAGCAAAGCCGTTTGCTGCATCAGCCATTACTTCATCATAGGTTGCAGTTGGGAATGCATCACAGTGTCCAGCGTGGACCATTACACCGACCATTCCAGTGAGTGAAACATCTTCGCCTGTTGGCATCATAGCAGAATCAAACGCATATGACAGGTTGGTAATTGATGCATTGCCAGCGAACATCTGGCTTAGATCTGTCTCACCTGCTGCTTGTTGCTGTCCTTGGATTGCTTGGGTGTAGGTAATCGTCTCTCCCATACCCTGCATGTTGTTCATACCAGACATGTTTGAAGCAGCAAAGAATGCATCAAAGGCATCGTAATAACCGACACCAATCATTGTTGATGCAGATCCTGCATCTACTGCAACTCCGCCAGTCACGGCTCCTGCTTGGATGCCCCCGTAAGTGGTTGCAAGACCATCAGCAGTTGCTTTACCAGCACTGAATGAAGTCATCTCATTGTTGATTGCACCGGCAGCGAATCCAGCCTTGGTAAGGCTCATTATGCCATCAATGGCTAAACCAGTTGCGCCAACCACTTGTGGCTGGAATGGAATATTGGTTGTAGTTACTTCAGTATCACAAGGATTTGTGGTATCTTCAGCACAGGTGTAAACTTTAGATTCGCTGTATTGAAGTGTTCCAGCTGTTTCGTTGAATTCAATGATTTCACGAGTGTAGGTGATGTCATAGTCGAATGGACCTACCTGTTCATACACTGGTTCTGCTGCACCAGGATTGGTTAGGTTCCAGGCGTAGTAACTACGCTCACCAGTACTGGTTGCCCAATCCTCTTCTGCTTCTGTACAATCATCATTTGCACAGGCAGTATCGGTCGGGAATGTTTCAAAATTCTCGTCTACGGCGTCTTCTACAGCGCCTGTGGATAACACAGACAGTGGGGCACTCAAAATCAACAATGCCAAGGCGGCACCAAGCATTACTTTACTATTCGATAGCATACTCATATTCTCTTGTACAAACATCAAGGTGTTAAAGATTACACTTAATGTAACTCAAATTATAAAGAAATAACCAAAAATTTACAATTCGATGAACTGATTTTGAGTTTTTTGTCTTCACTAAGTGTAAAAAAGGAAGTTAGTTTCGGTTGTGTTATCGAGTGATGTTATGCCAAATCCTGTTCAACATATTTCCAAAGATTCTATCACTGAAATCAAAAATAAGATTGAAGACACCATTCAAAACGGCATCTCGATAAGAACGGCACTAGCAGATTATTCGAATAGTGATGCATATGATATCAACTGGGAAGTTCAAGCAGCGGTAGAGGCGTTACAAGTATTTGGCTCAAGATGGACTATTGAAATTCTTTCAACCCTGTACATTGCTGGGCCAAGGAGATTCAACGAAATGAAGTCACTGCTAGAAGGCATCTCTTCTAGGACTCTTTCTGATAAACTAACCTTACTCGCCGAGGAAGGATTAATCCTGCGTAATGTCGATGCGGGCCCACCAGTAAGGGTTTCTTACGCACTTAGCGAACACGGTGTCATGTGTGGAAGATTGCTTTCACCACTTGTTGCTCACTTGAAGCTCCACTCTGGATCTGTTCAATGATTCACCTAGTGGATGGTTTAACTAAGGAGAACACCAACCTCCTCTTATGCCTCTAATAGCCCAATGGGTAAGACAGCGTCCTTGGTTGGCTGCTGGAATTGCTGGTGCTGCAGGCGGAATTACTGGAGTTGCAAGCGGTATGGCAGCAGCTGCAAGTGCTGTTGGAGCACTGGCATTTGGTGGAATTTCCACCAAGGCTAGAAATTCAGAACACCCTTTACGTCGAAGAATTCTTTCGACATTAGAAAAGCACCCAGGGCTTTGCTATCGTGAATTGCAATCTACTTTAGCAACGGCAAATGGTACATTACGCCATCATCTAGATGTGCTTCAGACACGCAAGAGCATCACGGTAATGCCCGTCAACGGCCGCACCTGTTATTTTGCCGGAGCACCGAGCCAAGTAGAGGTACTCAAGGGGATTGCAGTTACTGAACAACGCGCCGCTTCTGCTCTACCAATCGGCTTATCGTTAGTTCAAAGGCTGATTATTGAAGACATTGTAAAGGAAGGAATCCCGCGTTCGCAAGCTCACCTAGCCAGAAGAATTGGTCGAACCAGAGCAACTGTTCACTCAGCACTCAAGGTACTCAGGCGCAGAGGAATTCTGCGAGATGACCGTATTGAGTTAATGCCGCATATTGACATGAATATTGAATGGCATGGCACCCATGGTGTTGACTACGAGTGGCTTGATGAACGCCGATAGAGCCAAACTGCGTTATTTTTCGCCTCTCAAGCGGCATTTAATGCATAGAATTCAAAGACCCTCGGCGTAGGCTTTAGTTTGAGCATCATGTTCAAAGTCAGAGTTCAAGAGATCTCTTTACCGACCAGTGA
>CAXGZX010000147.1:0-2927 GCA_964014545.1 uncultured Candidatus Poseidoniales archaeon | reverse complement strand
GCATGGTCTAGAGACCAAGAAGAAAAAATATACGTACAGCACAGATTGAAAGAACATGGTGCTGAAATTTGGGAATGGTTTGAAAATGGTGCTTATTTCTATATTTGTGGTGACAAAACATACATGGCAAAGGACGTCCATAAAGCCTTAATCAATATTGCAATTGACCACGGCGGTATGACAGAAGCCGATGCCACACACTTCATAGAAAAAACGATGATGAAGGAACAAAAGCGCTATCTGCGAGATGTTTACTGAACTATTATTGTGGTAAAGGTACCTGTTTTACCGGTACACCATGTTGGCCGGCCATTTCTATCATCCGCTTTGTCCAAACAGAATCCTTCCCAGGGAATGCTAGCATGTGAGTTGCGTGCTCTAGCATTTCTTTAGCCAAAGTCGCAACGGCTTCTGGTCTACCGCTATCTTGCTCAGAGTTTGGTCGAGGGCTTTGCCAAGCCTCATTGTACACAGCAAGAGGGATATTCTGGTTATCGGCCCAACGCTCAGCGAGATAATCTACTCCACTTGCCCCGCCAATGATAATCATATCAGGGTAAGCATACTTCTCAACCCATTCATCAAGTTCGTTTTCAAGCCATGAATAATCATAGAATTTGGAATTTCCACAAACTACCAAATTGATTACTCGGCCATCTCTATTCAAATCCTTACCACCAAATTCGGCAACAATTTGGGCACCGGTTTTATCATCGTTCGACATAACGCTCCATCATAGTAATAGGTTATCAAGATATGCTCTAAAAATGAACTTTTCCGGATTTTTCGTCCTCTTTTTGACCCTTTTTGGGCGATTAACCCCGAAATACGGACTTGTTAAACGGCTGATTTGTAGTAGTAACCAACCGTTTCACTCATAGATTGTCTTGGTTTACCTCGGGTTATGGGATTCAGACGAGTCTTGATAGCGAACCGAGGAGAAATTGCCCTCAGAATTT
This sequence comes from uncultured Candidatus Poseidoniales archaeon, assembly GCA_964014545.1. Lineage (GTDB taxonomy): Archaea > Thermoplasmatota > Poseidoniia > Poseidoniales > Poseidoniaceae > MGIIa-L1. The sequence goes on along the minus strand of CAXGZX010000147.1, from coordinate 1,968 downwards.
TGCGAACTCTGCGCGACATGGGTATTGAGGCTGCGATAATCCATGGCAAAGAGGACCGCTTATCACTGCCTGTAATGATGTCTGATGTTGCTTATCCAAATTATCGCACAAATCCGCTCGATTCTTACTTAGATATCGAGTCAGTAATCGCTGCTGCCAAAGAATTAGAATGCGATGCAGTACATCCCGGTTATGGTTTTCTGGCTGAAAATGCACATTTTGTCAAGCGATTGACCGAAGAAGGTATTACTTTCATTGGCCCATCTAGTGAAGTTATTTCCTTACTTGGTGATAAAATCGAGGCCAGAGCCGCAATGGAAGCAGCAGGTTTGCCGGTTGCTAGAGGCTCTTCTGAGCCAATTTCAGATGCCAAAGTTGCTGACGCGTTGGCAAAGGAGATTGGTTACCCGGTGATCATTAAAGCTGCGGCTGGAGGCGGTGGGATTGGCATGCAAATCGTTGAAGAAGAATCACAATTTGCGAGTGCGCTAAAATTGTGTATGTCTCGAGCAAAATCTGCGTTTGGTGATGAGCGAGTGTTTGTTGAAAAATATATTCAAGGTGCTCAACACGTAGAATTTCAAGTGCTTGGAGATGGCAAAAATGCAATACATTTTGGTGAACGGTTTTGCTCAATCCAAAGGCGTCATCAAAAGTTGGTTGAAGAAGGGCCATGGCTATCTGACGATAAGCGGGCAGAAATAGGGGATTTAGTTTGTCGAGGGGCAGAATCTGTGGGCTACAAGGGTTTGGCTACATTCGAATTTTTACGTGACGCAAATGGAGACTTTTACTTCTTAGAAGTCAATCCAAGAGTTCAGGTTGAACATACCGTTACCGAACTGCTAACAGGGTATAATTTGGTCGAACTCGGTATACGGGTTGCCCAAGGTGAAGATCTGCCACTTAAGCAAGCGGACATTACATGGCGAGGGCATGCAATTCAATGTCGATTGAATGCTGAGGATCCCAAAGAGTTCGTGCCTAGCCCAGGTAGATTATGGGATTGCCATTTCCCCTCTGGATTTGGCGTTAGATGCGATACTCATGCCCATCCGGGCTATGAGATGCCAGGATGTTTTGATTCATTGCTAGCAAAGTTACTAACTTGGGGCAGAGATAGAGAAGATGCAATTAGAAGGATGCGCACAGCTCTAGATGAAACACAGATTACTGGAGTACAACACTTGATACCATTGCATCGAAGAATTATGGATGAGAAAGATTTCATCAATGGTGATATTACAATACAATATATCGATAACCATCAGGAGTTACTCGGTTAGGGTGATACTATGGACGTATTGATGGTTGGCAGTATTGCCTACGATAGCGTAAGTTCGCCCGCAGGTAAGGTCGAAGATGCCTTAGGTGGATCAGCGGTATATGCAGGGATTGCTAGCCGATTTCATGCAAATTATCTCAATCTGCCAAAAATTGGTTTGGTTGGCGTAGTTGGCAAAGATTTTCTAGAAACTGATATCAAAATGTTAGAGAACCAAGGTTTGGATTTATCTGGACTTGAGATTGCCGACGGCAAAACCTTCCGCTGGGAAGGGTCATATCACGGAGATATGGGTATTGCAGAAACCCATGACACACACTTGAATGTATTTGGCGAGTTTAATCCAAAAGTCCCAGAATCATCAACAGAGCCAACAGTTCTATTTTGTGCAAATCTTGTTCCAGCCTTGCAGGCTCAGGTATTGGAACAAGCTCAAGGGACGCGCCTTTCTATGCTTGATTCAATGAATTTGTGGATTGAGATAGCCAGGGATGATTTACTTTCGGTCATGAAAAGTGTTGATTTGATAATAATTAACGATGGTGAAGTAAAGATGTTGGCAGATGACGATAACCTAGTTAGAGCGGCTGAGAAATTAATTTCCATGGTTGGTTGTAATAGTTTAGTAATTAAGAAAGGTGAGCACGGAGTTATCGCTTTTCACCAAGATGGAATGATTGCCT
>CAXGZX010000146.1:0-2959 GCA_964014545.1 uncultured Candidatus Poseidoniales archaeon | reverse complement strand
CTTTGGAGTATAGATCCAGTATTTTTTGCCGAACGTTTTCGTGACTTTTTGGTTGCCATTTCATTTATCTATTTTGGTTATTTGTTTTTCTTTGCAGGCCTCTCAAGTCAAGAAAAGAAAAATGTCTTGATGCTTTTGCTTTTATTTGTGGGCGCTGCAGCTTTTTGGTCTGGTTTTGATCAGTCTGCAGGCTCGTTATCAATCTTTACCAGAGATTATGTGAATCTTACCTTTGGTTCTTTCCAAGCACCTATTAGTTGGACGCAATTTTTAAATCCGCTTTTTGTGGTGATGTTTGCTCCGTTCTTTGCTTATCTTTGGGTCTTTTTGGGAAAAAGAAATTTAAATCCTAATACACCCATTAAATTTGCTATTGGTTTAATCTTTATGGGGCTAGGTTTTATCGTGATGCTCTACGCTGTGCAATACGCCATGATTGATGCACCTGTCGGAGTTCAGTGGTTGCTCTTAACTTATCTTCTTCATACTTTTGGTGAATTGGCCTTGTCCCCTGTTGGTTTGTCTGCATTTTCTAGATACTCGCCTAAAAAATATCTTGGCCAAATGATGGGTTTGTGGTTTTTGGCATCGTCCTTAGGCGGTGTGCTTGCTGGTTTGTTTGGGGGAGAAGCAACCGAGTCTGGTTTGAGTAGTATGACGCCAATATTTTCTGAACTAATCTATTACTATTTGATCCTGGCAGCAGTCTTAATAGTTCTGTCTTTCTTTATCAAAGGGAAAATTAGTTCATCGTAAAAAATATGAAAGAACTTAAAAAAATTTATTTTATTTACGATGCTGACGGCGGTCTATGGAATGAAATTAAATATTGGATTAATAAAAATCTACTACATAAAACAAGTGCGTGCGAGTTATGTGACATTTCTCATAGTAAATTCTTTGTAAGATTTGAATGGTTAACATTTATCAAAGAACTAAAGAATCATTACAAAGTAAAAGTACTACACCGCAATGAAGTTCCACAAATCATTCAAGATAAAAATTATCAATTCCCATGCGTAATTGGTGAGACAGAGAATGAGATAATAGAAATCCTTAGTAAGATTGCATTCATAGATTATGGGAATCCGACAAGCGTCAAAGAATTAAAAGAACAATTCTTCCAAAAGCTAGCAATCCTTGAACCCATTCCTGAAATAAATAAGATAGAAAAGTGAAAAGCTTACTCCTGGTTCTGGCTTTTTGGAGCCGAAGGCGTATTAAGGAAGGTTATTGCCCAATGTAAAAGAATTACTGCAGCCAAGTCTCCAGTTGTATCTAACATTCTGCTAAAGCCCATACCGCCAAGAAAGGTGAAAATACAGGCATTGAGTTTCCAACGCAGAGTGAAATAGTGGATGGTTGCAAAAAGAAGATTGCTAAAAAGAGCTCCAACCCAAAAGAAACTGATACCAGTAACATCCGCTGTAATTAACAGAGGCAGAGAAAGTCTGAATGCAATTTCTTCGACTACAGAAATCAAGAAAAGATATCCAATCCAAAATAACTGACGAAGATCAATTTCTCTTTTTGTGTATTTAAGAAATCCAAAGATAAAAGTTGCAACTACCAAACTCCAAAGAAGATATTTCAAAGGATTTCTGAATAAATTATCCAGTGAAGATAATAGGGCGGTTTGTATGGATGGTAACAAAAGACAAATAATCGCGATCGAAGCCATTGTTAGACCATGTCTTGAAAGAATTTGACGAAATTTAGATATGTAAGTTTCTGGACTTACACTGCCTCTTTGCAGTCTGCCCGCTGGTATCGGGCTTGATGATTCGTTCATTGTCTAAAAAAATTTAGTATGGGGAATTATGTTTTCGATTCTTCCTCATCCATTTCTTTCCAAACCGAATCCAAGACATTGCTTGCAGTAACTGAGTTTGGCCAGCCGGCATAATGTGCTAGATGAAAAATAATCTCTTCCAATTTTTCTTTGGAGAAACCTAAATTTCTTGCACCTCTGAAATGAAGCCTTAATTCGTTTTCCCTATTTAAAGAAATCAAACTAGCTACTGTAATCAGGCTTCGTTCTTCAATCTCCAGTCCTGGCCTCGTCCAAACCCCGCCAAAAAGGGTTTCAATTGTATGCTGCCTAAAATCATCGGAAATGGCTGAGCCTGCATGGGATAAGAAATTTAATTTTTCGACCACTTCCATTCCTGCTTTTAATTTTTTTTCATCACTTTCATAAGACATATCTTTTCTCCTGTAACTAAGACTTAATATTTTATTCTAAATTGAATAGAGACTATCAGTGAATCTCAAAAACTGAATTAGTCGTTGGAGTGTAATTCTTCGTTGAGTTCTATGACTTTTTTATTCGGGCGACATTGAATGGAACCTGTTAAAGAATTTCTGATAAATAAAAGATCGGATTTAGAAGCAAGTTCAGAAGCTTTCACCGTTTCAGAAATCTCACCTTTGTCATCGATAACTTCTACTTTCGAAGAAGCCGTCAGATAAAGCCCAGCCTCGACTGTGCATCTATCCCCCAAAGGAATACCCAAACCAGAATTGGCGCCAAGCAGACAATTTTTTCCAAGAGAAATTCGAACATTGTTACCACCGGATAAAGTACCCATGGTTGAAGCGCCACCACCAATATCGGTTTTATCGCCAATCACGACTCCTTGAGAAATTCTGCCTTCGATCATTGCTTCGCCCAAAGAACCGGCATTAAAGTTCACAAAACCCTCGTGCATGATGGTTGTTCCAGAGCCCAGATAAGCCCCTAATCTCACGCGGTTGGCATCGGCAATTCTGACATCGGATAAAGTCACGTAATCGGTCATGCGAGGAAATTTATCAATGCTATGGACCAAGATGTGTCGGTTGGCTTTTCTTGCTTCAAGTTGTGCTTTTTTGAAATCAGCAATCGAGAAGGGACCTTCAGAAGTCCAAACGACATTTTGTAAAATTCCAAAAATACCATCGAGATTAGTTTCGTTTG
>CAXGZX010000145.1:0-2997 GCA_964014545.1 uncultured Candidatus Poseidoniales archaeon | reverse complement strand
CCTCTAACCGCTTGGCAAGAAGGACAAGAAGTTCCTCAATCAGTGTTTGATCGATTGAAACTTATCAAAGAAAAAGAGGACGTTGTTGATATCACTGGACCAGTTATGAAACTGACCGACCTTGGCATGAGGCCTATTTGGCAAGTTACTGCTCGTCAACCATACGTGGTGCCAAATTTACGTAAAAGTCTAGCAAAGCAAAGTTGGGGGATTTATTCTGGTGACATTCCATTTCTCAATCGATTATTTCTCGACTCAGACTTAAGCATGCATATTCATGCCAAGGGAGAGGTAATCGATACTATTGATACACCGAATAATAACCAAGAACAGACGGTAAAAGTACGGGCTGCAGGTGGAGCAGGCCGCTATAGCGTTGATGTTACAGTAGCGTGCAATATCGATCAGTTATCCGCTACAGAAGCATTTCAAGTACCGTTCAAAGTATTTTCATTTGACCTTGAAACCAGCATCAAATACGAAGCAGTGCTATGTGCTGCGGCTTGGATTGAGGATATGGGCACTGGAGTTCGCCAGAAGTATGCTCTAGAAGGCGATGAAGCTCACATTTTAGAACAACTTACGCTAATTGTAAGGTCGCAAGACCCGGATATTATTACTGGCTATAATATCGATAATTTTGACTTACCTAGACTCCGTGACCGGACTGAAGAGTTGAGTAAAAAAGGTGGATGGCGTCGCAAGGCAGCATTATTTGGTTGGGGTAGAGTAGAACAATCCGAGGCAGAATACAAGCGAGGCAGAACTGGATTGATGCCAAAGCGGCAAAGTAACCGTGCGTGGAATGTTGCAGGTCGCAGCGTTGTTGATGCTTGGTGGCAAACTCGTATGACCATTCGACCACAACGAGAAACCTTGTCTTATGTCGCTAAATTGTTGTTCCCAGATGATTCTGAGCGGCATAAAATGGACGTAGATGCCTCTAAGATGGACGATGAATGGGCTGCAAGACCCGATGTCGTGATGGAGTATTGTATCCGTGATGCCGAATTACCGTTAGATATACTCGAAGAATTACAAGCGATTAGACGAAAGGAAGCAACTGCAGCAGTCGCTAAAGTTAGCTTTGATACTGCCGCAAACGGCAGTTCCAGCCAATTAGTGGACTCACTGATTATCCGGTTGGCAGACCGGGAAAATGTCGCAGTTCCTTTAACAGGTTCAGCAGAACCCAAAGAAGGTCAAATTACCGGTGGTTACGTTCACGATGTAGACGCAGGCCTCCATCCGTGGATTGCTGTACTTGATTTCAAGAGCATGTATCCATCAATTATGATCGGTAGCAACGTCTGTTACACTACTCGAATTGATCCGATACAATCCGACCAACCGGCAGATGGTGAACCTGTACACGTTGCGCCAACTGGCGCTAGATTCCGCCATCAAAGTGTTCGCAAAGGGCTGGTTCCAACATTGCTTGAAAACCTCATGGCTCAGCGTGATATTCACAAAGCCGAATTGACAACAGCCAAACAAACCGAAGACTCAGCAGGAATAATGTTTCACGATTCAATGCAATATGCGGTTAAAATCCTCATGAATACGTTCTACGGAGTTTTTGCTAGTGGATTTTATCGTTTCACCCATCGTGACCTGGGTTCATCAATAACTGCCTGGGCTCGGTTTAACATCAAAGATATCATTGCTCAACTAGACGCAGAAGGGCATCATGTTGTCTACTCAGACACCGATTCAATATTTGTTCGCTCACCGGTGCCAGAAGGCTCACCGGCGACAATTAAACCCGAAGAACACGAAGCAGCAGCAAGTGGCGATAAGGCAGCCTTGGCAAAACTGGAAGCATGGAATGATGCTAAACAAAGCATGATTGATTTTGGTCTTGAGATAGCTGAGCGTTACAGTAAAGATTCAGCGATTTTGGAATATGAAAAAGGACTTTCAGTATTCTTTTCCCACGGTGCTAAAAAGCGTTATGTGGGTCAAGTTGTTTATCCAAATGAAGAAATGTTAATTCGCGGTTATGAGACACAGCGAACCGATTCCTTTGCTTATTTAACTAAGGCAATGAAGCAATTATTCACCTACGCGCTAGCAGACCAAGAACAAGAGATTGTCAGTTGTGCGCTTGCGCGGGTAAAGGCCCTGAAAAATAACGAGGTAGACCCAACCGAACTTATTCTGGCAAAGTCTTGTAAGGGCCAAGTCAAGAAAGATGGTAGCGTTGATTTTTCCAAGAATTATGCCAATCCTGACAGTATGGCGCAAGTCAGAGTGGCAAAAGCGCGTATTGCACTTGGTCTAGGGTTTACCTCGGGTATGAAAGTCTCGTATGTGGTAACCGATGCTTCTCGCTCGCCAATGGTGGTTGAACCATGGCTTGAATCAGAAGAAGATGGCGGCATTGGTCAATATGATGGTAACTTCTATGCTGAACGTTTAGCAGCTGCGCTTGGCAGAATTACTGAGGCTTTTGGCTGGAACGCCAAGGAATTAATCGCCGGGAATAAGCAGAGTTCGCTATTTTCGTTTTAAATTTGGACATTTCGTGGAAGCACTTTTCATGGGTGAACACCTCAGTGGACTTATGAAGACTCATTTTCAGCCGTTGTTGATTGCTCTGGTGATGATGACTGCAAGCCTATCTGGGTGTATTCTTGCCGGTGATGATGATAGCGAAGTATCAGTTACTGCGGTATTTTCCTATTCACCCCAAAGCAACATAAGAACTGGAGATAGTGTCCAATTAGATGGTTCCAGTTCTTTGCCTAGCGATGGTTCACTAACTTATAGCTGGGATTGTGATGGAGACGGCTCGGCTGATAAAACTGGCCAAAAAGTTTCATGCAGTTGGGAAGTTGAAGGTACTTACAGCGTAACTTTGACAGTGGTTTCAGGTTCCAAAAGCAATAGCCAAACCAAAGACATAACTGTATCTGAGGCTCCAGTTGGCTCCCCTACTGCGGAAATAACTCAATACACCGATGAGGAAGATTGTGAATATGACGAAATTGACAA
>CAXGZX010000144.1:0-3003 GCA_964014545.1 uncultured Candidatus Poseidoniales archaeon | reverse complement strand
GCTAAGCTTTGAATCGCTGAATCAATAAATGCGACAGGTGAGCCAAATGGGTCAATGTCAATCCACTGATAGGAAGCATCAGCCATGGCTAATTTAGCGTCCATTTTTTGCAGGTAAATTCCATCAACTGGGATTCTTTGAGCCATGGAACCATACCTGTCAAGATTCATTTCAATATTTTCAGTATATTGTGGCAAATTTGTTCTGTGTGAGTTTATTGCCCACGATAATGCAAAATCGTTCAGATCATTACCGGTAATTCTCAATCTGTTTTGCAAGGAATTTGGTATTTCATTACGCCAACGTCTTATTCTTACGCCAGTAGAGCACATGGCATCTAAAGCCCGAATCGGTTTGTCTTTAGGCGTTAACCAGTTATTTTCTAAGGCGTCTTGTAACAGCATAACTGACCTTGTTCTAGAAGGTGCCATGGCCGGATTAAGAAAACCGCCGCCGGTTTTTTTTGCCGGTCCCCGGGGCATGTGTGTCGGCCTTTCCTGGTTTGGTTGTAAGTGAACAATAGTCTTACCTTCCAGCCAGATATTACCAGGCCAACCATCTGGAATCTGTGATAAATCCATAGGCGACCGTCCTAATCCAGCAGACAATCATTCATCAATTGTTTCAAAGCAATTTTAGATATTCAGTTAGAGGCGTAGTCATGGCAGACGAGTATAAACCGATGGGTATATCGATGACTAACCTTACAATTGGGTATGGAGGATTACTTATTGGATGGGGTATTGCAGTATCGTTACTGTCTGGTTCTAAATCAATCACCTCATTCATACCTTCAATAATGGGTGTGCCGTTGTTAATCTCGGGACTAATGACCAACTTCCAACCACACAAAAAGAAATTGTGGATGCATATCGCAGTAAGTTTCGGGTTGCTATGCGCACTTGGCGGCACTAGATTTTTCATGGTAATGTCCGATGGGATTAATTATGCTTCAAGTTCAATGTTGATGCTCTTAGTCACCGGCTCAATTTACACCTACCTATGTGTCCAATCATTCATTCATACTAGAAAGAACGCAACAGAGTGAGGTGTTAGTTTGAGCAATAAGCCACTAGTCATCGATGTTGTTGATAATGGCGGTCAATGGACACATAGAGAATGGAGAATGCTACGTTATCTCAAGGTAGATACCCAAATCATCGACAATACTACTCCCGTTGAACAGCTTCGAGAACTAGATGGGATAATTCTCTCTGGCGGAGCAGCAAGAGTTGGTTTGACCGGCGAGTTAGGTAACTGTGCGGCATACCTAGAACTTGACATACCGGTGCTTGGGATTTGCGCAGGACATCAATTCATGGCAAGACATTACGGCGGCGATGCAAGGGAGTCTCCCATTCCAGAATTTGGCGCAATGGAAATTGAATTACAAAACCAAGGAGGCAAAATTTTCCAAAACACCTCGCCGGCTCAAACGGTTTGGGAATCACACAATGATGAAGTGCATGAAGTACCAGATGGCTTCTTCATCACTGCTAGTAGTCCTTCATGCAAGGTACAAGGCATGGAAAATGAAGCCGGAGATCGGTTCGGATTACAATTTCACCCCGAGGTCAACGATTCCGAATTTGGTAAGGAAATGTTCGAAAATTTTGTCGAAATCTGCCGAATCTCTCGAGATTCAAAGAATTAAATCAAAACACGGATATAAAAGTCAATTAACTAACTTGGGAACATGACAGAATCTTACTTAGTAGTCGGTGGCAGCAGCGACATTGCATTATTATTAGTCTCAGAATTACTCGAACAAGGCAAACTGGTTACTATTTTAGCACGTGATAGTTCAAGAGTTGAACATTTGTCAAACAGTGGTGTAAGCGTCATTATCGGCGATGCGTTGAATTCTACAGATGTTCAATCGGCAATCGAAACAGCCAAGGAAAACGGCAATGGAAGTATTGCTGGTGCTGCTCACTTAGTAGGCTCAATTCTAGTCAAGCCGCCCCATGCCCTCAAAGTAGAGGCTTTTGAGGAAGTTATTCGGACAAACTTAACTAGTGCCTTTCTGTCATTGTCTTTGATATGCAAGTCAATGCTGCGTTCCGGTGGTGGACGATTGGTTTTCACTTCTAGCGTGGCAGGAAGTTTGGGTTTAGTAAATCATGAAGCTATTGCAGCAGCAAAAGGAGGGATTGAGGCAATGGTTAGATCATCAGCAGCAACTTATGCCCAACGCAACATTAGAGTCAACGCAGTTGCTCCGGGATTAACCGAAACTAGACTTGGCAGCGCATTCTTGAGATCAGATGCTATTCGTGAAGCAGCTGTATCAATGATTCCAATGAAGCGAATTAATCAACCAAAAGAAGTTGCCACTTCTATTAGGTGGCTGTTAACAGAGGCACCAGACAATTTCACCGGCCAAGTGCTTAATTTAGACGGAGGTATGGCAAATGTCAGAAATTGAAGAACTAAATTGGTACGACGCAATAAAAGTGTCAAAGTTGAAAAATGGCAAAAAGAAAATGCTAACTGTCAAAGGTAAAATGGTTTTGTTAGGTATGCATGAAGGTGCGTATTTTGCTACTGAAGCATTGTGCAGGCACATGAGATGGCCACTTGCCTGGGGCGGCAAAGTCAAAGATGATTGTATCAGGTGTCCGTTGCACCAAACTACACACAAGCTTAGCGACGGGGAGTTAGTAGAATGGTCACCATTCCCGCTATTCCCTCCTTATGGCAAACTACTCGGTAAAATGTCTCGCAAAAAGGATCTTAAAGTTTACAACACAAGAGTACTAGATTCCAAAATACAAATTCAATTTTGATGAAACATTGGCAATTAACTCATTTCTAGAGGAACTGAAGTTATGAAGCGATTCAAAATTTTATCATCCAAATTGTATCTTGTCAAATATTCATTAAGCACTACTAGTGGTGCAGATCTTGGTAAGATGCCTTGCCTAAACCCATGAATTAATTCAACGACCTCTTGCTTCTCCGCTTTTGATAATTGGTTAGAGAATTTGCCAAAAACCCTCT
>CAXGZX010000143.1:0-3016 GCA_964014545.1 uncultured Candidatus Poseidoniales archaeon | reverse complement strand
GATGTGGTTAGAGGTGCAGTTGACATGTGGGATGACAGACATGACTGGTTTACCGTTTGGCTAGAAAGTGGTCAAACAATGCTGTTGACTTTGTCTCATGCGGCTGGTGATGGAGTTTCAATGTCGGTATGGGATGACAACAATTCACATCTCTATGATAGTAATCCAAGCAAGACTCGTGATACAATTTTCCTTTCCGAAGTGGAAACTGAAATGGGTGGAGCCTATACTGTATCGATAAATGCGACCATGACCGAGGCTGGTGGTGGAGCATACGTTCTTGAGATTGATGCCGGTTACAATGTCGACTGGTATTCATCTGAAGTTGGCTGGTATGCTGCATCAGAGCAATACAACGCCAAAGATGAGTTGATGTATACATCAAGCCTATCATCATATCAATTTGCCAATTCAGCAACTACCACTAAGCAATCTGCCCCTGTGTGGAGTGATGGTGATTATTGGAACTTCTCAGTATCAATGCCGGAAATGTTTGGAATGACTTATGAAGAATATCACCAGATGACGGTAACCGGTTCGGATAATGTTGCCGGCAAAGATTGCTTTACCGTAAGTATTGAGGGTAAGTCAACACTGAACATGAACCTCATGGGTATGACTACCAAATTTATTGACGAGCAATCTGGAGTTGCATGTTTCGACAAGAGTAACTTGGCGCTCGTCCATGAAAATCTAACTATGACTTCTTCAACTGAAATGTCTGGTGGCGACTTTGGAATGATGAGTACCTCGGCTCGAAGTTGCACAACATCAGATGGCGAACCTGATGAGGATTGTGACGACGTTGAGGACTTTTTCGATGATTGTCCTGGTACTCCACTTGGTGTCGAAGTCGACCCTTGGGGCTGTTCAGAGGCACAAAATAACGGTGGCGATAATGGTGGAAATAACGGCGGTGGAAGTGGTGACACTGACGGAGACGGAATCCCTGACTCAAACGATGCTTGCCCTAATGAGCCATCAACCGCAGAAAACGATGCCGATAGTGATGGCTGCCCAGATGGTGATGGTGGTGACGGTAATGGTGACGGAAATGGTGGAAGCAATGATCCAGATGCCGACGGTGACGGAGTTATTGATGACGATGATTACTGTCCTGACACTATGGCTGGAGATTCAGTAGATGCATTTGGCTGCTCAGACGCGCAGAATGGTGGGGGCGACAATGGTGGCGATAACGGCGGCAACGATGGCAATGGTGGCGGCGACGGAAACGGCGGTGGCGACTTTGGTGGCATTGATCTAGGCTGTATCCCAACTGGTGCCGACATGAGCCAAGAAACGGTAATACGCTCTGATTTGATTTATTCCGCAGGAATGAATCATATCAATTTCCCACTTGTTGAGGACAAAGTTTGGAGCGAAGCTGCTGAAGGTACTGGTACATTTTCCTTGTCAATTGAACTTGGTGGCTGTACAATCTCAACAATGGATATCGAAGATTCGGGCGCAATACCGCTTAATTACCGACATTTAGGCGACCAATCCTTTACTATCGGCCAATCTTCAGTAACTGCCACAGGAATTCAAGTATTTGCTGGTCGTCAAGGAAATGATGATTGGGCAACACCTGATTTCACTTTGTTGCAAAGTGTCCCTGATGATGTCGCAAAAATGGGCTTGCCATTTGCTGCTTGGGTAAACGTGGTTGGCTTCAATGAATTTGACTCCACAGTTAATCTAAGTGCTACTATTAATGCTCAGAATGCACCAATTATGTATGATTCAATGCAACTCTCTGTTGACCAGCTTGGTGCAGTAATAGTTGATACCATGAATCTATCAAGTGGAGAATATACTCTGACTATCATGGGTGAATCAAGTGGTATGGAGCGCTCGATTACTGTTCCATTCACTGTAGACAATGACCCTGATTTCGAAATAGTTACGCTTGATCCTTGGATTGTAATTCCTCAAGGTGTAGAATGGGTAGTTCCCACTCCTATTTTCATTGAACCGGTAAATGGATTTTCTGGCGCTGATGTCACTATTGGAGTGACTGTTCCTGATGGAGTGGCCGCTCAACTAGATTTTGCCAGCGGTTCTGCTCCGTTTTTATCAGTTCTAACTTTGACAATTCCGAGTAACTTATCTGCTGGTGATTATACTGTTATTGTGACTGGTACGGCTGGCTCGACAGTACATTCAGATGAAATCACCTTTACTGTAACATCGATTCCGGAATTCTCACTAGATATTGAAAACCGTGAACAAATCATCGTTGACGGCACTATGTCAATCAGTGGAGTAATCAATGCACACAATGGACTAGACCTATCTCTTGGTGGTGCATTGGATGTTTTGGTTGAACCATATAATCAAGATTTGATAGATTCAGCAGTAATTACTTGGGGTACTATTGACATGAATGGCGATTTACCGTTTACCGTTACCTTTGCTGTTGATGATTCGATACCTCGTAATGAATACACCATCAATCTAAATGTTGTTTCACTTGATGGTGGACTTGCTCACAGTGCATCTGTGGCCTTTGTTACCGAATCTTCTACACTGGATGGAACTGCGGTTGCCGCAGATGCATCTGCAGTTGTATCTGGCAATACCAGTCTGCATGATGGGACTGATTCCTCAGCGACCAATATTGCTAGTGGGCAGGACAAAGACGATGACACAAGCAAGTCAGAGTCAAAGTCATCCAATACTGGATTAATTGTTGGTGGCACAATTGGCGTACTTGGGGTCGTAATTGGCGTTGCAGTAGTTATTATGCGTGGCAGAAATGGTGACAATAACAAAGACTTCGCCCAACAAATGTGGACTGAACAACCTAATATCGCGGCCCAAACGCCTGTTGCTGGAATGCCACAGATGGGTCAACCAATGGCGCAACAACCCGTATATCAACAGCCAGTTGCTCAACAACCAATGGCGCAACAACCCGCATATCAACAGCCAGTTGCCCAACAACCGATACAGCCCGCTCAACCAATGACTGCTCCAGCACCGCCGGTTGCTACCGCACCAGCTCCACCTG
>CAXGZX010000142.1:0-3058 GCA_964014545.1 uncultured Candidatus Poseidoniales archaeon | reverse complement strand
GTCATGTTCACTAGCAATAACAATTCCACTACTGTGGGCTACTGCCCCATAATCTCCACTTGGTGACAAAGCATAACCGTTGATTCTTTCATCATCAGCGGCTTGCCATAACCAGGCTTCACCTTGTCCTGCGACTTGGTGACCAAAGCCTGAATCAGCAAAATGCCACAGTGAACGATTACCTTCCTCAAGATTAGTCACTTGCCTTGATGCTAGAGTTAGCAGTTGTTGGTTTTGGTATTCCATTTCGATAATTGGTACTTGCAAAACCTCTAGCAGTGTTGAGTCTTGAGATAGTACTGACAGATTTTCTCGTAAAGCCAAAACGTCTTCACCAGCTATTCTACCCAAGCCTTGGTCGGTTGAGATCGATAAGGAGTTAGCACTCTCTTGGTAATCCAAAGAAAATCCGACATCCTCTGCAGTCAAACTATTATTGAGTAAGACTCCTAAATCCTCTATTACTGATTCAATTTCATTCTCGCCGTCATATCTTGAATCAACAGCATAGTAAACGGTATTTACCTGACCATCGAGTAGTTGTAGGTCTTGTGCAGTGGTTAAATCAGTAAACAGAGCAGGTGATTTAGTTCCTGCAAGGTTAGCCATCCCAGCATTATCAACTACCTCATAAACTGCGAAATTCTGCTGGACACGCTTGCGTGAGTTATCCTCAGTTACGTACCAGCCAATTTCAATTTCATCACCCTTAGCTACCGATAATTCATCAGCGAGCACCTCGTTTATCGCGACGCTTGGCATTGCTGCAATACGATTTAATTCCTCTAGTTCGATAAAACGAAGACCATCATTCCCGCCAATCTTGGGCCATACTTGTTGGCTGTCAATTGTTGCATTCATGGCTGCCCATGTGACTACTGGAAGTGATTTACCGCTGGTTGACTCGACGCTTACTCCCGTGATGATTCCCTGTTGCTGACCATCGATTATCTTCGATAAATCGTTGTCTTGAAGGACGTCTTGCCATACTTTACCCGCCACAGATTCATCAATTATCACCCGTTGTCCGGTACTCAAATCAAATCCAGATAAGGTAATATCAGTCTCGCCCCAACTACCTTCAACCTCTTTGGTGATAGTTGCGTCCAAAGAATCTCCAACCACTAAAGACGAAGTTATGATGGCTGAGGCAATTATCAATCCAGCCATCAATAGCGCTGCTTGACGTTTCCGACGGATGATATTCTGTTTGGCTAAGCGCCAAACTACCAGTCTTTGTGGCACCAGTACTGGTTGGAGAAGAACGTGACTTATCAGCGCAATACTCAGCGAACCTACCCACAGAGTGATGCCGGTAATTCCTAACCAGTCAAACAGGTAGTAAGCAATGATTCCATCTGCTACTGGTCCAAAGATAAGTAGTGCTTTAGTTCCAAAAGACAATTGCCTACTGCGACCAATCATGATGGTCGATAAGCCAGCTGGAATACCAACTAGCAACAGTAAGATGATTGCCTCAAGTAGCAGATTCACTCCTCCTCAGAGCCTCGTTCGTCTTTGACAATTAAGCCATCATCCATGCGCAGCACCCTGCTACACTGTTTGGCCACATCACTATCGTGAGTTACCAGAAGGAAAGTAGTGCCCATTTTTTCATTGATACTTTTCAACAATGACATTACACTGGCTGAGGTTGCTGAATCTAAGTTACCGGTTGGCTCGTCACACAAGATCACTGAGGGACTGTGGACAATTGCTCGAGCAATAGCCACACGTTGTTGCTGCCCGCCAGATAATTCACTTGGGCGATGTTCACTACGATCACCTAGACCCACCGCCTTTAGCGCCTCTAGTGCAGTATTTCTCGACTCTGTGGCTGATTTGCCGAGTAATAGCAATGGTAATTCGACATTTTCTACTGCTGATAATACCGGCAGTAAATTGAAATCCTGAAAGATAAATCCGAGATACTCAGCCCGAATTCTTGAACGCTCATCATCGCTGACTGCGAATAACGACTTGTTGTCGATCATTACTGTACCCGAAGTAGGCTCATCAATGCCTGATAGCACATTTAGCAAGGTAGTCTTGCCACAACCTGAAGGACCCATGATGGCAATCATCTCACCTTCACCGATGCTGACATCAACGCCTCTAACCGCTTGCACTGTTGATTCACCAGAGGCATACAGTTTCCATAATTCACTCGCTTCCATTACGGCTCGCATGAATTCACTACAGAGGAACTGCGTTGATAAACTACCGCTTCAAAGCACCATCATGGGCGAGGAAAACACCGAGTTAACCATCGCTGTGTTGTGTTTTGGACCGCTAGCGGAAATCCTTGGTCGAAATCAATCCATTGCCCTTGAAACATCAGCGACTTGCCGGTGTGCGATAGTTCAACTTGGTATTGAAGAATGGCTGACTAAAGGTTTGAAGGTGGCGGTAAATGGTGAAATTTCAGCCCTAGACACTGTGCTTCATGAGGGCGATGAACTTGCCTTGCTACCGCCAGTATCAGGTGGCTAAACCGCTAGTAATTGCTAATTTTCAACCGAAGAGTTCAACAGCATCCACCCATAGCAACAAATGGGGAAGCAACATGTTTGGTGGACTTGGACCTCTAGAAATCATCGTATTACTAGTCATATTTTTCGTATTATTTGGCGCTGACAGGCTGCCTAAGATGGCCAATGCGCTTGGCCGCAGTAAAGGCGAATTCCAAAAAGGACTCGATGAGTCTACTAAGGCGATGAAACTTGAACAGACCATCCAAGATATGGATGCTGGAGGACGTACACCATCTCAAGCATTGGCTGCAAGAGCCAAAGAAGTGGGCATTGATCCAACTGACATGGACCCGACAGAATTGGAAAAGAAAGTCACTGCCTTAGAAAAACTCGCAGCTGAAGAGTAATTCACTTTGCTCGCTTGAGCATCATTGGTGAACCACAAACATCACAATCTTTGACTGGTCCTTGCTTGCTAGTTTTGACATCTTTTGGAACGGGTTGCGTAGTTCGACAACCAGTACAGCGTAATTGCCACTGCCACACCTGCTTGGCCGGTTTTACTCCAACTGGCTGGGTTGACA
>CAXGZX010000141.1:0-3074 GCA_964014545.1 uncultured Candidatus Poseidoniales archaeon | reverse complement strand
TTTGAAGATTAACATTAACAACAAGTTTACTCAGCGCCTAATATGTCGCTCTTCAGTTCATCGGATTCAATCAAAAGTTTGCTGATAAATTACATCATCGGTTTTATCACTTTTATCGGACTACTAGCTGGAGTATCGATGCTGTTTGATGACCCAGATTCCAAGGGGGTAAGTGCAGATGGTAGCATAGACCTTGGCCTTCCTCAGACCTATTTTGAGGCGATGTATACAATTGGCCCAGGAACAATGTTTTTGGCAATGCTCGTCAGTTCAATTTTAGTTTACGCAATGACAAATTTACGTAAGGGAATTGAAGCACTTGTATTAGGAATACTTTGTTCAGTACTTATCGGCTTATTTATTACTATGAACATAGAACAATCACTAGCTAACAACCTAAACGATTCGGGCGCAAGCAACATCATACTTGATGTGAAAGATAGAGCAATATATACATCATATCTTTTTGTCGGTAATCTATTTCTGTGGGCTAACTTTTTCCTAGAATTACTTCGCTTCAAACGCAAATCTATTATTGCAGAATAAAGAATATGCAGGAGTCCTAAACCGGGATACTATCTGCAAATACCATGGTAATGTCTCTCAATTCAATTAAAATTAGAAATTAAGTTACAATGAAAACGGGCCAATACTTATCCCCTATTCGCATTTGGTAAGTTCATGGTAGATGGTAAGGAAGAATCTCAGCCAGAAGAAAAATTCCAAGGTGGCTTCTTATCTGGAGCAGCAATTTCATTGTTCTTTGGAATCCTGCTGGTAGCTATTGGACTTACATTTTGTTTCGGTCCAAGTTGTGGAGATTGGACTTTGAATATAATTTTCATTGCCCTTGGAATACCAGTTTCTGCTGGCTCTTTGGCTCTCATTTGGAACAGGAGCGGTAAAGGAGCAATGGTAAATGGAGCCAAGATGATTTTTATCATTGGGTGTATGGTTGCTATTGGCGTGTTAATTTGGTTTGTCAATTTATTGAATAGTTTAGGTAATTAATAAATCTAGATTTGTGTAGAATGGGGCTCTTGTCGAGATGCTATCTGGAAAGACCGTAGTAAATCATAGTTTGATTTTAATCACAATAACTAATAAAGAATCAAAATTAAGATTTACGAGGATTTAATTCATCACAAGGAATCAAGCAAGTTCTCAAATATCTGCAGAATAAGTGAAGACTATGACAAATCACAAGTTATCAATTTGGTACCATCCGATATACACGAATGGTATTCATCCTGATGCTAGATTTCCTCGTGATCGATATATTAAATTGGTTGACAAACTCAATACTCCTGAATACTTTGATAAATTTATCATTAAACAACCAACAGAAGCCTCACGCAACGAACTTATTATGGCACATGATCCACATTATGTTGATAATTTTCTAAATCAAAACTTGACTCAAAAAGAAATCAAGCGAATCGGTTTGACGCCATGGACACCACAAATAATTCCACGTACACTGCTTTTGATGGGAGGTGCAATTGCTGCCTTGGACCATGTAATGGAACATGGAGGGATTGCAGGCAACATGGCTGGAGGCACTCATCATGCTCACTATGATTTTGGTTCTGGTTATTGCATATTTAATGACCTTGCAGTCTGCTCCCTTTTAGCATTGAGTAAGTATAACTTGACTAAGGTTGCGGTAATTGATTTTGATGTCCATCAAGGGGATGGGACAGCAACTATTTTGCAAAATGTTGACAAGGTATTGACAATTTCTGTGCACTGCCAGCAAAACTTTCCATTTCGCAAATCAAAAAGTGATTATGACTTAGAACTACCCGCAAATGCAGGTGATGAGGAAATTCTCGCCATGGTTGCCACTGCATTAGATATCACCAAACAATTCGACCCTGAACTAATTCTCTTCCAAGCTGGTGTCGACGGGTTAGCCACAGATACTTTAGGTAAATTGGACATTTCCCGCCAAGGTATGAGCAAGAGAAATGAGATGGTTTTTGATCTAGCCGTTGAACAAATGATCCCCACTTTAGTATTCATGGGAGGCGGTTACTCAAATCCAATTAGTCACACTATCGATGCTTTTAGTGACTTATTTCTTAGTGCTTCCAGAGCCAATGAGCAAATTCTCAGCAAGGCCAATTTGTAAAGCTTTGATTTAAAGATTAATTTAGGTAAGGAAAACTTGCCGCATTGATTTATTAATTATTCTATAGAACAATTAACTAAAATTACTCGTTCCCGGATACTATCTGCAAATACCATGGTATTCAATTCCATGTAAACGCAAGATTACGAACATTGCACTAATGCTGAGTGGCATGATTACTGTTTTGTCAATGTCGTCATGACAAAAGGTTTGAGCAATTCCAGCAACGGTGAAAACCGCTTGGTTCGTAGAGGCGCAGGTTTCAAAGTTACCTTTTCCTCAACTCCTCGCCAAAATCCAGGCTGTGACAACGCTGGGATTGGATTGTTCCTACAATTGCAACCTGTGGCCAACCTCCAAGGATACTTAGCGAGCAATTGGAAACCCGCTCTGAAACCAAACGAATCGCCGATGTGCTCGATGACACACAATTTCCCACCGGGTTTGAGGAAACGGTGAGCTTCTTTTACGATTTTATCGGGATCTGGTACACTGCACAGAAGCGTCGTGAACACCACGTAGTCGAAGGATTCCGGAGGCTCCTCGAGTTCATGGAGATATCCTTGGAAAACCGTCGCTCTATCTCCCATTTCTGCCACCATTTTCCGGCATTCATCGACCAGTTTTCGATCGGGTTCGACCGCAACCCAGTGATCAACTTCAGGTCGGTTGAAGAAATATACATTGACGCCGATCCCCGCCCCTACTTCGAGCACTCGACCGTGTATGCCGTCAAACAGTTCGTCTTTGGCATCCTTCAGCATTTTGCTTGTTGAGATTAACACATCTCGTGAGAGTTTCTCAAAACGACCAAGTTTCTTGGTTTCTTTCACAAGTCTGCGTCATGGTTTCGATTTATAGTCTAGCCTGATAAGAAAGCATGTTATTACAAAAATCATGTGTTCAGATGATGAGGCAAAAAGAGTGCTCGTACCGGGAT
>CAXGZX010000140.1:0-3092 GCA_964014545.1 uncultured Candidatus Poseidoniales archaeon | reverse complement strand
TAGGTATTTCTGGTCTCGCTCTGGCTCTTGCGGCAAAAGATACTATTTCCAATTTCTTTGGCGCAGTCACAGTATTACTTGACCGCCCGTTCAAAGTTGGTGATTGGGTCGTAGTAGGCGCGTCGCAGGGTGAAGTAATCGAAATCAATCTACGAACCACTCTAATTAGAACCGGAATTGATACAGTAATTACCATTCCAAACGCCAATTTGGTTAGCACTCCAGTAGAGAATTATGGCAAGCGCAGATGGCGCAGATGGCAAAGTATGCTGCATTTTGACCTCAACTCCAACCCCGATAATGTCGAGAAATTTCGCGATGATGTACTAAAATCAATTATGGAAAATGCTGCTACTATGAATGAAGACTCTTCTTGGTGTCGAGTCAATGATATTTCTGCCACCTCGATTGATGTTTCTCTGAACCTATACTGGGACGTTCAAGGCGGTGCAGACGAGCGACAGGAAAAAGAAAAGTTCCTGCTTGAAGTTATGCAACTGGCCAAGAATCATGAGCTAAGGTTCTATGATAACAGAATTAGACAACAGATGTAATCAGTAAGGATTGGGGTCTTTAGCCCAATAGATTTGATTGCTTAGAATGGCAAATAACAAACAACTTATGCCCGCAACTCCGGCAATCGTTGGGGATATTGATTCCATTCGCCAGGCAAAGAAAGCAATTACTGAGCCGATAATGCCACCCCAAAGTCCAGACTTCCACAGGCGAAGTACTCCCAAGTGGGCCTGTATTCTTGAGACATCATTAAGCCACTTTTGGGATTTCTTCCGCAAGTGCTCGTCCCCATACATACGTGCTTCACCAAGCGCCAATAATACCGCATGGTAACGCCAAATCCACGGACCGCCAAGTAGGGTAGAGAGCGCCTTTTTGCTACGGTAATTAGCGGGCGTAGTGGCTAACCATGAATCTAGCAATGCCTTTCTAGCAGTTTCATCCATCCCTTCTGCAAAGGAGATTTGCTGTTCAATCATCATCAGATGGGCCATTCCCGGTAAACGGTCCGACTCACACAGAATATGTTCTACCGGACTTCTTGAGTCGGCAATAAAATAAATCTCATCACCTTTTTTACCTAGCAATTCCAAGTCAAAATTCAGTCTTGGAAGCCCTACTGTTGCTGCACTGTGTGGGGCTCGCCAAAGAGTGCTGGTTTTCAACTCAGCTTCGATATCTTTCAATCGGTCGTTCCATCTACGCTCCGTATTAGGCGTAGAAAAATCATCTAGTGCAGCGTGGATTTGGCCAAGCATTCCAGCCAGTTTATTGGCCAACTTTACCTCACTTCCAGTGATGGTTTCCGCCAAATCATAAACTGCAACTCTGTCGTTTCCTTCGGTAAAGTAAACCATACTTGGCAAAATTACCGGTTGACTCTGTAATGCATTATTCCACGGTTCATGTCTAACCATCCTTGATAGATCATTGCCCACTGAGAACGGTAAAACTCGAGCGATTTGTTTGTCATTTATCTGCAATAACAGGCCCTTTCGGTCTTCACGCAGGATGGATACCTCAGTTACTTCTGGCCATGCTCCAACCATGGCTGATTGGCTTGGGGCCTGAGCCCACCAGTCAACAGTCAAGCAGTCCTGATAATTCCAGCAATGAAGGGTGCCAAATTCAGTCCTAATTTTGCCTGAGTCAAACGGTTCTGAATCTTCATGAATGATGCCGCTTGGCCACCAAGGAGACTCGTCCATGGCAATGGGAGAGGCTCCACATTGACAAACTCTCACTTTTGCCGGTGGCATAAAATAGCGTTAGCATAAAATGGTAGGCAGACCTGCTATGGGTGTGGCACAGCAAATTATTATCCCCGGTGCCGTCCAAGGTGGTGGTTCTACCAACAAGCGATGGTGGGTCTTTGGAGGATTGATGGTTGCGTGGTTATTTTTCACTGCTGTAGGAGCGGCAATGGAGCCTAATATAGATGAATTAGATCAGTGTGCTGATGAAGAATTTTTCACCGGAGAAGTGTCGGAGGAATGTCGTGATTTACGTGAACAGAGGGATAGCAGTGACATTGTTGTAGGAATTGGCAGCCTGTTTTGCTGTGGTGGAATAATAATGTTAATTGTCGCATCGCTAGTGAGTAAACCGGCAACGAAAACCGTCGTTGTTCAACAAGGCTTTGTTCCACAAGCACAAGTGGTTCAAGGCAGAACTCAAGTGATACAAACTGGTGCAGTAGTCAAAACTGGCTTTAGTGGCACAATGCCAACACAGAAGGCTCGTGCTCCCGTACCAACTCAGCAACCTTATCAACAAACTCAGCAACAATCTAGTCAACAGCCTAAACCGCAACAAGGCGGGGCACCTTCAATGGATGAAATTAACAAGTTGGCCGCTGAAGCCAATAATCTAGAACTAGCTAGAGACTTTGCTAAAGCCGCTGAATTATATCAGAAAGCCGGGCTATTTGCCGAGGCAGGAAGAATAAGACAAACCTACCTAGAAAACGACAAACCTGTGGTGCAGATCGGACAAATTGGCGATTCAGTGGTCAAGGATTCAGTCATCATGGGCAAGCAGAATCAACCTCAGATATGTCGAAATTGTAACGTAGAAATCCAACCAGAATGGAAGTTCTGCCCGTCTTGCAATATTCCATTGTGAAGTGATAAAATGGACTATGCGTATTATTCACTCTCGCTAATTATTGCTTATGCTTTAGTTAGATATTTTACCGAGAATACTAAAATTCATCTGAAATTCAAAGGCTTGTGGGTTCATCATTGGATTTTAGCAGCCATTACAATGCTGATTGTCCTGTACCTCGAAATTGATGAACCTTACATTTGGGGCGCCCTTACCGGTGTTGCATTAGAAGGATTGCCGCGCAAGAATTGGTCGATTCGTAACAGAAAGTAACATCGGCATAACCCCTTTATCACCGATGGATGTGCTACGGATATGGACGATGTCGAATGGCTTCAGTCAACATTGGCTTCTGAAATGGAGGTTCGTCCGCCGACCAGTAGACGTCGAGAGGCTCGGTATCTAGCGGGTAATTGTGTCAAACTATACCACGGTGAGCAGTTAATTGCTTATGCAGAAATGCGCATGGT
>CAXGZX010000139.1:0-3111 GCA_964014545.1 uncultured Candidatus Poseidoniales archaeon | reverse complement strand
ATCTAATTCAATTTCATAATCAGCTAATTCTGCAGCCTCGCCTTCGCCTCTAGTGATGGTGAATTTCTGAGTCTTTCCTTTCAAAGACATCAATTTTCACCTCCAGCTTCTGCTGCTCTTTCGGCAATCATGGCTTTTACTTCCTTAATTGCAGCTTTGAGATCGTCACGCATCTCTGCCTTCGCCTCTTGACGGATTTTAATCTCCCCATCTTCCATGTAAATAATATTCAGCGTTTCGCCCCAGTAATCATCATCCGGGACAGGGAAGTCATCTCTTGTATGGCCGCCCCTACTTTCTTCACGAGTCAATGCTGCAAGAGTTGCTACATATGAAACATCGACCATGTTTTTCAAATCTAATGCTTGATGCCACCCAGAGTTATATTTTCTTGAGGAACCTGGATAAGCAGATTTTCTTCTAGTATCGAAGTTCTTCAAATCCTCTATGGCTTCAACAAGCTCTTCCTTTGTCCTAATTATGCCAACCTTCGCTTGCATCATGTCACGTAATTCATCATAGATTAAACCAGGATTTTCTCCGCCTTCATTATTGAATGGTTCGAGCATATCTATGATTGCAGTATTTACTTGAGAGTCGTCAATAACTGGTTGAGCAAGATCCTTAGCACGCTTTGCGGCAAATTCGCCAGCCCGCTTACCAAATACAATCAAGTCGGACAAAGAGTTGCCTCCAAGCCTGTTAGCCCCGTGTAATCCGGATGCTACTTCACCGCAGGCATATAATCCTGAAATTGTTGTTTCTTGACTTTCGGCGTTGACGATTACTCCGCCCATGACATAGTGTGCAGTCGGCCCAACTTCCATTGGTTCCTTTGAAATATCGACGCCAGCTAATTCCTTGAATTGATGGTGCATTGAAGGTAATTTCTTGAGAATTGCTTCTTCACCTCGATGTGAAATATCAAGGAAAGCACCACCGTGCGGCGAGCCTCTACCTGCCTTTACTTCTGAGTTGATTGCCTTGGCAACTACGTCACGTGTAAGAAGTTCCGGAGGTCTTCTGACCGTGGCTAATTTTCCTGAAACAACTTCTTCTACCCACTGATCAGACTCTTCTATGGTCGCTGCGTGATCTCCAGCAAACATTTCTGGGACATAACCAAACATGAATCTCTCGCCTTCAGAATTTGTTAACCTACCACCTTCGCCTCTAACTCCTTCAGTGACCAGAATGCCTCTGACAGAAGGTGGCCAAACCATTCCAGTTGGATGGAATTGGACAAACTCCATATCTCTTAATTCAGCACCTGCCCATAGTGCTAATGCGTGACCGTCTCCAGTGTATTCCCAGGAACCAGAGCAAACTGACCAAACTCTAGTGATTCCGCCAGTCGCTAGGACCACAGACTTGGCTGAAAATGCGTGGAAGTCTCCGTCAACTCTAGTGTAGGCAACACAACCAGTAACTCTGTCGCCTTCTTTGAGAAGGTGCCTTACAGTATATTCCATAAATATGTCAATACCTTCGTGGATGCCTCTTTCTTGCAATGTACGAATGAGTTCAAGACCTGTAGCATCGCCAACGTGAGCAAGTCTAGGGAAGGTGTGACCGCCAAAATTTCGCTGGTTGATTAGATTCTGTGGTGTTCGGTCAAATACCGCGCCCCATTGCTCTAATTCTCTAACCCTATCTGGTGCTTCTTTGGCGTGGTACTCTGCCATTTGCCAGTTAGCTAGCCATTTACTACCCTTCATAGTGTCATGAAAATGTACTTTCCAGCCGTCACGAGGATCCGCATTTTGTAAGGCAGCAGCACAACCTCCCTCAGCCATTACAGTATGTGCCTTACCTAGCAGAGATTTAGTGATAATAGCAGTTTTAGCGCCGCTACGAGCCGCTTCTATTGCTGCGCGAAGACCTGCACCACCTGCACCTATCACAATAACGTCATATTCGTATTTCTTGTAATCTTCTGTCATATTTTCACCTCAAAAAAGTATCAAGTTCCATTCAGCAAGTCCGGTAAAGTACCCTTCATTGTAAGCTAGCACCCATAAATCGCCAACAAAAACGAACGCAAGAGAAGTCCAAAACCAGAAACCATGAGACCGATTTGCAATGCTTAATTTGTCAAATATTCTGCCACGTATTTTGCTTATGCCGGTAGTCCATCGGTCTAATGCACCGCCAGCAAGATGTCTCAGAGCGTGGCAAGATGTAACATACATTGACAATAAAAATGCCTCTATAGCCATGATGAAGGTCCCAATTGAGAACCCATATTGGCCACCTTCAAACGTTAAAGTATGAGTGACATCCCACCACTTAATGGCAATAATAATCATTGCGGCATAGAGAAAATATCGATGTAAGTTGTTGAGGATGAATACGCGCTTTTCACCTTTATAGCCTAATTTCTTGTTGATATCTGGTTCGTCTACCCAGCAAGCTGTTGGGCTGGCAAAAAAAGTCCTGTAGTAGACTCTACGCATGTAGTAGCAAGTACCTCTAAATCCAAATGGAATCCACAAAACGAGGATCGCTGCATTGACCCAGTGAGGGTGGTCCCAAGCAGATAAGCCAAATAAATCCCATTCTAGAACGTTAGGAGAAAAGATCGGAGACATAACAGTGCTCCCGTTCAATTCATATGATATACCGGTATCATGTAAAAATAATCGCCAAAAAGTATAGATTAGCGCGAATGTTAATGCAAAGCCCATGGCTAATGGCTGAGTCCACCATTTATCGATACGGTTGGTACGACCCAGTCCGTTGATTACAGGCAGTTTTATTCCTTCACCCAAAGTTCTCACAGCCTTCCCCCGGGGGGGCGAACATTCTATGCCTAACGCGCACAGTCTTTGAGGTTGATTATTTCATTCAAATTTTCAATTGGCTATTTTGTTGACTACATCCATTGCTTCTTGTACCATAGTGAAGTTGGCCCAGTAGGATTTTGATTGCCACATTTTGATACCATCTTGGCCGATTAGTTGCACGGTTGGAGTGACTGGATTGCCAAAGCCTTCGACAATCGAAAATTGCGTATTCTCACCTGTTTCAAAATCTGTTAACCTGCTTGATTCATTCGGCAGAATAATTGGCCACGGAGTATAATTTGAATCGTTATCATCATTGCCAAAT
>CAXGZX010000138.1:0-3121 GCA_964014545.1 uncultured Candidatus Poseidoniales archaeon | reverse complement strand
ATTCAGTAGAGGTTACTAGGTTAACTATGACCATCATTCAATGCCCCCATTGTGATGGCGATGTTGAATTACCAGATGGGGCTGTTGGATTATTTGATTGCCCTCATTGCAATAATGAATTTGAATACGGAGATGAAACCCCATCAAACATCATTAAACTCTCATACAAACCAAGTGTTGGAATTATTATTACATTGGTAATCTCAATTATCTTTGCTGTGGGAGCTGGGATTATGTACCTTGATTCAACTAATACAATTGAGTTTTTGGATAATGATGAGCAAGATGATCCATGGGCAGGGTTCCTTGATGGATGGTGTGCTTTTATTTTGATGATTATCGCTGGCGTGTTTTTAGTTTCTGCATCGATTACTTATTTCTCTCAAGTATTAGCCAAAAAGTACACCTAGAATAGTTATTTACCAACAAGATATTCCTAGAAACATCTAACATCTAAACTAAACTAGGGCAGTTATGGCTCGCGTAATGGCAGGTTTTTTGATTCTCCTTATGGTAACGATTTCTTTGGCTGGGTGTCTTGAATCTGGTGATTCAGAGCAAGAAGTGTATGTGTGCAGCGAAATAGATTTTACCACACACGAAATAACGGTTAGTTATCTGGAATATGAATTAGAAAGTACGTTTGTATATCCAGAATATGGCAGTGTAGTTGTTAAAAATTCGGATTTAATTTATTTCGAAAATGCCACCCAAGTCCTTGCTAATGGACAGATATACGATATTTATCCAGAAGGTTCAGCAATTCTCGAAACTAATACTCGTTTCCAAGTATACAAAAACAATGATAATCAAGACCCAAGGATTATTGTTGATAACGGTGACACCATTTGTCTGATTGAAAATCCTAATATTGACCGGACTCATTATGTATTCTTAGGCCAGTATGGTCAATGTACTGTTGATTCTTACCGCCTTGAAAATGGTAGTTATGAACATGCAAAGCCAATGTGCAACTATATTTTGACTGAACATCTTGACGGAACCTCAACCATCAGAGGCGGGGTGGAAAACATCATCGGTTGGGAAGGTGATAATTGTCCTACTGATGTATTGAATATCTACAATGGAGACCTAGTGGGACTGAACTATACAGTTGGAGGTAGTTGGGGCCACTTTAGTGAAGGGAATGAGTTTAGAATTTACTACAATGGCCTCAATGAAAGTTATCACAAATCTTACTTCCTCAAGGAACTGCGGGAAGAACGGCAAAGTGGGACGATTTACAGCAGAGGAATTGATACTGTACAACCGTGCAACATTGCTTTTGTCCAACTTTATGCTGATAAGAATTTAACAGAACCAGCCTCACTGGATCGAAATCTAACTACTGATGATGATTGGGAGATTATTGCCGAAGGATGTACATTTTATCGTAGCAATTTCTACCTTGGTACAGCTGAAATGCCAATAACACATTTCTGCGAGGGGACGATAAAAAATTCAGATTGGACTTGGCTGGTAAATAATGTACCTAATTTTGATCTTAGTGCTGCTCTTGAGCGACAAAACAATACTGATGAAAGAGCACATGAATTTTTCAAAAATTTTACTCAAACAATGATTACCAAGAATTACTCTGAATGGCATAATATGCTAGCCGATGAAGTTCACGCAATCAACAGTAATACTACTTACCAAAAAACAAATCTAACTGAGTCTTTCTTTGAAAACTTCACTGACACATTAGGAACTATTGAATTTGCCAATGCGTCAATTATGGATTTATCACAAAGCCATTGGCAACTTATTCATACATTTATTCTAAATGACCCTAGTCCAACATTCAATTGGAGTTTTGACCCAATTGGTAGCCTATTTTGGGAGGTTGACTCCCCGATGGCAGAATCTGCATTAATGCAAGATAGAATTTACAACCATACCGGTTGGGGTTATAATGGAATATTTTTTGAATCTACACAGCACCACATCATGACATGGGTTCCCGGTCCATACACTACCCCATTACTCAATGAATATCTGTTGACAATTGTAGTGGACCGTAATGAAGATGGCAGCATCAGTATTGTCGGAATGGCTGATTATACGGTAGAAGTCTCTAGATAATCAATTTGAAATTAGCAAATTTCATTGCTCATCTATTAATGATTTAGCGTGCGATAAGATAGTTGCTTCACGGTCTTCTGCTAATTTAGCTGAGTTACTGGGGAATTGCGATACCTTCGCTAGATTAAGCAAAGCCTTGTTAGTCGTTTTTTGACAAGCGGATTTTTTGTTTGAAGCAAACGAGAAAAATACTAGACTAAATAGAGTACAGATAACTAGCATAAGTCCATTACTCCCGCAATCAAAGAAGGAAGGGACTTCCACAGCAGCACAAGTGCTAGGATTATAATTAATCAATAATAGCGCTTCGATAACTAATCCAAATAACAAAATAATTATCCCCAGATAAGTAGAGATAGAATTTCTATTGCCCTTCTTGTTGACCTCAACATATCCATCATAGGCAAATCTTACATCTGCTAAGTTAAGACCAGAACTGACGTCCTCTTCCCCTTCGCCCATGTAATGTAAATGAGGTTTTTTGGTTTTAATTTTTCACCGGCATTGGCTCTATTAACCATCAATCCAGCCAATCTGAGCGTTTCTAGTCACTTTGAAAAACAAAGTCCAATAGTATTAAATCAGCTTGTTCTAAGGCGCAGTCATGTCAAAAACCACTGCACTATTGAGCCATAATGATGTGCCAATGATGTGGGAAATCAATGAACAAGGATTACCCGGAACTGGACAGGTTACTCAAGCGGAGATGGCTAAACTGCTTGACTTGTCTGAAGTAAGCCTAGGCGCTTACCAAGACGGAACACTCATCGGATTCGTGCTTTGCTTACTACCAAAAACCGAGTATGGCAGTCTAAATTACGCTTGGTTTAACCAACGCTATGACCAGTTCATCTATGTTGACAGAATTGCCGTTGCTAAGGATTCTAGAAATTCTGGTATTGGGACTCTGTTGTATCAGCAAGTGTTTGACTATGCAACACAGCATGGCATCCCAGTTACTGCTGAAGTAAGCCTAAAGCCGTCTAATGAAGGTTCAGATCGATTCCATTTACGTCATGGATTTGTCACGGTTGGA
>CAXGZX010000137.1:0-3127 GCA_964014545.1 uncultured Candidatus Poseidoniales archaeon | reverse complement strand
TCCTCAAGCCATTCAATTTCTCCTTGTGATGCAAGCCATTTGACTCCTAAAATATCAGTGTAGGCGGATGCAAATCTGCCACTATGGGAATATATTTCGATATTTTGTTGCTCAAAAACACCTTCGGGTAGTTGATGCCCAGAGAGTACCAAATCTATGATGACCTCACCTTTCTCAGTTAGTGATTGTGCCAATCCATGTCTAATCTTATCAACGGAGTCAAGTTCCAAAATCCCCAACACGTGCAATTCTTTTAGTTCTTCAATAGATACTGAGTTTATGTGGCAATTAAAGCCATTAGGTGGCATGAATGAATGGCAATCAATTCCTTGTTGCGATAATTGATGCTTCCACTCGGTTGGTACTGGGAACTGGTGAGTGATTACGTATTGCCCTGACAAAGCATCTTGTCCAGTCCAGTCTATCCAATTATCAATAGGTACAACAGATGCGTCGCGATATAATAAAGTGATTTCACCGGCAGAATATTCTGAGGAAAACCAGCCGTTAGACAAATCATAACTAGGTTCAATTGAGATAGCCTTCAAATCTTCCAATTCTGTACTCGAAGTGGCAAATGTTTTGGGTACATCAGTATCATTTGCTAGTGCCATTGGCGCCATTATCTGGCACAAAAAGAACAAGCAAATCACCACAGCATTATTTGTTGAGCGTCGCCCCATGTACCCATACAATCATTGGTCCCTCATGAATCATTTGCTAATAATATCTGCACTAGATACCCTACGAGAGTTCAAAAGGTGATTTGGCCGGGCTAGTCCATGGCATACGGGGCACCGACTGAGCAAGAAGCGGACCTGATGTCTCCTAATGCTGAAAATGAGAAATCTCAAGTGGTTGGTCGCCAAATCTGGCGGATAGTCCCTTATGCCAAACGCTACCCAAAGCGAGTGGTGGCTGGAATTGCCTCTAACGCAATGGCTAGAGTGTTTGACTTAATGCCGTTTGTCGCAATAGGTTACGCAATTGATTACTTTACCACAGATAAGATGAGCGGGCCTGAGTTTTTGCAAGACTTTGTCACCTTCTTACCCGGGACTACAGAAGTTGGTTACGGAACATTAATTTTCTTGGGTTTCTTTTTCCTGGCAATATTCCAGGGATTGTCTGAATATTCATGGCAGACGCTCGGCTACCGAATCCAACACGATTTGCGAATGGATGCCACTCGCTCACTAATTGCCATGGAAGCATCATATTACGACATGCGACAAACCGGCCAAATCATGTCGGTATTATCCAGCGACGTAAATCAGTTGGAGGATGTAGTCTCAGATTCCTCGACATCAATAATACGGATTGTAATTACGTTCTTTACCGCGTTTACTATTCTGATATTAATGTCATGGAAACTGGCTGCAGTATTATTTGGACCATTGGTGTTCATTATACCACTAGTTTACTGGTTTTCAACCAGAGTCCAGCGTAAATACCGCAAACAGCGCGAATCAACTGGAGACATTACTGCGGTGTTAGAAAATTTAATTTCAGGTATATCTGTAGTACAAGCCTATAATGCTCAAGACTGGGAATCAAACAGAGTTAATCGTGAATCTGGCGTATACCGTGACCAAGCAATAGGTGCTAGTCAAGACCGAAATAGATTCGTTCCAATGATTTACGCGATTGCAGGTATCGCTTTTGGCTTGTTAGTTTCGGTTGGTGGTTCACTTGCAGGGGAAGGGGAAATTACTACAGGTGAACTGGTAACTTTCTTGCTAATCAGTACCAGAATGACTATGCCACTATTCATCTTTGGAATCCTAATTAACCAGTTACAAAGAGGGGAAGCCGCAGCAAGAAGAGTGTTCACAATTGTAGATCTAGAACCACAAATATTTGACAAACCCGATGCCATTGAATTGAAAGAGGCAATCACATCAGTAGAATTCGATAATGTCTACTTTACCTACCCAAATACTTCAGTGCCAGTTCTAAGTGGTATTTCGTTCAAAGCCGAAGGCGGAGACTTCCTTGGAGTGATGGGGCATACCGGTGCGGGAAAAACTACTATTCTCAAATTACTCATGCGGTATTACACACCAACTAGCGGAGGAGTGTTAATCAACGGACGTTCGATTGACGACTATACTCTTGACTCAGTTAGGGATAAAATCGGGTTTGTCAGCCAAGAACCATTCCTGTTCTACGGTAGCATTAAGGACAATGTGATTTACAACCAAACCGCTACTGAGGAGGAGCTAAAGCGGGCATTGGAACTTGCCGGAGCCTGGGAATTTATTCAGGAGTTGGAAGATAACCTCGACACCATGGTCGGTGACCGAGGGGCAAAATTAAGCGGCGGACAACGTGCTAGAGTTTCGTTAGCAAGAGCGTTATTGAAACAACCTTCACTACTGATTCTTGATGAAGCATCAAGTGCGCTAGATGCGGAGACTGAAAGACGGATTCAAGAGAATTTAATTGCCAGTGGTAGCAACAGGGCAACAATAGCCGTGGCTCATCGTCTTAGCACTATTCGTAACGCAGATGAGATAGTTTGCATGGTTGATGGTGCGGTTGTTGAACGAGGAAAGCACGACGATCTTGTTGCTGCTGAAGGCGTCTATGCAAGCCAGTGGACCATCCAAACTGGCGATTTGGCCGGATTATAATCAAACCCTCTTTAGAATGGGTCTAAGCATTGCAGTCTTTTTAGAATGCTTTTTGACAAACTGTTTATTGCCAAGAATGATGAGTGAGGATACTAGCACAAACATCGGTATTCCAACAATTAAAGACCAAACGGCAAGGCTAAGATTACCAATAAATATCTCTTCCAACATCTCTGCAATAACGATGATAGATACGAATATTAAGACTCTTAAAATGCCGAGGAAGGTTCTAACAATGAACCAAATCTGTTCGGTGTCATTACCTTCATCTGGCTTGTCTAAAGCAGCCAAACGTTCAACGAAGGAAAGTCCGCTCATATTCGGGCTGCTAATTTCATCTAACTAATCAGTTACGGCGGTTTTGCTGGGAAAAAACTGGTTTTTGCACAGTTTCATACAGTGCGGATACGATCATCGATTTGATTGCCAACTCCGGCTTTACCACCGGTTTGACGTATTTCTCGCCACGCCTTGATGACGCCCTGTCCATA
>CAXGZX010000136.1:0-3130 GCA_964014545.1 uncultured Candidatus Poseidoniales archaeon | reverse complement strand
TGGATAACTCAAACACTTGATGGTGAATCAACTTCCAGAGGCAAAGGAGTTTCTATGGAACTGGATAGTAATGGAGATATGCACATGGCTTATCTCGACCAAGATAATGATCAATTGAGATTCGGTAAATTCCGCAGTCTTGCCAATACTGAAACCTATGAAATCCATCCAGACCTACCATCCGGATTATCTTTTGGCGCTAATAATGGAACAATTTGGGGCACGCCTGCTGAAGGCTTCGCTGCCGCTGATTACACAATATATGCCAATACAACTACACAATCTGCTACAACAACTGTTCAGTTGATGTCGATGTGGCAAGTTGAGCCAAGTGTTGCTGGCGTTGAAATGATGAAAGATGACACACTTACTCCAATAACTTTCAACTGGTCTGCGTGGTCTTCAAGCCTAGTTAACAGTACAAATTCAGTTTATACTAATGGCGATTCAGGGAATTACAACAGCATAGTAACAGATAGTATCGGCAAGGTTCACATTGTTTCATTCCGTGATGGTACAAATGATGATCTAAAATATTCAACAAATGCATCAGGCACTTGGCAAACAAATAATATTGATTCAAGCGGCAATGTAGGAATGTACTGTAGTATTGCCATCGACTCAAACGACGGCCTTCATGTATCTTATCAGTATGGTTCTGGTAACAAATTAAAATATGCTTACAAAGCTTCAGGCAGTTCGTCATGGTCGAAAACTGATGTCGATGGCACTGGTGGTAAATATACATCCATTGCCATAGATTCGAATGACAAACCGCATATTGCTTATCGTGATAGTGGAGGCGACCTTGGATATGCTGAGAAGACCGGCAGTTCGTGGTCTTGGAGCAGCATAGTATCTGGTGTTAATGTCGGTTGGACATCAATCGCTATGGATTCAAATGATGATATTCATATAGCATTTTATGATGAGACGGGTGATGATTTGTATTACGTAACCGACACATCGGGTTCATTTGTGGATTCTAACTTGATGGATATCAGTAATGCAGGGGGAATGGCTCTCGATATTGCGGTATCTCCAATTACCGATGAGCCAGGAATAACTTATTTGAATGCACATAGCGATGATTTAGAATACAAATTGTATGACGGTTCTTCTTGGTCTACAGAAGTAGTTCACTCTTCAGGAAGTGTTGGGCGATATAATTCTCTTGTTTATGATTCACAAGGCTCAGCCCATATATCCTATGAAAAGAATGTTAATGATGATTTGTGGTATGCTACAGATGCTACCGGTTCTTGGGTCACAACAGGTATACACGTAAGCTCATCCAGTATCGGACTTTACACAGCGATCGCTGTGGATCTTAATGACGACCTCCATATTGCTTATCGACATAATACTGGCCAAGACCTTTACCATGCAACAGTCCAAGGCCACAATACAGGTTCATCTGCCCGTTCTGCACTATCAGGTGCAACTTGCACATTCTCTCCATCTTTGCCAACTGGACTCAATGTAGAATCAGGAACATGTACGATTTCAGGTGCGCCTAGTTCAACACAGTTCAACACCAGTCATACGATTACTGCAACCTCCTCAACAGGCTTGTCATATACAGGAGAATTCTATCTTAATGTGCTGGATCAAACTCCAGTTATTTCCTATACAGGCTCGCCGTTCACCTATACCAAAGATGTTGCAATCTCTCCACTTACCCCAACCAATGCTGGCGGAGATATACCCCTTCATGTTATAGATTCGATTGGAGATGTAGGTAATTACTCATCAATGGCTATGGATTCAAATGGTAAAATGCACATATCATATGCAGATAGCACGAATACTCAGGTAAAGTATGCAACAGATAAGAGTGGTGCTTGGGTTGTTACCGTTATTGGTGCAGGTGGACTATATACTTCTATTGCCCTTGACTCCAATAATAATGCTCATATTGCTTATTATTTAAGCGCGAATCTGTACCACGCAACAGATAAGACTGGTTCATGGGTATCTTCAGTAGCAGACTCAACTTCTGGAACTGGTTTTTACGCCACAATTGCCATTGATTCCAATGACAAAGTACACATTGCACATCAAAATATCATGCAGAACGGAAAATTACGTTACACTACAGATAAGAGTGGTTCATGGGCTACAACTGTTTTGACGGCCTCAGGGGAACAGAACGGCCAATGGCCTTCAATTGCCATAGACTCGAATGATAAAGTACACATTTCTTATCACCTGTGGACTATCGACCTCAGCGGCCCGTTGGGAGATCTGAGAGGGATAAATTACATCACCGACAAGAGTGGTGCTTGGGTTTCAATTTGTGTAGATAATTTCGTTACAGCGCCTAATTATTATGGCCCGACCACTTCTTTATCGGTAGATTCGAATGATAAAGTACACATTTCTTACTATGATAATATCAATGAAGGCCTAAAATACGCTACAGATAAAAGTGGCTCATGGCAAACTTCAATTATCGATTCTACGGGCGATTCAGGCAGCTATTCCTCTCTAGCAATCGATTCCAGTGACAATGTACATATTTCCTACTTCCAAAATTCTAATGGCGATTTGAAATATGCTACCGATAAAACCGGCTCATGGGCGACATCTACTCTTGATTCAGAAGATCATATTGGCCCCCATAATTCATTGCTTGTAGATACATCGGGCAATATTCATGTAGCATATTATGACGAAACCAATGGAGATCTAAACTACCTAATCTCAAGCATAAATGGAAGGCTGGGTTGGGCAATTTCCCCTGCATTACCAGATGGTCTGGTATTTGATGAAAACACTGGAGAAATTACTGGAACACCTACCGTGCTTTCCCCTCCAACATCATATACAGTTACAGCAACTAATTCAGGTGGTACCGATACAGCAATTATTTCTCTTTCAGTATTAGAGTCTGCACCAAGTATTTCTTACTCAACTACAGTATTTGACTTGATTGTAGGTGAGGCAATGGATTCGATTACTCCATCCAATAGTGGCGGAGCGGCAACCTCTTGGAGCATATCTCCTGCTGAACCAGCCGGTCTTAATTTCGACATATCAACCGGTGAATTATCTGGCACACCAACCGCCGAGTCTGCTTCTCAAGCATATACTGTAACAGCGACTAACTCTGGCGGCACTGATACTG
>CAXGZX010000135.1:0-3164 GCA_964014545.1 uncultured Candidatus Poseidoniales archaeon | reverse complement strand
TTTCTCAAATGCTCTAATTGCAACAGGGTCTAAGCCGTTGAAAGGTTCATCGAGCAAGAGTATTTTTGGTGAACCGAGCAATGCAGTAGCCAAAGTCAACCGTTGCCTCATTCCTTGGCTGAGTTGATCAAGTGGCGAATCTTTCATTTCAGATAAACCAACCATTGTAAGAATTCCATCGACTCGATAAGAGACTCCACGCATTTCAGCAATATCTTCTAATGTTCTTTTTACCGAGACTTTACCTTGCCACCTGACTTGTTCAGGCATATGACCGACTACAGAGCGTAGTCCAAAGTCGGAGATCGGTGAAAATTCCTTCAATTCAGAATCTCTGTAACTTATTTGACCTTTTTGAATTGGGAAAATTCCTGCTAATATCCTCATCAAAGTAGTTTTTCCAGCACCATTAGGCCCAACTAATCCTAATATCTGCCCTTTACGAATTTTAAGACTGACTGAAAAGATGCCTGAGCCTTCTTTTTTTCCAAAAGGTTTGGTCAAACTTCGTGAAGAGATAAAATGCCTAAAAGCGGCATCCTTCATCTCTAGCATTACTTCCGCCATGGTTTGGCCTTGAAGTTATCATTTGACAAACTACCGTTCAACCCTTGATATTACGAAAGCCTCTTTCAATATGACATATGTCCAGTGTCGAGGGTCGAAATGTTTGGTGGCGTAATTACAACACTCTCGCTTTTTGCCCTAATTATTGGTATTACGCAATATCAAAAGAAGAAAATCGAATCAGAAGGTCAAGATTTTGATAGGAATAATATTCTTGGAGAATATGGGATTGAAACACTATTGATATGTATTGTTTTGTTGTGGATAGTCCCCTGGGGAATAATCATAATATTACCCGTAGTATTGTTGATTTCTCTGTTAAGCCCAGCCGGTAGGCATTCATGGAAACAATTCAGCAGGGCACGAATTTATCTTGTTATATCGCTATGTATGATTTTATTTTCGGGTGGTTTCATTCCAGCATCCCAGCCAATATCACCTTCTGAGTGGGGTGAGCCATTACTAAAAGAGAATCCAAATGCCCCAATTTATCCTTCTGGTAATCAATATACCTGGGTTATGCTTCCATCTGACGGTGGATTGAATGTCGAAGTAGTTCAATCGATGAAGTTACGTGTCCCTCATCAATTTAGTCAGTTCGGGGCAGGTTCTTCTTCTCTTGATTTAGCTGATATTTTCAATATGGAGCAGTCCAGACTAAAACAAGCAGTTGAATTATTGGATGAGCAGATTGTTCTAAGCCTAGATTCAGACGAAATGAACCTTGTAGAGATAATTGCGGCCGACAAACACACATATGTTGATTTTAACTCTGGGAAAGAGCGTAATTTAGATGTCCGGCTTTATGAATTAAGGAGTCTAACATTGAGTTCTGATGTTGATGGTTTTAAGGTTGGAGAAGTACTTTGTGCAGCATCCGGAACATGGGGTGGAGAAATTGACATATTGGTCGTAGTAAGGCCAATAAGCCACACTGGTATTCAACAAGATCGATTTGCAGAAAGCCTTGTCTCACAGTGGATTTCCTCAAGATAATGTCTTATCAAAAGTGAAGAAATATGATTTATGATATTTTAGGGAAACCTAAATTATATTAAGGGGACCTTTTTAGGTCGCCCTAATTAGAGGTTATAATATGAACACTAAAACGATGAAAGGATTACTATTGATTGTACTGATGGCTACAGCTGGATTGGCTGGTTGTATCGGTGATGAAGACGAAGAAGAAAATGAAAGCAGTGTGCCATCTATGGATGCAAGCGATGGTGGATACACCTACGCTTCAGACGTAGATAATCACAGAAGTCTAATGAAAGACTTGTGCGATATTAAAACAGCTGCCAGTGCTTTTGACTGGGCAACTGCAAAGGATATTTACCAAAATGGTAAAAATGCACAAAAGAGTGATGACTCATACAGAACTCTTGCAGGATTCGCAGCAGCGGATGGCAAGAACCACAACTATGATGCATATTACAACATGTCTGGATCAGTAGATTCTCACATTATGGCTGCAAT
Organism: uncultured Candidatus Poseidoniales archaeon; assembly: GCA_964014545.1. Taxonomy (GTDB): domain Archaea; phylum Thermoplasmatota; class Poseidoniia; order Poseidoniales; family Poseidoniaceae; genus MGIIa-L1. The sequence continues at coordinate 1,118 of CAXGZX010000135.1, read as the reverse complement.
GGACGGAACTGGAGACTTCGCTGGAGCTTCCGACACTGTCCGCTACCAAGGAATCGCAAAGTTAACAGTTAACATGGGTATGGTTGCATACACAATCCATGAACTAAACTCAGCAATCACCAAGGCAGCGGCTGGAAATGTCGATAACGACTCTGGCGCTCCACACAACTGGGACGAAGGATGGGCTTTCTTCCATGGACCAGATGAAGATTACGGCTGTTCCCCTGCAAAGGTTATGGAAAAGCGTGCTGGTGACTTTGGAACTACTAACGCTGCTGGAGTGGCAAACACATTCACTGCTACAGAGGCTGCAATGGTTGCTGGACTTGCAGCACTACAAGCATCAGACTCCGCAGGATACACCGCAGCAGCTGACACAGTTGTTAAGAACCTAATAATCACTTATTCTCAAGCAGTACTCAAGTACACATCCAAGATGGATAGCAATGAATCTGGTGAGAAGTACCAAGCAGAAGGATATGCTTTCTGGAAGGCTATTGAAGCATATGTTGCAGATCACACTGATGCATGCTACAACAACCAAACTCATGGAATGGCTTGGATTGGTGCAGGAGATGCAAGCAGTTGCGACGGTTTCTCATGGGTCGAATCACCAAGTACTGGTGAGATGGTTTGTTACAACATGGGAGCAGACCACTTGGTATACGCAGCAGCAACTAACGAGACCATCTGTAACGGATTCGCCTCTGTATTCCCTGGAAGCGGAATGCCAGGGTACTACTCTAACTATGGTGCATCTCAGATGAATGACGTTCTAGACTTAACCGACGCTAGTCAACTTGGTACATCGTATGATGTGTCCGCTTGGATGACTGGTGTATGGAAGCATTACGGAATTACATCCACTGACATCGGAACCTACGCTTGATTTTTCTTGTTTCAAGAAGAAGTCCTAGTTGGCGGCTCGGAGTGAATTCACCCAAGTTACCCGAGCCGCTGACAATTGGGGTGTTATTGAATGAAGAAGACTAGAACTTTCCTAATAGTGGTAATCTTCTTACTTTGCACAGTTCCAAAGGATTCTTTTGCAGAAGAAAACAGTGATCAAACATTCACGATATCAGGAACTATTTACGACTCTACAGGCAGTTATATAG
>CAXGZX010000134.1:0-3164 GCA_964014545.1 uncultured Candidatus Poseidoniales archaeon | reverse complement strand
GCTAAATCAACCATATTCTTCGGTCTAGTTGGGTCTGCGCCATGATTTGGTTCGCTAGAATCCCAGTCGCAATACAAGTCAATGTGTTCACAGCCCAGCATATCGAGTAACTTGCTCATGGCAGGTCCAGGAACTGCATTGCCACAATCAACAGCAATCTTGACAGGTCTAGAAAGTGGGCCCGTTGAATCAAGGATTGCTTGTAAGTAGTTATCCAAGTGCGGTGTCTCGACTATTGCTCCTTGTCCGGTGACAAAATCTCCTGCAAGGAATACTTGCTTTAATTCTTGAATTTCTTCGCCAGCCAGAGGTAAAGTTCCGCGACACATCTTGAAGCCATTATGAGTTGGCATTGGCAAGTGACTTGCTGTAACCATTACGCCACCATCCACTGGCAGTGTCCAACAAGCATGGTAAACACAACCGGTTGATACGATACCAAGGTCTTTGACTGTTACACCTGAATCACTTAATCCGCGCATTAATTCACTGGCTAAAGCAGGAGTTGAATCTCTTATGTCACGGCCTACTGCAAAGGTTTTGCAGCCAAGGTAAGTTGCCATTGCTCTGCCTAAACGGTAAGCGAACTGTGGAGTTAAATCTCCAGTTCCGTCCCCACTAGCAAGCCCACGGATATCGTACGCCTTGAAACAATGCTCTGGCCATTCGTCCATGCCAATGCCAATGGTCGGGTCATTTCAATGATGCCTATCTTCTGATTACCGCAGTAACGCCAAGTAACAGCGTTGCTGCGAGCATAACTTCGAGTAAGACACCAAAATAATAGCCGGCCGAGAAGGCCAGTGATGCGATTGGTAGGCCAATTTTCAATAATTTTGGCCAAGTAAGCAAACCCTTGGGTCGCTCATCAAAATAAGGCGAGCCAGGCATGAAATCACTCATCGAGTACCTTGAACAACGATCTCAACAAGCGCGCCAGCAGGTAGTGCAGCAGCAGCAAAGGCCGCTCTAGCAGGTTTGACTAAGAGATCACTAACCCACGCGCCATACACTTCATTCATATCGCTAAAATCGTTAATATCATCGAGCAAAATTTGGGCGAAACAGATGTTTTCTCTGGTCAATCCAGCATTTTGTAATAGGGTGTCAATCTTGTCTAGGGAACCTTGAGTTTGGGCTTTTACTCCATCAAAATCCACAGCGATTTGACCCGATAACCAAAACATATCGCCTGATTGTACGCCCGCAGAATATGGGCCATATTTGGCAGCCCCTGGTAATTCGATTGCTTGCTTGTCCATACAATGGCCTTGAGAAGGCAGGACTTCAACTTGACGAATCTCCGATGCATTGAGTAATAGAGACGGGATAGGATTGGTATGCGGACATGTTGGGTACTAGACCATCCTGCTCATGTTCGCTTGTTAGCGCCGCTACTGCGTTGTTCTAACAACAACGATGTGATTATTGCGACAAAGCGGCACGAAGTACAGAACTTGATCGATGGAGGCGACGGGCATATTCCTCGTCGTCAAATCCATTGGGTTGAGCGACCAGTGGGTGAAGGGATGCGCAGGAAAGCCTTAGCAAGATGGCGCTCAAGTCACCGCTTTCTTGCTGAATGCTGCCAAAACGACCAGCCAATTTCGCGGATTATTTCTGTAGGAGCGCCACTTGAACTAATGGCCGCTAAGTCACCAATACTACGCAAGAAATTGGCTAGTATCACGCATCGATATTACATCACAGATACCGAGGTCAATCATATCGCTCACAAATTAGCGCTTAAATCAGCAACTCATATCGTAATTCCAACCCATTGGAATGCCAGCCTAGACAATGGTTTCTTGGCAAGTGCGCAGTCCAAGGGGTTGACAATTCATCGACTTGACGGGCTGCACGGCCATGTTCATTTGCGGCCAGGTATACGCTCTGCAACAGTTAGCGACCCACCCAAAGTGTTGGTTAGAATGCTTAATGGCAATGGTATTCATGACAGTAACGAGATAATTAATATTCCAGATTCGACCTTAGATGGTCTTGAGATAACTCGTGCTGATGAAAATAATTACCAAGGTGATGCATGGTTACTTGACCGGGAATTAGCCAAGCACGATGGAGTCATTACCCAATCTGTGACGCTGGCTAGTGAAGCAGCATTACTTGGTACCCCCACCTTACTAATCACTAAGGCTGAGCGTGGATTTTTATCAAGACTTGAGCAAGAAGGTTATCCATTATTCCATTGGAATAAAGTATGTCAAGGCGATAAATGGAAAAATATGTTAGCCCAATTTCTTGCTGGTATACACTTAACCGACGCAATTGAAACAGAAGATTGGCCGAATGCACGGGGTCAATTAGCTGGTTTTTTATCTATGAATCTGATAGATTAAACCAATTTTTGATGATTTTTAAATGATCACCGGCTAACGGTACTTCGCCGTTTAACACGTCTTGTAGAGGCCAAAACCGGGCATCAGCAGCATCATCACCGGCAACTGGTTCACCGTCAGGAGCGGTTACCGAGTAGACAATACTGACGATATGTTTGCGAGGGTCTCGACTTGGATCGCCCATGACCATCAGCAATTCTGGATTGGTGCCAACTAGATTGGTTTCTTCTTCAAGTTCTCTAAGTACTGCAATCAGTGGATCCTCATCGCGCTCGACAAAACCACCTGGTAGGCCCCAATAGCCAACCATTGGGGGGAATTTCCGCTGAATCAGCAGTATCTCATCGCCTCTTTGAACGGCAGCGTCAACTGCTAATGCTGGATTTAACCATCCATTACATTCATCGCAGGTAGCCATGCTTATTCCCCATATCTACGCTTACGGTCTTGGAAAGTTCGCACTGCTTTAAGCAAATCTTTCTTTTGAAATGATGGCCAGTAGACGTCACTGAAATACAATTCCGAGTACGCCATTTGCCAAAGTAAGAAATTGGAGATACGTTCTTCACCGCTGGTGCGGATTACTAAATCCGGATCGGGCATTTCTCCGGTATAAAGTCGACTAGAAACCGCCTTTTCGTCAATTGATTCAAGCGGCAAATCGCCAGCAGCGTGTTCTTCAGCAATTGATTGAATGGCATTCAGCATCTCTTCCCTGCTGCCATAGGCTAGACAAATTGTGAAGACATACTTGTCATAGTCTGCAGTTTTATTTTCAGCGTAATCAATTGCATCATTAACATCTTT
>CAXGZX010000133.1:0-3182 GCA_964014545.1 uncultured Candidatus Poseidoniales archaeon | reverse complement strand
TCCGAATTAGTGAAATCTGGATCATATGCATCAGGTATACCGTCACCATCAGAGTCGGAATATTCGCCGTCGTTAGGATCTGTTGGATAAGCGTCGGAATTGTCAGGTTTACCATCGCCATCGGTGTCAGCATTGTTCGGGTTTGTGCCCGAAGCATACTCTTGTGAGTTGGTCAATCCGTCACCATCAGGATCCGCATTGCCATCTCCACCGTTGGTTGGGTTAAGTCCGTTAGAGACTTCCCAGCCGTCTGGTAATCCATCGCCATCGCTATCAGCATTGTTCATATTAGTGCCTTGACTTTGTTCCTCTGCATTGGTAAGACCGTCGCCGTCCCAGTCAGCTCCACCGTCAGATGGGTCGTTTGGGTCGGATCCGTCACCGCTCACTGCTGTAACAGCAGATAATGCTAGAAATAGTGCCAAGAGCACGCTCATTATTTTTCTATTGTTCATGTTTTTTACTTCCTTTAGTTTTTTTACATAGAGAACCCGCTGTTCTCTCTTTCCATTCGAGTTGCAGGCATGACCTGCTCCAAGACATGTGATTGATGCGATGCTACGCTAGTATTGTCAGTAAAATAAACCTCAAAACAGACTCTTGCTGACGCTTGATTTAACGCATCAGGGGCTTTTAGTGCCCTGTTTTCTGTTTTATTATATGGTTTGTTAATATTCTCCAAATTCATCGCTTTTCACGGGTCGGTCTTAGGGAACCCAATGTTCCCTCTAACATTTGGAACGGTCATCGGGTATATCAAAAGCGCGATTAAATGCGCCAACAAGTTAACCTAGAATTTCTTCATCATTGAGCGATGTGGCCCAATACCTTCGATTGAATATGGCTCATCAATGATTTGCCAGCCCTGGGATTGATAAAATTCAATTGCGTGCTCTCTGGCTTGTAAGAATCCAGCTTTAGCCGATAAGTGGGTTGTTGCTGCTTCCTCGAGGCTTGTTAGTACCTTGGCTGCTAAGCCCTGCCTTCTAAAATTTTCAAGCGTACCCATTTGCCGAATCTGAAATGCTGGACGGTTTGACGGCACTGATAATGGACCAAATCCTGGTATCTTAACTGCGCCTGGGCCACCGTGATCTGAGCCTGCACCGTCACTATTAATCGGGATTAAGTGGGCTCTACCAACTGCGATGACCGTCTTATCAAGGCTTGCCCAAGCGTGTATTGCTTGGTTATCATCATCGAGCAGTTCAGCACCACGCTTGAAGCCAAGCGGTGCCCGAAGCACAGCGAAACGACAGTCATAATACTCAATTGAAGGAGTTGTTCCAGGTAAAGAAACCGATATCATCTTATTGTCTCCGCGGGTATTTCTAATCAGTACATGTCATCTCTTAAAGAAACCTAATTTTTTTGAAAGGCGCGTTGAAATATAACTTGTTAATCGCAGGTATGTCTGCACGGATGTCGGAGCGGCTACGTCGGGGATTGCAAATCCTCTTACCTGGGTTCAAATCCCAGTCCGTGCTCCAATCTAAAACTATTCAATATTTCACAAATGATGAATAATAAGGAGTGACTGGATGGTATATAGCACCGTTGAGGAATTGACATGCCACAAATTAACAAAAATATCAACAAGGTTGGCACCGGTTTTGCTGCTTTTTTGTCGCCACCAAGTCCAGATGTTATTCGATTTACTGTCGGGCAACCTGATTTTGCCACCCCTGATGCAATAGTAGAATCGGCAAAATCCGCCCTTGATCGGGGTGAAACAGCCTATACTCGCACCCAAGGCAGTCCAGAGTTATGTCAGGCGGTTTCACAACACCTAAAGGGTCATGAAATTGACATAGATGCTGAAAATATCGTAGTTGCACCCGGTTGCAAACAAGCAGTTCTCTATGCCATGATGGCTACTCTAGACCCGGGTGATGAGGTTCTACTATTAGCCCCAGCATGGCCATCTTATGATGGAATGCTGAAATTAATTGGCGCAGTTCCAATCCATGTTCCGGTACGAAGAGACAATTATCATCCAGATTTTGCTGCGCTAGAGAAGGCCGTAACCAGCAATACGAAAGCAATAATGATCAATTCCCCAAACAACCCTACAGGCGCAGTATATACTCCTGAAGAAATTGAGAAGCTGGTAAAACTAGCTGTAAAACATGATTTGTGGATTATCGACGATATGATTTATGCAACATTGGTGTGGGCTGATTACGGCTACACTTCCCCAGCATCAATCGAAGGAGGGAAAGAGCGAACCATCACTATTGGAGGTTGGTCGAAAGGTTGGGCCATGACTGGGTGGCGTCTTGGCTGGGCTGGCGGTAGTAAGGAAGTTGCTGATGCGATTAAGAAGATTAACGCAAGTGCTGCAACCCACGTACCTACCTTTTTGATGCCTGCGGCAATTACGGCACTATCGCTTGAGGAAGAAACAAAAATGATGCAAGACTCCTTTCAAGAACGTCGAGATGTGGTTCACAAGTTACTCGACAATTTGCCTGGAATAACTTTGCCAAAACCTGAGGGGGCTTTCTATGCCCTTTGCGATATTAGCCAAACAGGTATGACTGACATCGAATTTGCTCAGCGAGCACTTGAGGAAGCTAAAGTACAATTGATTCCCGGCTCTTTGATGGAAGGTGGAGAAGGTTTTATTCGTATATCATATGCAACTTCAATGGAAAATATCGAAGAGGGAGTAAGACGACTCAACACTTGGTTATCATCGATTTAATCAAACATGGATTGATAAAACCGGCATACTAGACCCCCTCATGGCAGAGGGCGCTACTCCATGGATTACTGAAGCGGTAGTAAATGCTCAATCGATTCATATTCTTGGAGCTGGGCTAAATTCAGCAAGACCTGCACATCAAGCAATTCATGACCTGGATGGAAGAGGTTGGAGGCTAGTCCCAATACATCCTCGAGATGCTGGAAGTAGCATACTTGGCAGACCAATAAGGCCGTCGATCGACGAAGGAATTATTCCCGACATAGTGGTTCTTTTCCTTGCGCCAGAGAGAGCTAAACAAGCAGTAACAAAGATGCTGATGCAATATCCACAGGAGAATTTCCCTGTGATATGGTTTCAAATCGGAGCACTGGACAATGATACTGCAGAAATGCTTGAGCAAAGTGGTCGACGCTTTGTCAGCGAAGACTGTATTGTACGATACATCACTAGAAATGACCTATATCCAAGTCTT
>CAXGZX010000132.1:0-3212 GCA_964014545.1 uncultured Candidatus Poseidoniales archaeon | reverse complement strand
GTTTGAGCATCATGTTCAAAGTCAGAGTTCAAGAGATCTCTTTACCGACCAGTGACAGGGACTTAGACAGTTTAGTAACTTGGTTTATCGATACCTTGTGCTTGGTTAGAAAGCGTGGCGACGACATGGCCGACCACGGTATTGCTGGGCCAGTTCATCGACTACTACGCGATTACTTATTTGCTCAACCTGAAATCGGTTGGGATGCACAAATGCTAGCAGATGAATTAGCACTAACTCCTGCCTCGCTAAACCATCATCTAACTAGATTGGTTCAGTCGGGAATTATCGGTTATACCAATGAAGGAAAAGGGTGGCGCAGATATTACTTACGTGGCGGTTCACTGTCTAAAGCAATCGAGTTGTTTACCACACAATCTAGCACTATTGTGGGTCAACGTCTTGAGTTAATCGAGAATTATTGGGGGCGAGATAATCCAAGATTAATTCTTGAATTACCCGAAAATGATAGCCCGCCATTGACCGTTGGAATTGTTGACCATCGTCCATTACAGGCTGAAACTGAGGAAAGTCAATTGTCCCAATGGATGGGTGATTTTGGACTACTTGGCGAGCGGCCAGGCAAAGAAGCCAAAGCGGATTCAAAGTCAGTACAGTTATTCCAACTACTGCTGACTAGAGATTCACCACTTTCTCTTGATGAGGCTACCGAATTACTAGGCGGTCCTAAGGCTCGTATCGGACGGATAATGGAGCGATTTCGCAGCAGCGGCATGGTAGAGAGAGTCCCAAGAACCGACCGCTTAGGCGTCTCATTGTGGACTGCAATGACCACCCAACATCAGCGCAGAGGCGAGGATTGGATGCTCAAGAAAGGTGGCTTTCAACGCATACTTGGCACCAAGCAACAATCAAATCTACTCATGAAATTGAAGAAAGGCAAGTTGAATGTTGATGAGGTTGTTGAGGAAATGAAAAATGTTGACCCCCAACAACAGATGCTGTTGCTGAATCTACTGGGTGGAAGATTACCTCTGGGTCACAGAATGAATGGTGAAGATGCTGCTCAAGTAATGCGTAATGTACAAGATTCTCTAGATAGGGTGCTTAGAAGAATGCGCAGAGTTGCTGAAATGCTCGAATCTGAGTTATCGTGACAATTTATGCCAACCATTGAAAAATAATCGCCTTGACCAAGGTATGATGAGCGACTTAATCGGTCAGAAATTTGGCGAATGGGATGGCGGAGAACGACCGTTATTTCTCGCCCCAATGTCTGGAGTTACCGACCTACCCTTTCGCTTGTTAGCCAAGGACTGCGGCGCTGATGTCACAATAACTGAGTTTACCAATAGTACTGCACTAAGTAGGGAGGCTGCGGTATCTTGGCGAAAAATGGAATCTCATGAAACTGAAGTGCCATTTATTCCCCAAATATTTGGCGGCAATGCAGATGACATGGTGACTGCCGCGGAAATGTTAGCGCCAAGTTGTGATATTATTGACCTAAACTTTGGTTGTCCAGCCCCTAAGGTAACCAAGATTTGTGCCGGTGCAGCTCTAATGGGCCAGCCGGATGATCTGGTGTCTATGGTAAGTGGGATAATCGATAATGTCGAGGTCCCAGTAACGGCAAAAATGCGGCTTGGTACTGGTGCAAATCAGCATAATGCGATTGAAATTTGTCAACGCTTAGAAGATGTAGGAACCAGCCGATTATGTGTTCATGGGCGAACATTGAAACAACGTTATTCTGGCCAAGCTGATTGGGATTACATCAAACAAGTCGTTGATTCAGTTGAAGTTCCAGTAGTTGCGAATGGTGATGTTGTGGACGCTAAAAGTGCCGCAGAGTGCTTGACTGTAACCAATGCTTCAGGATTGATGATTGGGCGTGGAGCAATTGGCAGGCCTGCAATGTTTGGTGAAATGAAGGTTGGACTGGGTTGGATGGAAGAAACCGATTTACCTTGGGTTAAAGCCAATGATGAATGGTTTGACTTTGATGAAACTGGCAAAGCCTTTGCCACTAGAAAATGGTGTTGGGACCGTTACATCGAATTATCTCATGCAACAGTCGGTATTCAAGCAAGATGGATGCAAAGACATGCTGTAGCCTTCACAAAGGGCCTACCTGGTGGTAAAAAAATACGCTCAATAATGCATGAAATGCCTACGCCTGAAGATTTTGCTCAAGCGATAAGTGAATTTCTTGTTGGTGATACTGCCTTCTAAGTAGAGTGATTATTCAGTTTCCAAGTCAAAAACCTCACAAAATCATTTACTTTTGACTAATGGTGTAAATTTCGGGGTTTTGGAATCTTTTTCTTAATTTGTAGAGTAGTAACATGGTCGTAGTAAAGTAAACAATTTTGTCTAAAGTCATCAGTGAGAATATAACCGTTTCAGAAGGTACTTTCTCAAGTTCTACAAAACGCCAAGTGAATGTACCCACTAACACATTGTGCAAACCATGCCAGAAAATAGGCACCCAAATATTTCTAGAAATTTGATATGCATAGCCGATAATCATACCAAATCCAATCCATTCGATTAAGCTGTATATTAGCCACAAACCCTCCAAATCATAAACAATTATGGCGATTGGAAGGTGCATTAATGCAAATAGGATTGATGCCAAAGCAAGCGATTGCCACTTGGGCAATACTTTCTCAAATTGGTTTTGGAAGAAACCTCGGAAAACGAACTCTTCGACGACCGCTACAACTAACAGATTTGACAAGGCCATTACCAGATAATGTGACCATGATTCTGTGTCCAAAAAGCCAAAATCAAATTCAAGCTCAGTAGAACCAAAAAATCCAGAATTAAATATCGCATACTGGATTGATAAAAGCAAAATGAGTTCAATTATTATCAATACAATTCCAATTACTAAGGCCCATAAGATGAATGATTTCTTGGTAGAATAATCGGAAAAAAGCCGAACTGGTGTTGCGGTTTCCTTTCGTACAAACTTCCAGTACAGAAAGATTGGTGAAAGGGAAATTATCGGCTGAAAAATGACTTGTGCAAGATAAAATTTGATGCTCCCTGACGGTTCGATATAGGGTAGTGAAACCTGCCGATAAACCGTCCAACAAACTAGGATCAATACCCACAATCCCAGCAATTCAGCGATGTGTCGTCTCTTCTGAGTGTTGGTCATACAGACCTGTAGTTGTACTTGGCAATAGAACTTGTTGAAAATGAAGCAGAGAAACCCTTACGCTCAAAATGAGTGCGTGGGT
>CAXGZX010000131.1:0-3368 GCA_964014545.1 uncultured Candidatus Poseidoniales archaeon | reverse complement strand
TATTGTGCCAAATTGGTGTTTTTCACCAGTGAAAAAATCATGCACTTAAGTAGTAGAATTTTGACAGCATGACAATGCAAACAGGTACAGTAAAATGGTTTAACCAAACAAAAGGCTTCGGCTTTATCGAACAAGAGGGAGGTTCCGACCTCTTCGTACACAAGTCACAAGTGACTGGTGAAATCAACGATGGCGACACCGTAGAGTTCGAAATCGGTGAGGGTCCAAAAGGGCCAAACGCAATCAATGTGCGTAAAGTTGAGTGATTAGTAATACTCATTCCTTACGCCTCATTCTTGAGAAGAACTTAGCCTAGTTGCTTTGTTAAGAACTTTTTAGCTCTAACCAGAGCATCGCTTCTAGCAGTTGGATTTCCCTCTACATGAGCGCCCCTATTGCGCAAAATGCGGATTACCCAACGTCGCTGCCAACGTTCGTTCAGCGGCCACCGGATACCGAGGAATAAATCCCCTGACATGTATCCATTCTTGTTTATTCTAGCAGTTCGCTTCTTTAGATGAACAGCCTTTGGTAGTAGCGTATACTTTTTGTCACTGTCAAAAGAATGATGCGCATCGCCGTATACGTGTAGTGTTGTATTGGGTAATTGCGGTAACAAACTTTCAACAAAGTGAATTGGTGTCCAATCATCTGCATCGCCGTGAAGAATTAACATAGGTGCGTCAGACCAGTCTTTAACCTCGGGTCGCAGATGAGCCGCCGGATAGAATGGCAGATGAGCATCAAACGGCTTTCCTAGGATTTCAATAATTGGTGACCATGCCGAATAAAGCGCAACAGTTCCTCCAAGACTCCATCCAGCCACACCAATCTTGCCAATTCTAGCGTCTTGTTTCAACATTTCACGAGTTCTAAAAGCATCAACAATCATCATCGCATGTGTCACAGTGAGTTGATCATCAACGGTATTATCAATCGACCTAGATGAGAATGAATTCACTTTACAAACTGCTAGTCCTGCTTCCAGCCAGCCATTGATATGATCCTGATGGTGCTCTGCCCAGCCCATACTTCCATGTAGGGCAATAACGCAGCCAAACGGGCCTTCACCTTGTGGCAGGAATAATTCTGCTTCAACAGTAGTTTCTGCAGTTTTTTCTAATCCATTCAGGATGTGATAAATCTCAAAAGGCGAGCGGGACTGTACTTGAAGTTGCTCGACCATGTTCACTCTAGCACCTTCATCACTTCAAATGTGGTTTCACCGTTTTGGCGAATTGATTAATTCAAATCCTGCTGCGTAACAAAACTAAAGCCATCATAAGCATGTTAACTCCTAGTACCAACTCTGGCAGATAATTTAGATTCTGAGTAACCGCCATAGCGAAGATAATCAGTGACTGCATGCCAAATCCTAGAGATGAAGCAACGGTTAATTCAAACGTTAAACCTTCAGAACCCTTACCATACAAGATAGAGATGATACGGTCTTGCCAACTGAAAAAGAAAAGGTATAGTGAGTGAAAAATATTGACGTTCCGTTGTTTTTCCCAGGGGTGAGCAACCGGCCTAATCCGTTCATCAACCCGGCTAGTTGAATCTCCCGAGCCCAATGCTCTCATCAATACTGAATAGTAATTAAACAACGAATATTGGAATAAAGTGGCCAAAATCATCGCACAAGTAAACATAATCGACCAATCAAAAACACTGCCAAATGCCCCCATTACGACAATTAATCCAATTGTATCAGCGACAGTATCCCAGTATCTCCCAACATGCGAAGGCCGTCCCCTCATTCTAGCTAATTCTCCGTCAACAGCATCGATTACTCCCTTGATTATCAGCAATGAACATGCGAGAATCATATCACCTTGTAAAATCAGCCAAGCACAAAAAATAGTGAGCACTAAGTGGAGGTTAGTGACCTGAATTACCGAGACTGGTTTTTCCTTTAGGTACCGAGCCACAACTCGAGCAAATGGTCTGCCCCACTCAGATAAATCGATGACATTTCTGTCACCATATTTCCTCACCCCCACTAGTACACCCAGTAGATTGTAAAGTCCGATACTCATAATGTTGAGCATCAAATCTGTTGTATGCGGTCGCAAAAAGCCGACATAACGAGAAAAGCATTACTCATATTGTGGCATGATATTTTAGCTGTTGAATCAGTACTGTTCCAGCACAAGTTCTGTTGTGGTCGAACCAATTTCATTTGGCGCGGCCATCCACATCTTGTCTAGTAAAGCTCTTAGCGCCATGGTGTCGTCAACGTGAACAAGGGCCACTAGATCAGCCTCTCCAGATACTTCATAAATTATTTCAATACCATCCCAGCCAGTTACTTCTGACGCAAAAGAGCCAATTTCGGCACCAGGCAGTACCTTGATTCTAACAAGTGCAGTAAGACCTACTCCACCTTCTCTAATTGTGTAGCCTCGAATAATCCCATTTTCTTCCATCTTCTTCATATGTGTACGGATGGTTTTTTCTGATGCGCCAATATCTTTGGCTAGTTCAACACACGACATTCTGCCATTTCTTCGCAAGTGGGCAAGTATCGCACGGTCAATTTCTGCTATTCGGGCCATGACAAGCAGTACTAGTATTGGTATATTAACGCTACTAAACTACATCTTTTCGGACTTTTTCGGTAAATTTAGTCCGAAATAAGGAAAAACAACCGGAAAAATACCCTTTTTCAAAAATCCGCTTTATTCAAATGACGAGTTCTGCTCGGTGACATGAGGCTCACCCATGTCTAACCAGATATCCGGATTAAACGCCAGAATGATTCTCGATAGCCGGGGCAATCCCACTGTAGAGGTTGATTGTTATGTTGATGGCATACTCACTGGGCGGGCTGCAGTTCCTTCAGGCGCTTCAACAGGTGCGTATGAAGCACTTGAAATGCGTGATGGAGATTCTACTAAGTATCTAGGAAAGGGCGTTAACCAAGCAGTAGAAAATATCACTCAGCGTATCGAAGAGGCGTTGGTTGGATTGCCAGTAGATGAGCAGAAAATAATCGATGAGGTAATGATTGAATTAGATGGTACACCAAACAAATCCTCTCTTGGTGCCAATGCAATGCTTGGTGTTTCTCTGGCCTGTTTACATGCTGGGGCCGCAGTTCATGAATTGCCACTGTGGAAGTATATCGGTGGTGTTTCAGGCGGTCTCATGCCAGTTCCAATGCTCAATATTCTCAATGGAGGTGCACACGCAGCAAGCAATGTTGACGTACAGGAATTCATGGTTATGCCGCACGGATTTGACACCTTTGAAGAGGGCCTTAGGGCTGGAGTAGAAACTTATCACGCATTGAAAAAGGAGCTCAAAAGCGATGGTTTGCTTGGCGGCGTTGGCGACGAGGGTGGCTTTGCACCAAATCTTCCTGC
>CAXGZX010000130.1:0-3375 GCA_964014545.1 uncultured Candidatus Poseidoniales archaeon | reverse complement strand
TTGTGGGCTAGAGCAAGTATTTGTATACCGAATGCAGTAATTGATATCTGGTGAGATAATGGTACAACGCAGTGTCAAGACGATAGTTCCGACCCACACAGTTCTCGAAGGTGGCGGTTTCAAGGTCAGAAGACCAGCAGCAATGGGTTCGTTAATGAGTCCATTTTTGCTGCTCGATGAAATGGGTCCGGTTAATTATGGTCCAAAGGAAGCAATTGGGGCGCCATCTCATCCGCATCGTGGATTTGAGACAGTAACCTATCTCCTTGCCGGTAGCATGCAACACGAAGATTCAGCTGGTAATGCTGGTGATCTTAATCCAGGAGATGTGCAATGGATGACTGCAGGTCGAGGGATTATTCACTCTGAACTACCCCATCCTGACTTTTACGATGCTGGTGGCGTATTGCACGGCTTTCAAATCTGGGTCAATCTGCCTGCTAAGCACAAAATGATGGCGCCACGCTATCAAGAAATTCCTGAACTTGACTCACCGGCCGTCGAAAAGGATGGCGTATGGGCTAGGGTTATTGCTGGTGAATGCATGGGAGTAACCTCAACAATTGATACCGTAATCCCAATTACCTTGATCCATGTTAAGATGGAGAAGGATGCAGTGTTACGGCAAACGATTGGTGCTGATTTGAACGGCATGATCTATACCTTTGGGGGCAGTGTCAAAGTTGTCAATCGCCCTGGTGTTAGAAGCCATCCTTTGCCATTTGGTTTTGGTGTCAAGCAACAAGTAAACGATGGAGAATTAGCCCTGTTGTCTGAGGGTGATGTAATCGAGATAAAGTGTGATCAAGCCGCAGAATTATTGATACTTGCCGGTCCTGAAATAAATGAACCAATTGCTAGATATGGTCCATTTGTCATGAATACAAGACAAGAGATTAATCAAGCGATAATGGATTTTCAAAATGGTACGTTGGCTTGATTACAATACTGCCAAACCAACCGATATTTGTCCGTAAATGGCTGCTGATGGAGATAATTACTGTGCCTGGTCTGCCCATGATTGAATAATCATGCCTTCTGCTGATTGTAAGTGTTCAGCAACTGTACCTTGTCGTACTCCTAGTGCCGCAGCTAAATCTCGTTGGGTACATTTTCTTGGAGTGTTATAATATCCCAGTTTAACGGCAAGTTCCATGACTTCTTTTCTTCTGGTTGGCAATTGAGGTGCAGCTATCCAATCTGCCTTGAGATCTTTACTGATGCGAATTTTAATCGAAGGGGGTAAGATATTACCAATTTCATCTCTAAACCTCTTCAATCCTTTTGTCGTGCCTTGAATTGTCATAAAAAGGCCATTAACATTAGAAATGATTGTTGGTGTTTGTACCCATATTTCTGGATTATTATGGATTAGCATCGAGATTGTGCCATGCGCTTTGACACTAACTAAACTGTATCCGGGCTGTTGTTCAAGTATACCGGTAATCTCAAATGATTCATCACTGTCTAACCATTGCATAGATTCTTCGTTAGTATATTTAAGCGACAAAATAAACTCTGAAGCGTCTTCATAAGTCGATAAAATCGAGACTAATTCTACTAGCGTGAAATTTTCTAGTAACCCTGCACCAGACAACATTGTCGCCTGATCTGGATTGACTTGGAGTTGTAAATATCTCAAGTCCTGTGAAACCATGCGACCAACAAATAATCGCTTAATCGTTGTAATATCAAGGTAATGGGATAGGTTATTATGCGGTAAAGGTGAAAACAAGAGAAATCACCGTTCATAATCGGGTTTTTTCCACTTTATTCCAAAATCCTAATTCCTTTGTCCTTAGCCGCTCAGTGTGCCTTTTGTGGTTGAATTAGTAATAAAATATAGGCGCAAGGCTCAAAAATAGAACTTTTGTGGCTATAGACTGGTGAGGCCGATGAGTATAGTTGATGACGTTACAGATACTGTCAATGAACAAATAGATGTGCTAAACGAATTAAATCCTGCTTTCAAGGTGTTACTGAGTTTTGTCTTTACCGCAATTGGCTATTACCTCATCAAATACGCTGTAGTCAGGCCTTGGGGTCGTGTTGTAATGTCAACCGATACCGCATGGGACGACAAATTACACCGACCAGTCGCCAATCGTGCCTACTTCTTTTTGTTCGTTGGTGCAGCCCAATTGTCGCTAATGTGGGTATCAGATCAAGCCTCGTTTAATGACGATATTTCATCATACTTCTCGGCTATTTACATCCTAACTGCAACCTCCATTGCCAGTGTGTCAATTAAACACATTATCCCGATGGTAATGGACCGCTTCACCGAGAAGTCTAGTGTAACTGTTTCAGGTAGTAATCCGTTAATCACTTTCACCCTCAGATTCGTTGTCTGGTTTGGTGGTATGTATCTAGCCCTTACCGAAGTCGGTGTTGAATTATTTGGAGTTCTCGCATCGCTAGCGGTATTTTCGCTAATTATTGGTTTAGCAGTTCAACAAACTCTTGGTAACATAATCAACTCGTTCTTACTCGCAATTGACCGACCGTTTGAAATCGGTGATCGAATTGAAGTTGATGGCACCTGGGGTTCAGTTGTCGGTACAGGTATTCTTTCAACCAAGGTTCTAGACCGAGATGAGCGGCTAGTGGTTATTCCAAATAACACATTAGTTTCCTCCACGATAGTTAACCATGCTCGTGGTGGCGGTGATGGAATGGCTCGACGTATCTCTATTGTTATCGATGTGGGTGTTGATTACCGTGAGAGCACCGAACACGTTAAGCTAACGATGGTCAAGATTGCCAGGGATTGTGAATATGTTATCGATGAGCCAAAACCACAGGTTTTGCTGACCGAACTTGGTGACTTTGCCAAAGTTTTCCGCCTATTTGGTTGGGTTAATGACTACTCAGATGAGTGGCTGGCCAGAGACTGGTTGCTAAGAACAATCGACAGTACATTTAGCGATGAAGGCATCAATATTCCTTACCCAACCTCGGTTGAGTTGACTGAAAGTATCTACACTCAAGCCTCAACTAGAAAGCAGGCTGCAGCAACTAAGAAGATGGAGAAAGAAGAGCAGAAGCACTTGGAAGAGCGTGAGGAAACTAAGGCTCTACTCGAGGGTATTCAAGAAGAACTCAAAGACGTTAACATGGATAAGAAGAAAAGGGCTGAACTTGAAGAAGAAGCAAGACGGCTTGAGACTGTTATCAATATGTTTGATGCGGCTGCTTAATACTGACTCAGAAACTTACCTTTCATGAAAGGTGCAGGATATATTAGCCTCATTCGACTAACTAGGTCTATGCAGCGTAGCGTAAGCAATGGAAATACTGTTAAATCGGCGTTTTTGATTATTATTATGATAATCATGACCCAAGTCGGGTACTTAGACCTGATAAATAGTCCAA
>CAXGZX010000129.1:0-3385 GCA_964014545.1 uncultured Candidatus Poseidoniales archaeon | reverse complement strand
GTTCATCCATCGGTATTGAATTCCATTCTGTGACTGTTGCAAAGATTTCGAAATCATGACTGTTACTAGATGCTTGTTTAGTGTCACCGGTAAACGTCACGGTGAATTCTTCACTACTACCTGCATCAATGCTATATTCCCCTGTAGCTCCATCCATACTTGCTTCAGAGCCGCCAGACCATTCACTAGTAATCTCCACTTTTGTGGCACCAACTGTAGCGGTATTTTCGATCGTACAAATTACCTCAATCGGTTCGTAACCAGACGGGCTAACGTCTAGTTCAGGCAAATCTTCACAGTCCAATTGAACTCCAAAGATTGGGTTTTGTGCGTTAGAAGTTGGAATTAATGGCATCATCAATGCTACTACAATAAGTACAGCAATACTCCTACTTCGCATGGTCAACCATTCTAGGCTAAGTCGTTCCATTCATCAATGTGATGGATAAATGTATGAACAAATTGTCATTCTTGACCGTATAATTTCTCGGGCAAATCTACATGGCTACGCCACAAAAACTCTTCATCAAGACCTGCTTCCAATAATTGATTTGTCCGTTTAGGGACAGTCTTTGGACCTAATACCGCACCGGGTCTTCTTAAATCGTCCATATAATCAGTTTCTAACAAAAAACCATGGCTGGAAGAGTTTGCTGTCTGTAACAAGGTTTCCATAGCTCCTTTGCCAATTAATACACTTGGGGTTACTCCCTGAGTCACTTTTTCATCCACATTTGGAGGAGAATAATGCCTAACTAATCGGTTTGTGGAAAGACCTGATTTACTGGCCATTTGAGCCATGTCTCGATAAGTAGACTCTAGTTCACCTTCTACATGCAATTGCAAGGCAAAGCCGTCTTGGGCAGCCATGTGCATAGTCTCCAATAATAATTCGTTGGACAGTTGCCAAATCTCATCTGACACTTCCCAATGCGGGCGCCCAACTTCTCCAATAGCATGAGCTTGGCCCTCATGGAAAAATTTGACTGCTTCATCTATGCTATCACGATAATTTTCCATGGCCTTTTCCTTGCCTAACTGGGAATCCTCCTCAACCCAATTGATGAATTGATGAGCAAATGCCGCTGGATGTGGACCTAGTACTACTCTTACTCCCAAACCCAATTCAATTCTTACTTCTCTCGCCATGTTGATAGTATTTTGATAAGATTCACGATGACCTTGTTTGGTTGTTGGTGGAGATTTAAAATCGGGACAATGCACCAGCACAATGTTGGTCCCCCCGGCATTTTTGAAGTCTCTAGCAGCTTCTAAATAACGTCCTGTTCTATTGAGATGGAAATGATTGTCAAGTATTGGACCTTTCCAAGCATTATTTGATGAAGTCATTCAATCACTCAAAGAAATAGGTTATGCTCTTCTAGTTGACCTTTCCAATAGACTGCCGACATTGCAACCATATTTGGGTGCCTAGCATCACTTGCGACACATTTTCCATTTGGCCATACATATAATTTCAAATTGTGACGTGAATCTTCGATAATTGCACAGCCTAATCTTTCATCGTAGAGAGCTTTTCCTGCAGTGAATTCTTGATTCATTTTTTCAACATTTACTGAATTGTCAAAATTGAATGATGCGATAACCGGGCCAAGTTCCGTTTGTAATCCTGAATCGTCTAATCCTAGACGCAGTAAGAGTTCCTTGGCGGCCGCTCTTGCAGCCTCAACACGATGAGTGCCGTGAACTACGATTCTGCCTTCTTCATCGATAATTATGGTAGCGCGTGGCTTTTCCAAGGATTTTATCACTATACCGCCGTTCTTTTGACCCGATAGTTGCGACACTACTGCGTCATGATTTACTGGACTGGGAGGGACAAATCTCACCAATTGGTTTTCAACTCTAACATCAACTCCGCCAACAGCCATCACTCTTCCTCCATGCCAGCCGTTGAGGTCTTGTTTGATGAATTCTCCTCTACCTCTGGCTTACTTTGCAATAATTCCACAATATCTTTGCGCCACGGCAGAAATAACGGAACTAGTAATACAGCAGAGGAACCATGTTCTTGACGCAAGTCAGCAAGCGCCCCTCTTAACCTAGCAGCATACCGTAAATTACGACCATAGGATATTTTTTCACCTATCAACCATTCATTCAAATCCCACCAGGTAGCAGCTAAAACCGCGGCAGACGAATGGTTAGGGCTAACGCCTTTGGGAGGTTTCTCTGCTTCGAAGATATTCTGTTTGACCTTTTTTCGCCACTTTTTGCCAACTGTCACAAGCCCGAACAGTTTCTTCCAACGGGAAACTTCTCTAGCTTCTGCAATCATGTGATGTTCCCAGTCCTCATCATCTAATTCTGGTTCAATGAAATATATTGGTCGTTCATGTCGCTCTGCTAGCCTATGCACCCGGCGCGGCTCTGGGTCGGGGAACCTACCTGCAGTAATGTCCTCTAGTTGCATAACCTCTTCGAGAAACAACCCCATTGTACCTCCTGAAATCAATCCATGTGCAAGATTGACTCCGTTTGACTCTATCTCATCTTTTTCTTCTTGACGCCAAAGATCTACTACTTCCTCGGATTCTAACAAAGCAAGACCGTGCCATTCTTTTGACGGCCTTAATTTGCGCGGATAAACCAAAGTTGGTATTGTTCCATGCAGCAGAATTGTTCCACCATCTGGGTCTTCCCAGAGAACGTCTTCCCAGGAAATCCTAGAACCCATTTTGACTCACTCATTGACTTTCTAGCCATTCTTCAAGTTGCTGGATATTCCAACCTTGGTCAAAATAACCCTGTATCTCTTCTTGAGTCCAGAAAGTAAACTTCTCCATTGCCTCTGCCATTTCGGGTGATACTTGAGTTGCCGGTGCAGAATAAGTTTGACTTGGCGGTATTGATGCATATGATTTGTCATCTTCGTCCTCATACAAGTCTTCGAAGTCATCCCCGCCATCTCGGCGTGAGATTACCACTACTACAACTACTAGAATCGCAATGACTCCAACAAGGATTATCAGAACTAGACCCATCGAGAAACCGGAATCATCAGAACTTGAAACCTTAACATTGAATGTTTTTCCTTGATCTTTACCGTTAAACAAAACTTCGCCAGTCTCATTATCATAAACAATGTAGTACATTCCTGTTGTGGCATCATTAAATTCTTCCAATCCAATAGAGACCCATTGACTCTGAGAAATTCCAATTTCTTGGCTGGTCATATAACCTTCAAACACCGGGACACCGTTGTTAGTCACTGACCTTATTTCTAATTCAGCGACTCCAGGAATTGAGCCTGTATTGATTAGTTCAACTTCTAATTCTATACTATCACCAATTTCAGGAGCGTCGGGGATAGTACGCATATTCCTTACCTGGAATAAGGCGCTTTCAAATGCCAAATCATATG
>CAXGZX010000128.1:0-3431 GCA_964014545.1 uncultured Candidatus Poseidoniales archaeon | reverse complement strand
AGTTTTTCAGTCAAGTTGGGAGACAATCAAATTCCTGCCGAAAAGTTCCTGGCAATTGAGCAAGAGCGACTCAATCTTGAATATCAAATAATCCAAGATGAAACCAGTATAGATTCTATAGAACAAAATAATGCACCAGCAAAACACACTGCTATTGCAGCGAAAGACAAGCGACCGAGAAATCAGACTGGTTTGGATGATTTTTTCCAAGATGTAACAACAGAAAACATCTCAAGAGAACGGGAAATATCTGTCTCCAAAGCCACTAAAGATGTAATTCAAACTTTATCGCAAACTATTGACATGAATGTCATTCTAGACCATAGAGAAGCATCTTCGACATTATCAGCCTATCTAACGAGCCTTGGAATGTCTGTTAGATTTGAAAATCTAGATACTGGTGATATTTTGCTAACTCAAGAGATTCTAATTGAACGAAAAACTTCTCGTGATTTACTAACTTCAATAATTGACCAAAGGCTGTTTAAACAATGCCATAGAATGCGACAGTCAAGTAATCAGCCAATATTGTTGATTGAACTGGGCGAAATTGGGAATTCGGTTCATCCTAATGCAGTACTTGGAGCCTTAGCGCATGTAACTTTGGATTTAGGGATACCCATCTTGACTGCCAAAGATTCAATGGAGTCTGCGCATTTAATCTTCTTGATTGCTAAGAATAATCAAAACTTTTCAACAAAACTGCGAGACCATGTGAAGTATTATCCGATAGACGAAAAAACTGTTCAGATGCACTGTAGTAATGCGGCAAAGGAAATAGATGCTATGGTCAATCAAGGTGATGATTCAAATTCTTTGTTGGCTAGGTGGAATTGTGAAGGAAAAAATAAGCAAGCAGCAATATTGTCTAAAATAACAGACTTAGATTTAGCAATTAGCCTTGAATTATTTGATGAATTTGACTCAATTGTTGAAATTTTAACTTCCGATCAAGTGACGTTATCTAAGATTTTAAACGCCGATAATTGGCAATTGATACAACCGTACTTGTATGGCAGTAAAAACCCTAGCCACCAATGAGAATAGCCCTAGTTCTCAACTGAGCCAATCTGTCTGGGAAATGGCCGAATGCAAAAGCTACCAATTCTGCTAAGTGGATAACTGGTATACTGGTGTTTTTACCTGTTTTACGGCCTGCCTTAGATTGATATGAGTCAAGATTGGAGTGAGATACAGTACATGCGCTTACTATTATATCTGCACCATTCGACTTGGCATCACTGATAACTGATGAAATAAGTGACATAACTGGTTTATCCAAAGTTAGCAAGGAGGGCGCTCCAACACTTTGGCATTTCAAATCGTAATCAACTGGGCGACCACCTAACGCAATAATTAGTTGCTCAAGATAAGATGGCATAAATGGATCGTCTTGCGCACAAAATCCTTCTCTTTGCATATTTGGACCGTAATAGGGTGCGATATTGAGATCAATTGGATTAATTACTGCATCGTTTACCTTGTCAAGTCCAATCTCTTCTACTAAGTAGTGCAATAAATGCCATGATTCTGCTTCGCCTCGATACTCAACTCCAGTTGAGCGGGCAATCAAGTTGTTTAGTTGAGCAGAATAGACTGGATCATCTTTCAAATCCTGCATAGTATCTTTCATGATACTGTGACTTGTTGCACAAGTTGTCATGATGTCTAAGCCTTTTTCTTCTGCCAATGCTAGGTTCCTTGCCACCAAAGCATGTTGTAATTTAGTTGAGGCTTGTTTGATAATATTTCCACCATCACTGGTTGCTTCAGGTAATTCAATTAAATCAATACCCAGAGTTTTGCAAAGCGGTTGAATACAATCCTCGACTTCCATTGAGGCTGCTCGAGCCACATTACCCGGATAGTATGCAATTTTTGGCATTAAATCCCTCAAAACCTCTGGTCAATTTCATTAAATAATCCTACAACTTGATGATGGTTCTTTACTTTTGAGTTAAACATATTAGGTATTTTTCCAATACCTGCAGGCGGTAATATCAATGCTTGCAGGCTTCGAATTGGGGGTCCACCAGTTCTGGTAAATCCTAGTACCATTCGAGCCGAAACTCCATCAAAAATGTTGCTTATCAAACCAATAGGGCCAAGAACTTGACGGTAGAGTGTCGTCTCATTCAATTTACCAGTCCACTTAACGCTTCTACCGTACCATTTAACCAGTCTTCCATGGGGACCTCGGTAATTGGTTTGGTTTAGTATGTAGGCACGAATTTCATTGAGTCCTGTTGAGGCTGTTTTACCCTCTTTACCGTATCTAGCAATCGATGCTAAGTCTGCTTCACCCCAAACGCCAGTCGAGTTGTTTAGCGATTCAATAAGTGAGTTTTTGAATTTCTCACTGGACCTTGGATCAATAATTCTATTCCATCTTTGGAGATGTATGCCTGGGCCCTCATATTTTGAATCATAAGCCACTGTGTCAGACATTGAATGGAGTAAATAGTAAGATTTGACATCACTAGAGGTATGAAGTTTGGTGGCCTCTTCTTTGGACATTGTGCCAACTGCCATCCCGTTTATCAGATATTCTCCATCACGGGGATTCGATTGCATCCATGGCTTAGCTTTCATACGGTTTTCTTCAAACTTAGAGTAGTCTACCATCAAATCCCTAATCACTGGGTATCCCGATAGAGGTTCAATCTTTAATCTACCATCTGCAGTTGTCAAACTGCCAATTGAAGTTGAATCTGCGAGTACAAGTCTGCCGTTAATTCTAATCCCACAACTTGCAGTACCGCTTCCGTCTCCCATTCTAAAGGTCAGACTTCCATCAACATCATTCTTGATGGCAAGCAACATATCTTGAACTGAGGCATTTGCTGGAAGTGAGCAAACTACAGTGTCCCAGCCGGACTCAGCATCACTAGGGCAATAACGGAAAAGTTCGACTGTTACAGTTAATTCTGTCTGATCTACCACTCCCGGAGCAAAATCCCCTGAAACTACATCATCATCTCCACTTGAACCATAAGCAATCATTTCATCAAGTAATTCGATTTGTAAAGTTCCTGATGAGTCGACGCAAGCTATCTTTGGCAAGGCTTGGGTAACCCAAGTAACAAATGGTGGTTCATAATCAACATCACATAGTTGAATTTGATGAACTCTACTGGCACCTAATGATTCATATTTTTCATCCCAGTCAGTTCCTGCTTTACAAAATTCATCATATGCTGTGTCACCTATTGCACAAATACTGAAATTTACTCCTGAAAGAGAGGGTGAATTCGAAAGAACTGTCTGCCATAATGACTCGGCATTGTCAGGCATTTCGCCTTCTCCCCAAGTAGAGGTGATAATTAGCGTACGCTTGTGATTTGGTAATGTTGCTGCATCAAACCCATCCATATCGTAAACCGTAGGAATCAAGCCATAATCAGCAGCCATTTTTGCCGTCTTTTCTGCCA
>CAXGZX010000127.1:0-3447 GCA_964014545.1 uncultured Candidatus Poseidoniales archaeon | reverse complement strand
ACAGTCCTAACCGGTTTTCTTGGATCAGGTAAGACTACATTACTAAATCACATACTTTCAAGTACTGAACACAAAATGAAATTTGCCGTGATTGAAAATGAATTTGGTGATGTGGGAATTGATGAAAATATTCTAGTAGAAACTTCGGAAGAGAGCATTATAGAAGTTATGAACGGATGCATCTGCTGTACAGTTAGGGGAGATTTGACTGAGCTACTAGATAGCCTATATGACCGAATCAGAGATTTTGATGGAGTCTTGATTGAGACTACTGGTCTAGCTGACCCAGCACCTGTAGCACAGACCTTCTTTATCGATGACCGAGTAAGCGAGCGATACAAATTAGATGGCATAATTACTGTTGTCGATGCAAAACACGCAATACCGCACATTGAAGACGAGAAGCCAGAAGGAATTGAAAATGAATCGGTCGAACAACTAGCCTTTGCTGACCGAATAATGTTGAATAAAATTGACCTCGTTGATGAAGAAGAACTTCAATTAGTCGAGAAGAAAATCAAGTCAATCAATGCTTTTGCTCCGATTTACCATACACAGAACAGCATTATAGATCCAAAGAATTTGATTGATATCGGTTCGTTTGACTTAGAGCGGACTTTGAAAATGGATCCAGAATTTTTGGACACCGATGCTGAACACGAACATGACCAACGGGTCACCTCAATGAGTGCTAAATTCGTTGGCGCATTAAATGTCAATAAATTAGACAAATGGATTGGCGAATTGATGCAAGATAAATCAGAAGACTTGTTTCGCTACAAAGGCGTGTTGGCAGTAAAAGGCATGGACAAAAAGTTTGTCTTCCAAGGCGTACACATGCTTTTCTCAGGATTCTTCAGTGACGAAGTAACACCGTGGAGGAAGGGTGAAAAACGTGAATGCCGATTTGTCTTTATCGGACGAGATTTAGATCACGATGCTTTGGAGGCCGGATTAATGGCATGTAAGGCAGAGGAATTGAGATTCAATGTTGGCGACACTGTACTTGCAAACATTGGAGGATTTGCTGAAGGAAAAATTCTGAAGTGTTGGGACCAGGGTAACCCTTACCGGGTCGAGATTCAAAATCATGAGCGATCCAATGTATGGGTCCCAATTGACGATGATGAGTATGTACGTAGATTGGATTGATAGTACAGGTTATTTTATTGAGTTTTGATTGACATGTTTGCACAAGTAGTTGTCTGTGATGGTTGTTGTTGTGGACGTATCTCAAAAGGGCATAATGAAGTTCCAATAGACGCGTTGAAGTCTGCTTGGCAAGAAAACGAACTCGATGGCAAGGTCGAGCTTACCATCTCTGGTTGTCTAGGCCCATGTAGCATGCATAATGTCGCAGTATTGAACACTGATGAAGATCAAACTTGGGTTGGTAAACTAACTGGCAAAGAACACTATAACGCTCTGGTTGATTGGGCCCTTGAAGTTGTTAACAATGGAGTCAATGTTGCGCTTCCACAAATATTAGCGACACAAGTATTTGAGCACAATAAACCGCTTATAGTTAGGAATTAAGCATACTTAATTCAAGTTTTGATTGCGGTTAAGTATCGATTTGACGATGATTTGAGTCATCGCAATTATGCCAAATATACAAGCTGCTACTAGGGCAATCATTGAACCGCCACCAGTGTCAAGTTCTGCCGACAAATAGATTCCTAATATTACTGAAATTAAACCAATAAGTTGGGAATACAATATGCATTCCCGATAACTGCGACCCAGTAGTTGTGCTGTGGCTGCTGGTGTGACCAATAATGCAGTAACTAGTAATGCACCGATTATTTTGACCATTGCAGTGACTACTGCTGCGATAAGGATGCTAAAGAAAAGGCCAATGCCTCTTACCGGTATTCCCTGAATCTTAGCAGCCAAAGGGTCTACGGCAATTGCCAATAATCCGTGTCTTAGAACAAATAGTGCAGCAAATGAAAACAAGCAAATCCAGGTGATCAAGTCTAAATCCTCTGAGCGTAGTGTATACAAATTACCGTATAGATATCCTTCAACTGTATTGGTGATTCCAACTTGAGTCAACTCAATAGTCCCAATCAATGGCAGAGAGAAAGTGATTTCAAGGCGTAAGACCACTAGTCCTAATGCTAGCATACCCGTGGAGAATATTGCGATTGAAGCATCCCCGGTTAGTATCTCTCTAGACTGCAACTCATGAATTAATAATGACGCAATTACTGCAAACAACAACGCATACTCAAGTGGCGAGGTGGACCCTACTACCAGACCAACAGCAATGCCACCAAACGAGACGTGCGCTAATCCGTCTCCAATTAAGGCGAGGTTTCTTATCAATAAGAAACAACCCAAAAAAGCCGAAACAACAGTAACCAAAACCGCAGCAACTAACGCCCGTTGTAGAAGTGTTAACGTGAAAAAGGACGGAAATACTTCACCTGGCATATGTGGTGCAATGCTCTCTAAATAAGGCGAGACCAGTTCAAGAAGAGATTCACCAATCGCTGGAAGACGCATCATTCTTCCTCCAAACATACCGCGCAATCACTGCCGTCGATATTGTGTATTTCTTCATGTATTGGCTTAATTCCTCTCAATTCAGCGATTATATTTAGATCAGGAAATTGCTCTGTTTTGCCATCAAATTGTATGGTTTCTTCCAAGTAAATCATTCGATGTGTTGAACGGCGCATGGCTGTTATGTCGTGGGAAACCATGAGAATTGTCGTGCCTGTTTCATGAGTTATCCCGTCTAAAAACTTCAATAATGCATTCCTAGAGGCTCGATCGATTCCCACAAGTGGTTCGTCAAGCACGATGAATTCTGCCTTAGAGGCAAGCGCTCTGGCAATAACCGCCCTTTGGCGCTGCCCGCCTGATAGTTTGCTTATACTAGTATCAGCATGTTCTCGTAAACCAACTAGGTCTATCGCTTCATTCACTTCATCTGGACTTGAACGCCTTAATAATAGGTCAATTCCAATACCCTTCAAGGTTCCTAATTTTACTAATTCTCTAACAGTTATACGAATATTTGTCGGCATATTTGCTGCTGCTTGGGATACCCAGGCGATTTTGCCGTGCAGTTTCTTTGAGGTGGGCTCATGTCCGTATATTTTTACTTCCCCAGTGAATGGTTTTAAGATACCAAGTATGGTCAAAATGAGGGTTGTTTTACCACTACCGTTTGGCCCAACTAAGCCAACAAACTCTCCTTGTTTTATCGACAGATCTATGTCCTTGATGACTAAGACGCCAGACCTCTTTACGCTTAGGTTACTAACCTGTAGCGAGTGTCTAGAATCAAGGTCCCCCCAAACATTGTCTAGGCCTGCCAACTCATCCCCATCCAAGCAAACGATACAAGCATGGCTTTTAATTCACTCTTTGGAGTTGAACATCAAGCAGTGCATTGCAAGCCATCTTTTAGATTTTCAAAGTTCTTTTCCATCA
>CAXGZX010000126.1:0-3536 GCA_964014545.1 uncultured Candidatus Poseidoniales archaeon | reverse complement strand
GTTGATGATATGTGCTCATTTCTTTATTCTGATAAATTTCAATCGATGGATCATAAATTATATGATTTAATTTTTGAAATGGGGCTATATTCCGACCACCAAATAACCTTAGATATAATCCCAAGAGGTAAGAAAATGATTGTTTGTGATGCTAAAAACACAACCTGTGAATCTCATCAATCGCTAAAACTGATTATTTCAAACTGGTTGGTTGAGGTAACTAGTTAGAAAAATAGTGAGCAGCAAGTAAGGGAGCCATCTGCTGCTCTTATTTCACTAAAATCTAGGATGATTGTTTCTAGATTTAGGTCTTTTAAGGTTTGAAGAACTGTTGGATAGCCTTTAGCAACCAAAACCTTGTTGTTCGGTAGACCTATTGTATTACACCCATAGGTTTCTTCTTCAGGCATCCAAATAACTCGGGAGTTTTCTGGTAGTTCACCAAACGCATCTTTTGGTAGATATCCCTCTGGAGCGAGAATTATTTCATCAGTTGGAGTTGATGCTATACTAGTTAGGTGAAGTGCTTTATCTGGAATGTCGATTACTCTAAGTTCATGTCCTAAGTGAGAAAGTAAATCTCTTAGTTCCTCGATTCCTAAATCATTAGTTCTAGTAGAACGCCCTACGAAAAAGAGGTCGCCTAATCGGAGTATGTCTCCTCCGTCCATTCTAGCATCACCGCTCATGCGACAGATTTGTGCTCCGCCCATTTGACTGACTAAGAAGTTAGCAATAGGTGGCTGTTCAGCGACTCTTGATGGGTGACCAGGGACTGGGAGTAAGACATGTCCGTCGACGATTACAGCTTGGTCTTCAACAAACAAACAATCTGGGTGGTTGTGGTCTGCTTCAAGCATTGTTACGCTAACTCCACATGACTCCAATGCTTCGCGATAATGTTGGTGCTGCATGCGGGCCAAAGCGATATCTTTTGGGCCACTGCCAAAGAAATTAGCCAGTGCTGATTTGTATGAATCTGGAATGGCACGGACAAGTGCCCGGGGTTTCTGGTCCAAACGAACCGTTGCCATATTCAAATCCCGAAGTTGTCCCCTCTTAATGCTTAGCCCAATAATGGAAAGTCATTTCCAGAAGATGGAAAATAAGCCTTTTTTTACGGTTTTTCGATATCTTCAACCAAAGTCAGTATATCTTCTTTAACCAAATCAATAATCCAATCAAAGTCGCCCCACCATATTCTTTGATTACCTTCATGATCTATCAAAACAGTTCCTGTAGAATGATCTATGTTGTAATCCGTTGCTGAGGGGTGGTGCCTTCCTGAAGTGTTGGTTTCAGTCTGATTTTCTTCTATTTTAAAGCCAACTCCAAAGTCATTCCAAACCTTGTTCAAGGTCTTCATCTCTTCTGAGTTTGCATCGGTATTTGCTACTGTTAAGTGCGTCCAATTAGATTTGGTTCTAGTTTTCCAATCTTCCATAATAGTGGTATTATCACGCCAAGGGTCTACTGTTATAGTGATGAATTCGATTAAATCATGTTGCGACTGATTAAGGCTTTCAGAAATATATCTCATGTTGTAAGTTACTATTGGGCAAATGTCATAGCAATTCGTGAATAAAAAGGCAATTACTGTTACTTTACCATCAGTATTATTTTTGAAATTGTAAGTCTCATTATCACTTGTTAGTAAGTTAAAATCATCGGTTAATTTTGCAGGACTGACTAAATCACCGTGGAACTTTGACTCATACTCGTCACTAGACCCACCTAGACAACCTGATGAAAACATCATCAAACAAACCAGTAAAGTTAGTCTTTTTTCCAGCATGATTTCACCTCAGACTGTGGTGCCCAGATATGGTATATCAATATCTAATTGCATTACATATAATCCTGTAGAAATACATGAAGCATAGGTAATTCCGTTATGATGTTCTACCGCCCATAAAAATGGCACCCACGAGAATTCATAGAAATCTGATTCTAGAATTACTCCGTCGTCTCCATGGGGTAAGTACCAAGCCACAGTAGCTTCAGAATAGGTGGCAAACTTATCATCAGGATTGGTTGGAGAAACCAGTGTTTCGATATCTAATACCCAAAGCCCTGCATGATAATGTGAGATGTATAGCCTTCCGTCCCAGCCACCACCATGACTTTGGTCGGTGCTCTCATCTGTTTCGAAATATGCACTGTCAAGATTGTGTGGTGAAAATAATAGCCACTCGTCTCCATCTGGATTAATTGGGCAGTCTGCGCCATAACAATGGTCTTCTGCCCATGGAATTTCCCAGTCTCTGACAAGTTTCGGTTCAAATCTTAATTGCCCGTCAATCATCGTGTAATCGGTTGTGTCTAATAGGTAGATTATCCCTGTACCAACTGAAGTTGAGAGAACTTCAACTGCAGCGGTAGTCAAGTGAACTGGTTCATCTGAATAACCGACGTGGGACAAGTCTAGCATTTCTGGATATGGTTCTGCGTAGTGAATATAAGAAACCCTTCCGCCATTTTCATTGCCAGTTGTTCCGCTATCTGGTTGGCCGTCTTCGTCCAAATCAAGGAAATCCATCCACATACCTACTTCTTCTGCTCGCCAACGGCATTGTACTGGGTTGCCAACACCAGTCTTACACAGAGTTGCGTGAACCGCATACTCTTCTGGTGAATTAACTGGATGGGGCACATCGGTTACATCAGCAATTCTCAAACCTGCTTCCCAATAGCTTCCGTAGATGAATGTGCGGCCGTATCTTGGATCGGTTTGATCTTCACCAGGCCATAATTGAACGGTCATGTCGTGAATGTAAATCCAGCCACCGCGGGTGTGTTCCCAAGCAACTTCGTATTCTCCAACTTTAATGATAGTATGGCCTTGTCCGGAGCCTGGCACGCCAGGGAGATTTCTGGCTGCAGAGCCATCAAGGTTCATGTGAGCAATTGTAACGCCCCCGCAGGCTTCGTCAATAGCGTCATTACAAGCTTCATAATCAGGATTTGCCACGAATAAATACCATTCTCCATCAATCATGTGAGTATAGAGATTGTGTGGTCCGCTTGGGTGGTCTATGTCATACCATGAATCGATATATGTTGGATTTGTTTTATCTGTTACATCAATTAAAGTGACTGATACTTGGGCCGGGTCGCTCCATTCTCCAACATTTGGATCTGCATAACCTGGATCGATCAGTTGGTTTTGTTGAACAATATATTCTCTGCCGTTATATTCAATATATTTAACATCCAAAACTTGAGTGTTTGGATCAACATATTTTCCAACCACTGTTGTGTTGTTGGGGTCAGTTACGTCAACAATATGCATGTCGTTCCAACCGGCTAAATATGCATATGTTTCGCCATCTGGGGTTGTAGCAACTTGTACTTCCGCATTTCCATTCGTGGTTAGTGGATTAAAGTCCAGTTGCTCAATATTATCTGTGCCGACCATGTGTTGGGAGGCATTAGAATGGTCGTGTCCTTCGTGTTGGAATAATGGATCTTCACTGTCAGAAATTACTGAATTAATTTCATTTTCTGAGGTTTCTTCACCCGAAAAAACATACATC
>CAXGZX010000125.1:0-3587 GCA_964014545.1 uncultured Candidatus Poseidoniales archaeon | reverse complement strand
ATGGAGACCCAATCAAATTAGTCGCTCAGTTCAAAGTTCCTTCACAAGAGGAGCGAGATGCTAAAATTGAGGCGATTAGGAAACAGTTGGAGAATTTTGGTTCAGACAACCTTGACGCAACAGAAGAGTCAGAATAAGTAGCAGAGATAGAAGTTAAATTAGACTTTGAAGATGAAAGCGTATGATTACGACAGTATGTCTTCTAAACGTCCTTCCAAATTTGCCTTATTGATTGAACGAGCTATTCTCCTTCCAGTGGACATGCGCTCTTCGTTGATATCTGAATAAGGTGAACCACCAACAAACGGATTTGATCCTGCAACTATTCTCGCACTTATTTCAAATACTTTAAATTCTAATTTATCGGTAACAATGGTTTCAAGGCAGAATGGTCCAATCATCCCTCTACTCTTTTCTTCCAGTTCAAAGGATTCAGCAACAGTTCCTTCAGCCATTTCAAATGCTTTGGGCAGTAAAGACTCTCTAATCACTACAGGTTGGTTCCCGGTGACGACAAATGAAGGTTCAAGAGACATTTCTCGCAAATCTCGCAATGAACCAAGTTTGTAAAATTCATCAACGTTTGATTCATCTCTTCTATCCATTGACAGCAACTCTAGTCTTCCTAGATTTTTACCTGCCATACTACCTTTTCCTTGGACTTGATAGCCATCAGTGGCAATCGGGTCAAAGAAAAAGTGCAAGTAATATCTACATCCTAAGACATACTCTTGAATAGTAAATTCTTCTTCAATATCGACATTTCTTCTAAAATCACGATAATCTCTGGCAATAAAATACCCTCTGCCGCCTTTTGCTCCGGCATATTTGACAATCACTGGTCCGTCAATGTCATGAGGGTCTTCAAGAACCTGGGGCATTTCACAGCCACCTGCTTCAAGCCATTCACGTTGTCTTTGTCTACTACTTTCCCAGTGTAATATACCTCGATTACCGAATGTAGGAACTTGAAGATTTCTAAAGTTAGTGGAACCTAGATATTCTACCAATGATCCATGCGGGATGATTATCACATTCCTCTTTCGAAACCATTCTGCATAATCTAACATTTCTCGGTAGTCTTCTAGCATCAGCCATTCATCAGGATTTGCGCCAGGGAATGCTTGATAGAATTTTCTTCGGTTCTCTCCAACAGCGATCCCTAAGGTCCTGAATCCTTCTTTTCGCGCTCCGTGAAGTATTTGTAACGAGGAGTGAGAAGCAACTACTCCAATTGTGAGATTGTCTAGGTCGTAATCCGCAAGCCAACTTGCGAGTGTGCCACTGTCTACGCCCATGTCAAGGGGTCAAGTATTACCTCTATGAGTATTATGGATTTATATTACTATTTTAGAGAAATTTTGCGTATTTGCAGATTTCCTAATTTCGTTATAATTATCTGATTTCACGGTCAAAGTTCAAGTCTTTAGTTAAGATGCGTATAACATGAGTGGCCACGAAGACAGCAATAGGATGACTTATGGTAATTACCTCAGGCTTGATGATATATTGTCTCTTCAGGAGGGGCCTTCAGGTTATTCTCCTAAGCCATGCAATGATGAGCTCCATTTCATAATAGTCCACCAAGCTTTCGAGTTATGGTTTAAACTGGTTCTATCTGAATTGAAAGAGGTTCATGATTTGATGAATAAAGAGCATATAGAAGAAGGGGCAATGCCAAAAATAGTTCATCACTTGAAACGCGTATCATCAGTGTTTAACTTAATGTCGCAACAATGGAAAGTTATGGAGACCTTAACTCCTCAAGATTTCCTTTCCTTCCGTGACCGATTGGGTACTTCCTCTGGTTTTGAATCATGGCAATTGCGGCAAATAGAAACAATTCTTGGATTAGAACAGCAACAAAGAGAAGCAGGGATGGATCCTCTAAAACACATGGAGCGGTTAGCTAAAGAGGGTAAAATTTCCACAGAGGTGTTGGTCGATTTTCAAGCAAGAATTAATTCACCTTCGCTTTGTGATTTACTAGATAACTGGCTATCTAGAACCCCAATAAACGGTTCTTTATCAACAGAATTAACCGATGAAAAGGTAATTACTGAATATGTAGAAAACCATCTTGAAGCAATGTCTAAGCATAGCGAAACGG
Source organism: uncultured Candidatus Poseidoniales archaeon (assembly GCA_964014545.1). Classification (GTDB taxonomy): domain Archaea; phylum Thermoplasmatota; class Poseidoniia; order Poseidoniales; family Poseidoniaceae; genus MGIIa-L1. The sequence continues at coordinate 1,477 of CAXGZX010000125.1, read as the reverse complement.
TAATTGAACACTTTTTATCAATCGGACATGGTGACGAATCGTCAATCAGACCACGAATGGAAAAATCTATCTCAGGTGCTAGAGATTTTTTGATTCAGGACGGCAAGGTTAACCGCTCAAGAGCAGGGCTATTATTCATTGAATCATACAGAGATTTGCCACTATTGTCTTGGCCAAGGACGTTAATTGATTCATTTGTTGAATTAGAACAGGCGTTGTTGTTGTTCAGAAATTCTCACGCTAGGATGGTTGAACGAATGATTGGTCGCCGGATGGGCACGGGTGGTTCAAGTGGTGTTGATTATCTAGATGCAACTTTGAAGTATCGAATATTTGTTGATTTATGGACGGTTAGAACTATTTTAGTAAGGAGAGATTTACTCCCTGGTGTGACACTGCCTTCATATTATGAGTTTAACTCACAATGATAATTATTATTCGTGAGGGTCAATATCAATTGGTATTAATTCATGGTCATATTCGAACAAAGCTATTTTCAAAGGGTCTAGTACGAATCTAACCGAAGCTTCTTCAAATCCGTAGAGTGATATCAGTTCTTCTTTGAATGCTTCTCTAAGTTCATCCTCGCCAGCATAAAGTGGTGCACCCATCCCAATTTGAAGAGCTCTTGCTCCAATAATTCTTGCTCTTTCAAATCTAGTATGAAGTCGAATTGGCTTAACCATAATAATCACAACGACACGCAGTCGTGGTTAAGCGTGAGAGCGAGTGTTTTTGAATATAACCCTAGCATATCACGGTAAAGAATCTCTATTCGCTCTCGTCACTATTCATGTTTTGCAGACCTTTCCACATAATTAATGCAGGTAGTAGGGCAACAAATAACGCAATAAAGACCATAATTGCTAGTTTTGGCGAATCATCGAATTTTGAGAGGATGCCAGTAGTTTGGTCTTCACTGTTGAAATCCATGTCTCCTGTGGGGCTTTGTGATAGGGAAGTCAGCACTCTTATCCCATCGGACTCTAATGTGAAGATTAAGCGACCAGTCCAGTTATCTAGCCAATCGGTAAGATTTAGTTGACTCTGTTCGTGATTTATTTCCATATAGTCAACAGCCAAATGTGATAGATTTCGATTATCAAACTCATGTGAGGTGGATTTTGTTTTCCAAATTTTCAGTGTGTAATTAGTAGAGGTATTCCAGTTTAGCATTGAGTTAGTAATATTCAATTCATTTATTCCAAAAAATTCAGTTTGATTCTTTGATAGACTTTGATTCAATTCAGTGGCTTGTTTGGTACCTGTTAGCAACCCCTCACCGTCGATCACCAAAGATGGTATGAAAATTAATCTGAAATCTGTTTCGTAGCGTTGATTTGAAAAATTCAAATAGCTATAGTCAAGTACCGATGGATGATGTTGGATGATGGCATATTTGGTAGTATCAATATTCTCTAGTGAGAGTTCAACATCCAAACATGGTTCACACCAATCAGCACCGTAGTACTCGATT
>CAXGZX010000124.1:0-3651 GCA_964014545.1 uncultured Candidatus Poseidoniales archaeon | reverse complement strand
TAAGTCTTAGATTTACCAATTAACCATTGGTTTATTTCTATAGAATGGTGCTGATACCTGGATACTATAAGCAAATACCATGTTAATTGCAATCAGTCGTTAAATCACCCACTACTTTGTGCAAGTAATTCATAATATGATGCCAACTATGGCTAACCATGCGCAGCAACATAGTAGCAGTATTAATTTTGATTTTGCTAGGCCAGTCATTATCCAATCTCAACAGTTACAACTACAATAATGACTCACTTGATAGCCAAGTCATTGGAGAATCTACAAAAAATAATGCTACTTTGAGATTAACAGATATTGATTCACCAAATATTATTGATATTTTTGCCGGCGGATATAACTCTTGCTTCGTTAATGTAGATGATGAATTTTATTGCTGGGGTGAAGCATCTAATATGCAACTAGGTGTAGTACAAAGTGGTGACACACATGTACCAGTATTGATAGATTTAGGATCAGAAGTTTTGGTCGAATATAGTTCTTCAACAAACTTTGCTTGTGGATTAACTAATTTAGGAAAAGTGTACTGTTGGGGTGATAACGACTTCGGTAGAACAGGAATTGGATTGACGGTAGGTCAAATCGGACCAACTCCGCTAAGTTTTGATTTCGGATTAGCCGCAATTGAAATAACAGCAAGCCAAAATCATGCCTGCGCACTAATGGACAATAATTATGTTTCTTGCTGGGGCATGGGAAATAATGGTCGTAATGGACAGGGTACAGACACGAGTGTTCATATTTCCGAACCTCAGAATATAACTATAATTCCTGATGGCTTAAATGCCACTAGTATTTCTGGAGGTTTATCTCATACATGTGCAATCCTAAGTGACGATTCAGTATTGTGTTGGGGGGTAGGAACTATAGGAAGTAATTCAGGTAAAAGATATTATTTTGGCAATCTAATACCAACTTCCATAAAATCAGGAGATGGTTTCTCATGTGTTCTGTTGGATAATTATTCGGTTAACTGTTGGGGAGAGAATCATTTTGGCACATTGGGCATAAATTCAACAGTTGATAAATCAACACCACAAGAAGTAAATTTTGGAAATGGAAGAACAGTAAAATCAATTGATATAAATTACCGACATATATGTGCTATATTAGTTGATAACACATTACAATGTTGGGGGGCAAATACATTGGGAGCTCTTGGCACTGGAGATACTGAAAACCGCTTATCTCCCACCGAAGTAGAAGTACCACTTGGAAGAATATTAAAGTCAGTGAAAGTGGGTCATTTGCACACTTGTGTTTTATTTGCTGATAGTTCAATAGATTGTTTTGGAAGAAGTGGAAGTTATGAATTGGGAATACCTAGCAGTGTGTCCGATTATGGTATATCAAAATCACTGAACTCTATCAATACTCCTCTAAATTTATTGGAACTTGCAGAAGATAAATCAACAAATCTTACTTTGAGAAGTCAAAGAGTAGATATGTTTCGGTTGAATGATTATCAATATAATTTAGATTTACCAAGTGGACTTTCATTCAACAATTCAACTTTCATCATTTCTGGAATGCCTCAGTATACCAACCAAGTTAATTGGAACTTCTCGATTGGTAACGGCTCAGTATACTATAATGGAACATATCAATTACAAATCCTCTCAGATACAGATGGTGATGGAATTGCCAATAAATATGACGATAATGATGATGATGACCCATGGTTCGATGAACTCGATGGTTGCCCAATAGTATTTGGTAATTCAACTTGGGACGTGTTTGGGTGTGTTGATTCTGATGGCGATGGATACTCTGACCAAGGCGACAAATTTCCTCAAGATCCAACTCAACAACTGGATTCAGATCAAGATGGTTATGGCGACAATACTGACGGTAACTTGGGTGATGATTGTCCTCGAACTTATGGCACTTCAAACCGAAACTCTACCTATGGCTGTGAAGACTCTGACTTTGACGGTTGGGCAGATTTCGAAGACATGTACATCAATGATTCGAGTCAATGGAAAGATACTGACGGAGACGGCTATGGAGACGAATTAAACGGGTTCCAAGGAGATGCTTGTCCAAAAAATGCTGGAAGCTCAATGTTAGATAGATTCGGCTGTCGAGATACTGATAACGATGGTTGGAGCGATAATGGTGATGCTTTGCCTGAAAATCCAACTCAATGGCTTGACCGAGACGGTGACGGATACGGCGACAATGATACTGAAGAAGCAACTGAAATTGATTTATTCCCTTCAGATGGCACCCAATGGAATGATACTGATGGTGACGGTCATGGTGATAATCCATATGGTACCCAAGGCGATTGGTTTCCTAGTGACCCAACAAGATGGATGGATTCTGACCGTGATGGAGTAGCTGATGATGATGATTTGTTCGACAATGATGCTACTCAATGGGATGATAGAGATGGTGACGGTTATGGTGATGAAACTAATGGTAACAGACCTGACGCATTTCCCGATGACCCACTGGAATGGAAGGATACTGATGATGATGGCATAGGTGACAACTCAGATGATTTGCCATTCAATCCTTCACAAACCAATGATAGAGATGGTGATGGATTTGGCGATGACATTAGAGGCACAGGAGCCGACCCATTCCCAGATGACCCTACTCAATGGCTTGATGCGGATGGTGATGGCTATGGTGACAACTTAGTTGGCAATGAGCCAGATTTATTCCCTCGTGATATTACCCAATGGTTTGACATTGATGGCGATGGCTATGGCGATAATCCAAATGGAGTAAATCCTGATGCTTTTCCAGATGATTCAACTCAATGGGCAGACGATGATGGTGATGGTTTTGGTGATAATCCAAATGGCACTAATCCAGACCCTTCAATAAATGACTATGACAATGATGGGTATCTCGACAACGATGACCCATTCCCGCAAACCTCAAGCCCAGGAGACAAAGATAACGATGGAGTATTAGATGAGGATGATGCATTCCCTAGTAACTTCAGGGAGTTTTCTGATAACGATGCAGACGGCATTGGTGACATTGAAGACCTTGATGACGATAATGATGGCTATCTTGATGAAGATGAACTGCGTTCAGGGTCTGATTCATTAGATGCAAATTCAATGCCTGTAGAAGGATTTGAAATAATAATCCCTGGCACTTCGATAAGCTTGGGTGCATGGGATTTAATTGGAATATTTGGCGGTGTACCATTATTTGGTTGGATTGGTTTTGGATTTGTCACTAGAAATAAACGATGTGCAAGATATGAGGATTTACTTAATTCAGCCAATACCAGAGATGAATTAGAAAAAGTCGCATTGCGTTGGGAATACTCACTGATGCTCAGAATGCTCGGACCTCATCAAGGAATTAGGCTTGAAAGACTACGTGCTGAGTTAGATGATAAATTTGAGAATGCGACTTATGATGAAACTGAAATCGGCTACGATCAAACTAATATTGTCGAGAATGAGGGCAAAGATATTCCGATCATAAACAAATCATCTCCATCCCCAGCAAAAGATACTCCGGCTACATCAACGGATGAATCAGGCTATGAATGGTTCAAACAAGAAGATGGAAATTGGTACCGTCCTGCTGGTAGTAATGATGATTGGTTGAAGTTTGAAGATTAACATTAACAACAAGTTTACTCAGCGCCTAATATGTCGCTCTTCA
>CAXGZX010000123.1:0-3668 GCA_964014545.1 uncultured Candidatus Poseidoniales archaeon | reverse complement strand
CAATACCGCAATGGCAAGCGGCATCAAAATCGATTGAAGATGAATTAGGGCTAAATAAACAACTAAGGCGACTATCGCAACGCTCGCTGCGGTAGTTCTTTTTGAATCAATGCCTACCTTAGAGAATTCTTGCATAACCTGTTGATTACTAGTGGCTAATCTAAGTCTTGCCCTGAATTTCTAGTCCAAGGATGGTTTTGACAAGGTAAAGTCAACTGCGAAATAACTCAAATCACATTCTTGACTAACTTGACCAAATCCTGTGGACGTCCACAATAATGGCAGCGAAGTTCGAGTGGATCTCTGGAAACTACTTTCATTCGGTGTGGCAATGGCTCGCGTAGATTAGAAGTAATACAGTTAGACATAGTACATCTAACAACGTTAACCATTTCATCCCCTAAATTAATAATCATTTTTTCCGCAACTGTATATGCTCTAATGATTGCTACATTGGCATCAGGAGCGACTAAGGCTAAACGGTCTAATTCTCCTTGTGTCAATTCTCGGTCTTCCACTTTTATGATGTCTTTATTGCCCATTTTCTTGGAAGGAACATTCATGACTAGTGAGACGGGTACTGAGGTCGCATCGCTTATTCCTAACATATCAAGCACTGCAAGTGCTTGACCTTGTGGAATATGGTCAATTACCGTGCCATTTCTAATTGCAGTTACTCTTCTCATACTGTGTTCATTTGACATTACAATGCACCTCCTGCCTTTTCAACATCCGCAGGAACTTCAACACCTAGCAATTTGCAAAGCAAAGCCATTCTTGCTACTACGCCATTGAAAGCTTGCTCGAAATACCTAGCATGCCTAGTGGAATCAACGGATGGGTGAATCTCATCAACTCTAGGCAGAGGATGCATGATAATCATTCCAGCCTTTACATCTGACAAATCATTGGCGTGTAACTTGTAAGCACCAGCCACTTTAGCATATTCATCCTCATCAGAAAAGCGTTCTTTCTGAATACGAGTCATATACACTACATCGGCATCTTCCATCATTGAATAAAGGTCTTCTGTCTCTGTGATGTCACCGCCATGCTCCTTTAGGTCCGAAACAATCTCTGGTGGCATTTTGAGAATGTCCGGGCTGGCAAACACCAACTCACAACCAAATCTAGTCAAAGCATGTGATAGTGAATGAACGGTTCTACCAAACCGTAAATCTCCAGCAAGGATAACTTTCAATCCATCCAACTTCCCATGCGCTTGTTTGATAGTAAAAAGGTCAAGCATAGTCTGAGTTGGATGATGTCCTGCACCATCGCCACCATTGAGAATTGGCACTCTTGCTGAATCTTGCGCATATTGCGCTGCACCTTGTCTTGGATGGCGCATGGCGATAATGTCAGTATAGCCGTCAACCATTTGAATGGTGTCGAATAATGTCTCGCCTTTCACGACCGATGAGGTTTTTACATCGCCCAGATTAACCACATCGCCACCTAAACGCTTCATGGCCGTTTCGAATGACATTCTAGTACGAGTACTAGGTTCAAAAAATAAATTTCCTAGAATTCTACCTTGAAGTAACGGCAAATACAACTCACCACGAGCAACTGGCAGGAGTCTATCGGCGTCCTCAAGGATTTCTAATATCTCTTCATTGGTCAAATCATCCATGGTAATTAGTCCGGTCACAGTCTTCCCTCCGATGACAACGATAGCAGCAAACTCATGAACATTGTCTTTGAAAATCAATAATTTAACGCGACATGAATTTTCTAAGGGGATAGTATATGTTTGAGTTCCAATGTGGCATAACATGGATGCGTGGGCTGATGTGGAAAGCGCAATCCAAGCAGCGGTTAAGCAAAGAAACGACCGTTTAGAGAAATTAGTCGCCATATCCGCCATATCAATACTATTGGGGGCTATTTGGCTTGTTTGGCCGACTTTGTCGGCAGCAGCCAAAGGAGAGGGAGGTCTACTAAACGGACTAGGTATGCCAATTCTAATTTTGGCTTGGGGCCTCTTGGTTCAAGATATCGGCCTTACCAGCCCAACTGCAAGAACTAGAGTAGGTGCCTCAGCAACGATTGCTTGGCCGGTACTGCTTATGATCGCTTCCAAAGAATTGACAAGCCCTATCACATTGGATATATTTGGGCCTATTCTGATAGGATTTGTTGCTACCTCATGTTTCTTTTATTCCAAAACAGTGCTAACTGGCGGCCTTGATGTTCAACGCTTCCGTTCATTAATGACTGGTGTTGGCACAATTGCTGGATTTTCGATATTTATTGGTACAATACCTGAACCTGGAACAATTACCTGGCTGGCAAATTTTGGAGTTCTCGCCATTGGGGGAATATCGACTGTCAGTATTTGGTTTTCAGGGGATGAGCACAAAGTACTTCGTAAACAATTCCGCAAGCGCTTGGACAACTTGGAAACCCGAATTTTGATTTTGCGAACTGAAAATGCTGCAGTTGACCAAGCCTCTAGCCTAATCATGACTGCCAGAGAACAAGGTCACTCCGATCCCGAACTGGGTATGCGTTTACTTGATGACGCAGAAGAAGACATAGAACGGTCATTGTCACTTGCCGGTGATGTACAGGTAGTCAAAGCTGATGCTTTGAGTGCTGTAGAGCGAGCAGAAACCATCGCACCAACAGCCAAAAAGGGTAGAAAGTCGTTTGAAATGGGACTTAGAGAAATTGAACTTGGTTCCCTAAGGGAAGGGGAAATGCTGTTTAGGCAAGCGAAAAAGCGGGCACTGGAAGTCATTGAATGGTGGGCGAAGGCAGAAGATGCAATTGTTGATGCGAGTCGTCAACTAGAGGGTAAATCCGGCGAGAACGTCAACCATCTTCACGAAATGCTGTCTGATGCAAGAAAGAAACTAGCGGCAGAATCACCAAAGAAGGCTTTTGAGTATGCGTTTACTATTCCTGCTCAACTTGCAGCAGGCGATGATGCATTAGGTAGAGCAGCAGATTCAATTAAAGAAGCAGAACGCCAATTATCACAGAGTGATGGCTTAGACTTAACAGAATTAAATCTAAGATTAACTAACGCCATAGATTCTCTAGAAGCCGGTAATGCCAGTCAAGCAGTTGGCTTAGCAGACGGTATAGTCCGTAGCATCAAAGCAGAAAGAGAAGCCATGGATGATACTCGAAGAGCAATTCGTCAGAAGAAGAAATTGCTTAAACAATTTGAAACACGGCAAGACAAAGCAGTTTGGCAGGGTAAATGGGATGAGATTATCCAAGCCGCAGATAGCAAGCAGTGGAGTCATGCTGCAACATTACTCGAGCGAATGACATCTGCGCTAGATAAGGAAAGTAAGGCTATTGATGATGCGAACGAACTTCTTGAATTTGTAGTAGAAGAATGGAAGGTATTGCGCAACCAATGCGAGGCTGCGATGATAAAATCAGATGATGATGAGAGACGTAAGTGTGAAGCAGCAGTGTCAATAGCCACAGAAAAATTGGACGCAGGAGCAGTTGATGATTGCCTAGAACAGTTATCGGTTGCAGATGATATGATGGAAAAACTCCGTCGAAGAGTCTAATTATTCACTAATCTCTACCAAGACATCACCTTGCTGAACTTGATCGCCTTCTTGCAAATTCATCATCGCGATTACTCCATCAACATTAGCAACTATTCTATGTTCCATTTTCATAGCTTCCATCACCAA
>CAXGZX010000122.1:0-3706 GCA_964014545.1 uncultured Candidatus Poseidoniales archaeon | reverse complement strand
ATTAGGTCTTGAGCAGTTAGAGCATCGTCACTATCACCGTGGTCATCATGTCCATCGTCTCCGTCGTCATTGCTTCCCTCATCTTCACCACCTAGGCAGTCTTCTTCACCATCATTGACATATTCGTAAGAAATCTCTTCACCATCATCACACATGAATGTATTTTCCTTCATCACTACCGCGGCCATTACGCCACTCTTGGTTTGGAAATTGAATTGATAAAGGATTTTATTGTTTAGAACGTTGCCATCTTCATCTTCCATTGACCAAATCATCAACAGTTCATCGGAGTCAGTTACGGTGACTCCAGTATCTTCTGTACAAGTATCAGCATCTGCGTCATAGACGCCGTCACAGTCATCTGAACCTTGGTTGACAATGTACACACCGCTGTTAACAAATATCCAATTCATCGACTCGATTATATTGTTCTCACCATCCATAAACCAACCAGTGATATCTGTACTTTCCCAGTCCCCGGCATGATTGCTGTCAATCTGGTAAGTGTCAGGATTGTTTGCGTCTTGGTTGTCGCAAAGATTAGTAATATAATCTAAGCCTTCTGCATTCCATGAGTCGTCAAACGATGGGGCACCATTTTCGTCATTAATCACATAGTTGGTATCGACGAACTTAATACAATCGAATTCCCATTCATCGACATTACTGTCATCACTATCGTCGTCATCATTTCCAGTGTCGTAGATGCATATGTCATCACGACTCCATTCATTTTGGTAATTATTGTCGTAGGAAGTTACAGTTGCTGTGAGGGTGTAGCACCCTTCATCAACCATCAAATGGTCTATGTCTACATAGTAAATCATGTTGCCATCACCTTGGTCTGTGAAATCTGAAGGTAGGATAGTCAGTGTTGTTATTTCTATTCCGTCGCTATCATAGAGGTCAAATTGTACATTATCTACATCCTCAAAACCAGCATTGATGGTAAATTCAGGGTCTGCGTAGTCGTTGAGGCTGTTTGCCCAGTTGTCAGTAAGAAAAGCATCGACATAGAAGTCGTCTGGTACATCGTCGCCGTGGTCATGTCCTTCATGAGCATCATATTCGTCTAGGTCTGCAGAGTTTTCATAATCTGAGCTTTGCCCAAAGTCGTCTGTGCAATACCAATTTCCATCATGTTGTTCACAATAATACCACCATGTATCCCAATCATCGTCAGATTCATCATCTTTGCAAGACCAAACGTCTTCTCCATCATCTGAATTGCCTTCCCATGCGCAGTAGCCACCATCGTAAGATTCCCAGTAAACATCATCGTCACCGTCGTCGTCGCCGCTATCCATTCCACCCATTGGTGAGACTCCAAACGGAAGAGCCTGGTAAGGTAGAGTTGAATCGATGGTAAGGTATCCCATTAAGGTGGATTCCTCAAGCATAGTTATTGATGAGGTTGAAGATTCACCGTCCATTGTTTCGGTTAAAGTCATTGAGTTAACAACTAGATCCATTCCAAGAGTGAAGGTCATGGTCATTGAGTAGCCCATGCCATCATCCATTGTTGTTGAGAAAGAGTATCCATTATCAGTGGCTAGGCCTGCTTCAAACAAGGCAGTAGAAGGGTCAAAATCGGCTGGAACTTCCACTTCTGGTAAACTCATTTCCATGTTATCGTCGTCCATGTCATTGCCACCCATGTCATTGTCGCCTAAGTCCATGTCATCATCATCCATGTCATCGTCGTCCATGCTATTCCAAGAACTGAAATCTGTAGCACTATTCATTAGCATCTGGGCTCCGTTATGATTAACCTGCATCAATGTAGTACCATCGGCTGCAGAGGTGATAAGTTGAGATTGTGACCATACTAACATTCCCAAGTCTAGTTCCATACTGGTGTATGAGCCATCTGGACTGTAGACATTTACTGATGTCCAGTCCATTTGTTGGCCTTCCATATCTCCAGAGCCTGTCATTGACATTCCCATCGTTTGGTCTTGGCCAGGTCCATTATCCATCAAGGTGATGAAATCAGCAATTGAATTTTTCAAGACCATTTCAGTCAAGCATGCATTGTTATTTGTTGCACTTTTATCATAATTGTAGGCTGTTTCGTCTGCATTGCAGCCAGGGATTTCAACGATTGCGTCAACGATTGCGTCAACGTCTTCGTCACTTAAATCCATACATCCGGCTAGAACAATTGAGCAAGCAAAAAGCACTGCTAGTATTTTCTTCATAACATAACCTGTAACCTATAGTTAATAAACCAATCACCGTGAAATAATAGTGTGAATCACCGCTTAATTGAAAAAGACAGCGCAGTACCGGAGTGCATAGTCCCTTAGTGTAGCGGTCCATCATGGAGGATTCTGGTTCCCCCGACCTCGGTTCAAATCCGAGAGGGACTACCAAATATGTTGAAATTATTCTTCTTCAGGTAGCTCTTGGGCTGGAAATCTAATTCTTAGTGCGGATTGAGTTACGTTAGAGATGGTCCCGAATAATAAGGCGATCACTACCAGCACACAAGAAGCAAATAAGCAGAACAGAATATTGTAGTTTTCATTCCAACCGCTGTCCATTGGCTTGAATGTGTACATTATGTAAGCAAGAGAAACAGCCCAAAATATAGCAAGGGGCCAAAAACTCTCACGTTTGCTCATAACTTGAACTTTGAATCGCTCGAATTAAATGTATCGCCTGCAGTTGACTACTCTATTCAAACGAGTCATATTTCTTGGCAAGATCATCCTGCTTGCCAATGGTAAATCCAGTAACCATTTGCATAGCTGAGCCGTATTTCATCATGCCAGAATACTCCTGTATTTTACCAAATATTGTAACTCTTAAGCGATATTTAGTTTTCTTCTTAGTACGGCGTTTTCTATGATGTTTGTAGAAATGGACACCGACTTTGTAGGTGCCCTTTGGTGGATTGTTAGTCCACACCACATTCTCAACCGGATTATTACTGACCGGTTTTACGTTCATATCGACGTCAAGTTCTCCGCCACATTCGCTTTCTTTGTTATTGAAATATATTCTTTCACCCGATGGACAAAACAAATGCAAGTCTAAATCATTGTAATCATCCCACGCTAGCGAGACTTGCACTGCACCAGATTTACCACCTTCACGCTCCAGTCTTTCGTCTAGGTCGTCATTTACCGGTGGTGCTTCTTCGACGATGATACCAGAACCAACCATTTCAGTTTCGACAAATGTTGCGTGTTCTTCTAACTCTTCTTCATTTTCTTGAATCCACTCGCCTCTTGCGGCTAGCTCCATAATGCGCTCTTCATCAGTGAGTTCATCCTCAACCACTTCTTCAAGTTCGGGAAGTTCGTCAATGATATCTTCCAAAATTAAGCGAAGTTCCATTATGTTAGTATTTCTTTCACCATCTCTGGTTTTCCATTGGTCGTACTGTTTTTCATCCAACTCCTCAATCTGTACAGTTCTTTCAACCGGTGGGTGATTTTCTGGTGACACATCATTTTGCGCTATGACTGTGGTCGTTGTGTTGGTATTGATTAGCGGAGGAAGGTCGGGTGCATACTTTTTCCTTCTCGCTTCTCGAAGTAAACGCATATTTCGGCGCTTATTTAGTTTGTAAGCCGTATACAGCGTAGCAGATGCTGCTAAACTAATCCCGCCCACAATGAGTGGTCCCATAGGCATTGATGCGTACTACTCCTATATTGGAGATTGGGTCTCTGGTCATTTCACGAAAGGAATGCTG
>CAXGZX010000121.1:0-3740 GCA_964014545.1 uncultured Candidatus Poseidoniales archaeon | reverse complement strand
CCACCCGGCGGTCCATCCAGAGGCGGCCCACCCGGCGGACCATCTAAGGCACCGGGAAGATCACCTCCATCAAAATCACCACCAACCAAGAAACCGGGACCACCTGGTGGCTCATCAAGAGGACCTCCATCGGGCGGTCCGAAAAGCGGCCCTCCGAAGGGACCTAAGCGTGGCCCTCCTAGATGATGAGGGTTACTTTTGGGCACTGAAACTTTACCAGAATTTGGGGCTATAAGATTCAATGGTAAATTGAGACCTTCACAAATCGCGGCTGCCTCAATAATTGAACCTGAACTAAATCAACAAGGAAAGCACTTACACATAGTTGCTCCACCAGGTTCCGGAAAAACAGTGCTAGGTCTGTATGTTTGGTCTGACCTGGTAAGAAAACCGACCTTAGTCCTCTCTCCTAACTCAGCAATTCAGGCACAGTGGGCAGCACGAACCGATCTTTTTGATTTAGATGGGAAAGATGAATTTATTAGTACTGATCCAGCAAACCCTGGTTTATTGACCAGTCTCACATATCAGTCAATAACTATGCCAAAGAGGGGAGGAGAGAATCTAGATGAGGCTGCAATTGAACTTTGGATAAAGTCATTAATTACTAAAAAAGAGGCAATCGATGATGAATCTGCTCTTGCTTGGATAAATGATTTACAGCTTAAAAACACCAAATATTTCCAGGATAGGATATCGGTCTATAGAAAAAAGGTTAGAGATGATTTCTCGCAACATGGTAACGCTTTATGGACTCTAAGTGAATCATCGAGAAAAACCTTAGAGCGATTAAAACAAGTTGGTATCGGTTTGATAATCTTGGATGAGTGTCATCATTTACTACACCATTGGGGTAGAGTTCTTACAGAGGTACGAGAATATTTCGATAATCCAATTGTCCTTGGCCTAACAGCAACCCCGCCGGATTTTGAACATTATGATGAGATTGATTCTAAAAGATATCAAGAATTCTTTGGTGATATTGACTATGAAGTTCCAGTGCCGGCTTTAGTAAGAGATTCAAACCTAGCTCCTTACCAAGACCTGGCTTATTTTGTTAGGCCATCGCAAAATGAATTAAATTACGTTGCACAGGTTGATGAAGAATTCAAGGAAATACTCGATGATTTACATCAAGAACAAAATTATGAAGATGCCACAGCACCAATTAATAAATGGATCTTTGATGCTCTTGATGAAAGAAAATCCCCAGGGGGTAAGGAGGAAGATTGGAAACAATTTGCCAAGAGAAACTCTGCGTTTGCCGATGCAGCTAGGGCTTTTTTGATTTACACAAATGGTGATTTGCCAGCAGGAGTACCTCATCCACCAAGCCACCTTTTAGAGAATTACCAAAATAAGCTGGCAATACTAAGACCAGTATTAGACCGCTATGTAAGACATGGATTACGCAGAAGTGAAAGTAAATTGGACCATAAAAAAGCAGACTTGGTTACTCAAAGGTTGCGGATGTTAGGCACTCAAATAACTGAAACAGGGATTCGTCCTTGCGCCTCACCAGTCGGCAGGATAATGGCCTATGCATCATCAAAAACAAAGGCAATATCTACAATTCTAAGTTCTGAAATGCAAGCATTAGGCGGGGATATCCGAGCAGTAATAATAACCGATTTTGAGAAAACATCCGCCACGACTTTGGTCGAAGGGGTGATGGATGATGAAGCTGGTGGCGCAGTTGCAGCATTTAGACAAGCAGTACGATGCGATAATGTAGATTTACTAAATCCGATTTTGATGACAGGTAGTACAGTACTTGTTGATGATGACCTTGCGGAAGAATTCCTTAAAGCAGCAAATAATTGGATAAAAGAAAGAGACCTAGCAATAACTTTGATCGATGAGTTAAGAGGAGATTATCATGAAATTATTGGTAAAGGCAAGGACTGGATTCCCCGACACTATTCGTTAATGATAACTGAGTTTTTCCAATCAGGCATTACAAAGTGTCTTATTGGAACACGAGGTCTTCTTGGAGAAGGTTGGGATGCATCCAAAATCAATGTGTTGATTGATTTGACCACTGTTACAACAAGTATGAGTATCAATCAACTGAGGGGTCGCTCGATAAGATTAGATAAAACCTGGCCGGAAAAAGTTGCCAATAATTGGGACATTGTTTGTTTAGCGGAAGAGTTCACCAATGGCTTTGCTGATTATGACCGGTTCAAGAAAAAGCATAAGCAACTGTATGGTGTATGTGATGATGGTGCAATTGAGAAAGGAGTTGGCCATGTTCATGCAGCATTTACTGAGGCTGAGCCAGAAGGAGTAAGTGAGGGAATGTCAGCATTCAATGAAGATATGTTGCGACGTAGCCGGAATAGGACTCATCTCAGAGGATTATGGGGGATAGGCCAACCATTTAATGCAAAACCAACTTCAGCAATCGAAGCTAGGTTAAGTACTGGTTTTGGTGGCGGATTTAAGTTTGGTAGAGAAAAATCACCTTGGACTGACGAATCTCTGGTAAAAGCCATTTCACTTTCAATAATCAACAGCCTCATCCATCTTGGAATGGTTTCGAGGAATTGTCGGGCAGATGGTGGTAATCGAGGAGGTGGCTGGGTACGCTTACATCTCGAGAATGCTACTGAAGAAGAGAGTGCATTGTTTACTGCCTGTTTAGAGGAAATACTTGGACCATTAGACAAGCCAAGATATGTTATTTCCCGTTCTTCCAAATTTATTACCGATACATGGTTATCAAAACTCATGCCTGAAGTTATTGCCAAGTTTTTCAGGCCAGTAAAAGACAAACTTGTAATGTACCACACAGTCCCCAAAATTCTGGCTGCATCATCAGAAAAGGCGGAAATCTTCCAGCAATATTGGAATCAATTTGTCAGCCCATCAGAGCTATTTTACGCAAGAAGTAAAGATGGTAAAATGAGAGTTGAAATCATTAAGGCATCTACGATGATCCCTCAAAATTCTTTACACAGAAAAGAAATATTCCTATGAACATGCCTTGCACATAATGCTCTTGCCACTTTCACAATCATCACAGAATCGTTTTCGACATTTAAAACATCGAAAATCAAATGCAGATACAGGCTTTGAACAGTTAGGGTCTGCACAAATTTCATCAGAGTTTCCTTCATTTTTTGCTACTCCTTGTGAAACATTATCCCAAAAGGTTGAATCTAATTTTTTGGATTTATCGTTAGATGGGTTTGTAACTTGTGAAGGAGAATCTATTACTTGGTTACTTAATCCCAAAGTAGACATAACAAACTGATTGTGAAAAAAAGGCCGTGCTGCCTTTTGTCCGACATTGAACAAACTTGAATATGTCTTGATAGCATCTTCAACGGTAGTTACAGTTACTCCACTTGATTGTACTTTAGCAACTATTGATTTGTAATGATAATACCGGTAATCATTAGTGTGTTGATTGTTTCCGAGTCTAACTCTTCTTGCTTCCTGTTTTGGCCCCGAAATTTCCATAATCCCGACGCTAACAAGTATTTGACAAAATAATGCAAAACCAACAAAACAAGATAAAGTGAGCCATAATCCTGGATGAACAGGATCACGATAAGACTGTGTGATTAATCCTATCAAGAGAAAACAAAGTGATATGGTAGAAATATATTTTCTTAAAACCATATTATCACAAAAATGTGGCTAGGCGCTGTCCCCGAGCGCCGTCACCGATTGTTTCTAGCCTTCTTTAGAAAAATGTCACAGTCCTAAGACTCCATTGGGGACAATCTGTG
>CAXGZX010000120.1:0-3828 GCA_964014545.1 uncultured Candidatus Poseidoniales archaeon | reverse complement strand
GCATGTTTTCAATGTTCGTTATTACCATTGGTTTATCAATTTACATTAGGCCTTGGTATGATGTTGCAGAGTTGCATGCTTTTGGTGAAACAGGGGCAACTCAAGTCAGGTATATTCTACTCGAATTGGTTATGATTTTGATATTTACTGCTGCAGTAATTATGTTGGCAAGGTACAAGAAAGAATGGTTGATCAAATACGGGATAATGGGTGTCCTAACAATTGCGTTGATGTACACTACAGTTCCATTAATGCACATGTTGGTGATTGATTTTGATGTTGAGGAGTTTGAATATCAAGATGCCTCCTCATACGAAGGTGATTACGTCACCGACCTTGGCATGGACGGCTTTTTGACTCACCAACTCATTGGCAACTTTACCAATTGGGAGGATTCAATCTCTTATTATTCCACTAATAGTCTAAACAGCAGCGAGGCTGAGTGGACCACAAATTTCTCTCGTTTACCAGCCGGAGACAATGAAGACTTAAGAATTGTAAAATCCACTCAATCTTTAACAGTAACTAATGGTGCTTGGATTTGGGCTATCGATACGGATACTGGTGATTTGATTGAATATTATCCATGTAACTATATTGATGAGTTTGGAGCCATTCAACTGGGTACTTCCTTTGGTTATAGTTGTGACATGGCATTAATTGTTGAAAGTGGTCTGTATGTATTTTCAAACACAGGTGAAGTTGTATTCTTCCCTACAGATAGAGAAACAGGACAAATTTTCTCCCCGCAGGCTAATTGGGTATTACCTCCATACCTTGATTTAAAGAATGAGTTTATTGATTCGATAAGATTAGATTCTGATAAGTTACTGATCGTTACCCAATCAACGAGTATCGTATTTACCCTTGAAGAAACCAAAGCAAGCCTCGGACCTGAATTTATGCCCTTGGAGTTCGAATATCTCTCTGAAGATAACATTAGTTCTGTCGACTTTGGCCACTCACCATGGTCGGAAGAAACAATGACCATGAACAACGGAAAAGATGGCTTACTGTTAATTGGTGAGAGTAATGGTGATGTTACAGGTTGGGAATGGGATGCAACAAAACTAGATACCCAACAGTTTGAGATACAAGAAAAAATGAACATTGATGGTCTGTTAGATACCGTTACACAGGTGCAACTCACCGACTTGGATAATTCTGGGCGAACTGATATGTTGATTTCCTCAGATGAAAGTTCATACTGGCTTCATGGTATGCTATTGAAAAATCGGCTAACTATTGAGATTGATGCAGATTTCAAAACCGGTATCTTTGGCCAAAATGGATCTGATGACTACTTTTACGCAGTATCCGCTAATGAAATCAACAGTGGGGTAATTGAAGATGATATGTATTCATTAGATGGTTTACAACTCTATGATATTCCGTTTTTAATTGGAGTAATATTTGCATTATTATTGATGGTATTGTTATATTTCCATAGTGAATGGTATGTGGTTAATACAGTAGGGATGCTAGTTGGTGCTGGTGTTATAGTGATGCTTGGAGTTGCTTTTGTTCCCGGTTTAATCATCATATTCATGATACTTGCAGCCATATATGACGCATGGGCTGTTTATCGTTCTAAACACATGCTCGAATTAGCAGATACTATGATTGGTCTTCAATTACCAATTTTGCTAGTTGCCCCACAGGATAAGGGTTACTCATTCAAAGATGAAAAAACCAAGATGGTCGATAAAACTGATGTTAGACAAGTTGCACCACCAGTAAATATGCCAAAATCGACCAAACCTAGGAAAAAGAGTAAAGAGGCTTTATTCATGGGGTTAGGCGATATTATATTCCCTGGTATGTTAGTACTGTCTGCAATACAATGGCTAGATTCGGATAACTCCTTCGCTATAGCAATGTTCGCTTTGATTGGTTCTTTAATCGGCTACTTTGTTTTGATGACTTATGTTGCCAGAGGTAAAGCACAGGCTGGATTGCCGTTGCTAAATGGTGGAGCGATAGTAGGCTACTTGATTGGTGGCTTGATTTTCATGGGTACCGAAATTTTCAACTTAGGGATTTCATTGTAGGTGGTTTTATGCTAGATATACACATGTTTAGGGATAATCATAAGCAGGTTAGAGCAGATCATGACAAGCGAGGAATTCCGCATGATAAGATTGATGAAGTAATTAGGTATGATAAATTATGGTTAAATTTACAGCATCAGACCAATCAACTGCGCCAACAAAAAAATACTGCCGCTAGAGGTATAAGTGCTGCTAAAAAAGCTGGCGATGAAAGTAAAGCGCAAGAAATTTTAGCAGAGGTAGCATCATTGGGTAAAGAGATCTCACAACTTGAGACACAAACTCAAGACGCAATTGACAATAGGGATAAAATACGTATGTCAATACCAAATATTCTTCATCAAGATGTACCTAATGGAGCCGATGAATCTGGCAATACTGTGCACAGCGTTTATGGTGATAAGCCGGTTTTTGAATTTGAACCAAGAACTCACAATGAACTTATTGAAATGAACAAATGGGTAGATTTGAAACGAGCAGCCAAGATCTCTGGTAGTCGTTTCTTCTTCCTCAAAGGCGACTTAGCAAGATTAGAGATGGCTTTACAGAATTACACTGTTGACTTTTTGCGGCAAAGAGGATTTACTTTTGTGCAACCGCCTGTAATGATGAATCGTAAAGCCTACGAGGGCGTTACGGATTTAGGTGATTTTGAGACAGTTATGTATGGTGTAGAGCCAGATAATTATTACATGATTGCCACATCTGAACACCCATTAACTGCGATGTACATGGAAGAGACTATCCCTGAAGACCAGTTGCCGTTGAAGATAGTTGGTGTGTCTCCATGTTTCCGCCGTGAAGTTGGCTCACACGGTCAATCCGATTTGGGAATTTGGCGGGTCCATCAATTTACTAAAATAGAACAAATTGTCATTACTAAGCCTGAGGACTCTTGGCAAATGCACGAAGAATTACTGCAAAACTGTATTGATC
The DNA here is from genome assembly GCA_964014545.1 of uncultured Candidatus Poseidoniales archaeon. GTDB lineage: Archaea > Thermoplasmatota > Poseidoniia > Poseidoniales > Poseidoniaceae > MGIIa-L1. The sequence goes on along the minus strand of CAXGZX010000120.1, from coordinate 841 downwards.
TTTGGAATGATTTACAAATTCACTATGAGGTGGTAAATATCTGTACTGGGGATATGGGGACAGTTGCTGCTCGTAAATATGATTTAGAAGCCTGGATTCCTGGTGCCGCTCAGTACAAAGAGATTGTTTCATGTTCCAATTGTACTGATTATCAAGCCAACCGTTTGCAAATTAAATATGGCCAGCCAGGTCACGCTAATCAACCAATAGTTCATACTTTAAATTCTACCGCGGTTGCTACATCTAGAGCTTTAGTGGCGATAATGGAGCAGAATCAACTTGCGGATGGAAGAGTAACTATACCTCAACCATTGGTAAATTATATGGGCGGGCAAGAGATTCTAGAGCCGTGTAATTGGGGTTAGTTAACTTAACAAACCAGCCTTTTCTATCGCAATATAATTGATATCGCCAGGCAAACCAAGGTCGACAGGCATACCTCCAATAGTAACTACTACTCCTGTCATGTGGGTGTAAATACATGGAGGAAAATCAGTTTCCATTTGCTTGTTTGAAAGCAATTTCCAACCATTAGAGGATTTGTTTTTAGCACTGGTAAAGGTCTCTTCATCTCCAAAAGCAATCCACCCGTTTGCTTTCCATGAGTGCTTTTGCAAGTCTTTGGTAACCATCGCTGGAGCTGGCGCCACAGTGTGCTTCATTGGCCATCCATGCACCCAATCAAGACCTGAATCTCTCAACCATTCAATGCCGGTAGTTTCACTACTTGCAGAAACGGTTTCACCTATTGATTCTAAATGTCTTAGTAAACTTCTCAGATGTGGATGTCTTGGTTGTTGTTTGGCAAGGTTTTGGGCTATTTTTACCGCCGTGTTTGTTC
>CAXGZX010000119.1:0-3970 GCA_964014545.1 uncultured Candidatus Poseidoniales archaeon | reverse complement strand
GACGCATATGGAGAGCCGTGTTTGTCCGGCGGAGTTAGCGGTAAGAACTGCCATTTTGAGTAATTATTTTCACTTAAAAAATCAACGAATTTAGCCCCGTCTGATATTTTCCCATTGGGTAGCGAGGTAATGTGACATAGCACGCCAATCTCACTGCTCATATCTAAGCGCCTAACAATAAACCCTTTCAAGTTATCATATTGTGGATGGTTCTAATGAGGACGACTGCGGTATTTATTGTGACATTATTCTGTTTGCAAGCAGGTATGGGTTTTGTATCTGCCTTGACTCCAGAAACGATAACCATTGACGGCGACGTTGCCGAGTGGTCCTCGGATAGTGAAATGGCTTCAGACGACAATGCAGTCACCTATTATTCAACATGGGATAATGATAATTTCTACCTCGCTTGGACGGGTACAGATTGGGCAGATTCTATATCTGGAGCAGATTTTTTCATTTACTTCAATACTAGCGAAGGTGGCTCAGTCCTCAGTAAAGATTGGGGATTTGCCCATACCTTGCCCTTTTCTGCCGATTATGGTTTTGCGTTAGAAGACTCGACATATAATCAAAAGTTTGCCTTTGATGGGACATCTTGGCAAGATCAAGGCGCTTTATCCGAGCAGGATATCTATGTTGGCTGGGCTGATAATACGGTGACAGAACTAGCCATCCCTTGGTCAGCCATCGGCTCGCCGACTAGTTTGCAATTCATGATTTATGCCCAATGGCAAGACGAAGGAAATGTTTGGACCTCATTCCCGCTAGCAAACCCAGCAAGTTCTAATGGCGCAGAAACCTTTACTCATTATTATCACCTTGATAATAGGAATAATGCAACAGCACCCAATACTCTGCCAGTAATTGAAAACGGAGCAATAGACAAGGTTGATGATGCTCTTAACTTAGCAATTATTTTCCATCAACATCAACCATATTACAAGAATAAGCTAACCAATACCTACGAGATGCCGTGGGTAAGAGTTCACGCCATGACCGAATATGTCGATTCCCCGGGAATACTCGCACAAACTGGCACCAAAGTAACTTACAATTTAGTTCCGTCATTTATTGAACAATTGGTTGATTATTATGAAAATGAAACCCTCGATGACCATACTGATATGGCAAAGCGACCATGGCCAGAAGGAAATTACCCCAATGCCACCGCCTTAGAATTACACACTATGCAATTCCAATCTTTTTGGAATAGTGGCTGGATTTACAACGTCTCTGAAACCGGACATATTCAATCATGGCTTTATCCATCTAGTGCAAGGTATTCAGAACTTTATGATATGACGCTGCATAATCTAAAACCAGCCACTATCATGGATGATACCTTACTATCTCCTCAAGATTATCTAGATTTACAAGTGCTTTGGTACTTGTATCAATTTTCACCCGACTATGTCCTCGGAGAATATGATTTATCTCATCGAGACCAAGGATTAATTGATTTATTCATGCAAAATGGCCAGTATACTCATACCGATTTGATGTATGTTATAGATCAACAACACCAGCACATGGCAAATGTTTTACCAATGTATAGTCAACTAGCTGCTGAAGGCCAAATCGAGTTAACTACTACGCCGTACTATCATCCAATTATGCCACTGTTGATGATGGATGGCTGGACTATGGAAGATGGTATTAGAGTTAACAAAGACTCTTGGCCAGTAGATGTTCAAGACCATTTAGTCAACGGCATGGACTTGTTTGAGGCAAAACTTGGCTTTAGGCCAACTGGTATGTGGCCAAGCGAGCAGGCGGTTTCTCCCGCAATGGTTGAACCTGTTTCTGATGTTGGAATCCAGTGGATGGTTAGTGATGAAGAGATATTGCTCCAATCTACCGACAACTCTGGCAATCTAATCGATGTTGATGATGCAAGTAATTTAGCAACGCCATGGAAGGTTACTGGTGAAGATGGCGGCGAGGTTGCAGTGGTATTTCGTGACCGCGTTATATCCGACAGAATCGCTTTCCAGTATGGGACCATGACTCCTGAAGCCGCGGTGTCAGATTTCATTGCCTACCTCGATAATATTCGGCAACAATTACTAGATGCTGGCGAGGACCCTTCCGAGCATTTACTGACAGTCGCCCTTGACGGAGAAAATTGGATGTTTATGTCAGAATTCCAACATCAAGATAATGCTCGTCCGTTCATGCATGAGTGGTATTCACGTTTAGCATCTCATCCAACTATCGTAACCACCACTCCAAGTGAATTCCTATCGACAGAACCGACGTTGCCTGAAATCGAAACTATCGGCACAGGGTCTTGGATTGACGGGACTTTACGAACTTGGGCTGGTGAGCCAGAAGAGAGTTTAGGTTGGCAACGATTAGTCGAGGCGCGCCAAGCATTAGTCGGATTTCAAGCCGATAACCCAACTCATCCAGGTTTGTCAAATGCTTGGGAATCACTGTATATTGCCGAAGGTAGTGACTGGTTTTGGTGGTATGGATTAGACCAAGACAGTGGCTATGATGAAAACTGGGACGTATTGTTTAAGGTTCATTTGTCCAATATCTATCGAGCAATCAATCTAGATTTGCCGCCTTACCTGCAAGATTTGTGGACTGGAGCAGCAACTCCTGTAGTGCCTTATGGAGGGATTATTGAGCCAATGATTGACGGAATAGCCTTGCCCGGTGAATGGGATGGTGCCGCTAAATATGATGCATCAGTTGATGGCGGCGATTTTGATATCGACAATTTCTATGTTGGTTATGATTCGAGTAATATCTTCATGCGTATTGATTCAGTAACCGCCGATGAACTTGATGCAATTTCTCGCAATTCGCAGTTTGATGAACCTGATTTAGCTATCTATTTCATGCAGCCAAACGCGGTAAACTTCAATGAAGTGGAAACAAATTTCCGCACCTATTACGGCAATCAGATACTCGGTTTCCCGGCCAAATACATGGTAGCCATTGATTTTGATACCGTTAGAGAAGACGGTCGGGCTAAGTGGAACTTGTTTGAGGCAAAAGGCAAATCGGGAGACTCTGAACAATGGGTGCTTACTAGCACTTCTTCACTCGGCGATTGTGCGGTTGATGATGTCTATGAATTTGTAATACCATGGGCAGATATCGGCCTTGCTCCAAGATATACTACGAGAATTAAAGTGGTTTCATCATGGGCAGCATCGCTATCTTATGGCGATGGTGAAGACATGGAAATTGCTCCACCTGCACCGGCAGAACTAGTCTTACCAGATTTGGAAGAGTGGGTTACGCTACTCGAATTAGACGATGCAGTTGGTGATGAGAATGGCGACGGGGACTATACTTATCCACTGGCCAGCGATTTCGCAACCGATAATGGCGGTGGCTTATGGGACGCTAAGAAAGTCACAGTACGTCAAAGCGCATGGAATGCCCAATTCATCATTGAAATGGATGAGATGACTGATATTTGGGGTCTAGCCAACGGTTTTAGCCATCAAATAGTGCAGATTTATGTCGATCAAGGCGATACAACTTATGGTGAAACCGAGATGCTTACCGGCGCTAATGCTGAAGTTCATCCGGACTGGGCATGGGAAGTAGCTATCAGTGGCACTGGTGAGCCAGGTGCTGTACAATCTGTACAAGCTGAGACTGGCAGCACCTCAGCAAGAGGCATTGATGTGACCGGCAATGTCGATGATAAAACCATCATTTTCACAGTCAGCAAAGACGTGATTGGTAGTGATGTTGCTAATTATCGCTATATCATTGTAATTGGTAGTCAAGATGGTTTTGGAACCGGTAAGTGGCGTGACGTTGATGCAACAGCCAAAACTTGGCGTCTTGGCGGTGGTGCTGACCCAGCCGACGATGATGGAATTGATTACGACCCAAACATTGTCGATATTATTCTTGATGGCGATGGGCAACAAGCAATGCTGTCTTCTTACGATGTCAATGGGCACGTATATGCCCAACTAACTGGCTTTGAAATGCC
>CAXGZX010000118.1:0-4044 GCA_964014545.1 uncultured Candidatus Poseidoniales archaeon | reverse complement strand
GTTTCGCCATTGGTTTTGTAGAGCATTTTATCCAGGCCGTTTGGCCCGAAAGTTCCTTTGAGTAAATTGCCAAAGGCAACTGCAGCAGAAACTAGTTTTTGCGTTACTGCGACTCCGCTTGTCACCGAAGTTGTCGGCCTAACAATAGCTACCGGGGCGCGCCCTGAGCCGTCATTTGGTTGAGACATGCCTTAAGGCAAAAATCCCCTGTTCATGAACTCTTCTGAGTTCGCTTTGTTTTCAAACCGTGAATCTTCTTAGCTTCATCGTTACTCCAATGGTAAGCCATTTTCAACAATTTAAGATAATGTCCTAGATTGTCACGCTTCATCTTGTCGTGAAGTGCTTCATTATTGATGAAAATATCTCCCCACAGGTTTGCTGCTGTACCCTTGTTACCCTTTGGTAAGTCGAATACTTCGCTGGTAGTTGGCTCAAGTAGTGCTTTCCATACTCTTCCTGGATTTACTGCCATGGTAACTTCAATAATTACTTCGGTTTCTTTCAGACCGGTGCCAGTTTGCCACGAATCATCGCCAAGGTCAGCAAGGAATGGTAGTGTCAAATCTTGTATTGAAAGGCTAGTCATTGCATCAGCATTGGTTAGGCTGGTATATGCTTCGCGCATTCTACCTCTATCAGCGCCTCGAGAACCTGTTATTGTACGTAGTTTATCGATCGAAGTTGGTACCAAGAATCTAATGTCGGTGTAGTATACTAGCGGATTGTCATCTTTGGCACCGAAGATGTGCGAATATGGTGCAGATCCTGCAGTTTCACCGAGTTCGGCAATTGGGTAAATCGTCTTTAGCGCATTGGTAGCGATAGATTGGACAATTCTCCTCATGAGTCTATCAGGGGCGGCTGATATATCGTCAAAGGAATTCTTGTATTCTTCCATGTCGATAATATCGTAGCCTCTAACTGACATGATTGAGTGAACACTTGGTCCAACGACCTTTTTCTCTCCGTCGTGGAAATCTGCTTGGCTAATCCATCTTGCGCCTTGGGCAATATCGCTTGCGGCAACTAAGTCAGCATATGCTTTGAAACGGCGTGTTACTCTGTTCATGAAATCTGCTTGGTCCAATTTGGTAAACACTGTCGCCTCATAGTTAGATTTCAAAGCATGGTCAGCAACTTGGCTTGCGTTAACACAAGTCAACAAGTTACCTTGGTCGGAAGGGTACATAATCAGCCGGCGGCGCTTAGAGGAGCCACCTAGTTGACCGACTAGTGGGTCGGTTAGAATGTAACCTAAACAAGCACAAACCTCGAACAAGCGAGCATATTTGTCTTCATCAGTAGCTCTAGCAATCCATTCATCAAGTCCAGGCTCAATGCAATGGAATTCTAATGGAACCATTTCTGAACCAGCGCCAAACATTTGTCGAACGGTAGAGGATGACATCATACCCATTAGAGAGTACATGGAAGTCTTACCTGTAGTCATGTATACGTCAGTAATACCTTCTTCACCGAATGATAACCTTCGGTCAGGGAGGTTGACCAACAAATTGAATGATGTTGGAGTGTCTCTGTTGCCATCAACTGCTGGCCAAATCCATGTGTGAGGGCGTGTGGTCAAGAAACCGTTTGCATCCTTACCAAATCCTGCTGGAGAATATCTAATCCAGCCTAATCGGTTATTGAAAGAAACATTTCTATGCATCAATGAAGGATAGAAACACTTGTCCAATGGATCGGAATCCGGGACTACTCCTCGGTGACCTAGTCCCCAAAGAATTGGTTCCCACTCAGGGAATTCTCCGTCTTTCTTACCCAAGAAGACGTGGTCGTCGCCTGGTTGGTCTCCAGTTAGGAATGAGCCGCCCATTCTTTCTTCATCGCCAGTTGAGCAGAAAAAGAAGGTTTGGGTTGTGAACAATTGTTTAGGAGTCCACATGTTTGCGTTGATGATGGTTTTTTGTTTTAGGAAATCTGAAACGTTGAGGATTCTTCTTTCGAATTTAAATCGCTCTGCTTCAATCCAAGTGGAGCCAAGAAATAGGTTTGTGTTGAGTAGTTTGGCTTTTGCTGGTCCAATATATCTGGTTCTTGGGTCTGCTTTTGCCATATCGGTCGGTGGTAGTTCTTCCCATGGCCCTCGGCGTGGAATATAATCCATAAACGCCTCATGAGCAAATTCTTCAATCTGTGCATGCTTGACGGTTTGTTCAACCTCATCCATAAGGCGAACATACGTTTCGCTTGGGTTTAGTCTTCCTGTTGTGCTGAATTCTTTGTTTGATACTGTTCTATGTTCCCACATTTTTTTCACCTTAGAATTTTTTTGCCCCGCCGTCGGTTGGTGCTGGAGCAGGCTCGTCTGAGCCACCCTCGTCACCTTCTGGTTCTTGAGCATCTGTATTGTCTTCTTCAACAGATTCCTCTGCAGGTTCTACTTCTGCTTCAGACGTTTCCATTGATACCTCTTCGACTGCTTCGGAATCTACTTCTGATTCATCCTCGACTTCTGCATGGGCCTCGGCTTCTGCTTGGGCCTCCGCTTCTGCTTCTTCTTTTTCTGCTGCGACAATTTCTTTTGCCATCTTTTCAGCGGATTCTTGAATTTCGTCTTCCTTGACTGCAGAGATAATTAGGGCCGCAGTGGCTTTCATGGATGCGTCGACATGCGGCGCAGCGCGGTAGAAATATTGTATCATGAAACCAACTGTTCCACATATTGCTCCAAGGCCAATAATCCAACCATTGTTGATATTATTGAGGTCATCCGGATTATTGTAAATCTCTTCTGAAGGTATGCCAGTTTCCGGAGGCCACCAAGTCATACCAAGTGAATTAGTAATCACTTCAACTGTAGCCCATACTGCAAATACTAACATAATAATTGATGCAAAGTTGACCAGTGTTCGGTTTTCTAGAAGGAAAGCAACTAGTCCGTCCCTCGGTTTTTCATCGGCGTCTCTAGACCCATCCATAGCGCTCATGCCTGCGGGTCACTTCGCTTATTATTAAAGTGGATTGCCTATATACGGCTAATTTTTAGGATTTTGATAGATTTTATCTTCTTCCTTTGCGCTCTTTTCGTCGCCGGCTTTTCCCATTGTGCTCCCAGGCCTTACCGCTGCGACTGCGGCGCTCTTGTGGGTCTTCCCAGTAAGGGTTGGGCCGCTCCAGATTCTTCGGCATTTCGTCAAAGGTTTTGACTGATAATGAGATGCCGCCTAAGTCGTCTTGTAACTGGCGGATGTTGGCGCCACCTTTGCCGACAAGGGTTGCCACCATATTGTCTGGAACATAGATACTAGCATTGGTATTGGAGGTAAATTGGACTTGGCATTCAACGCCGATCCAGTCTCTAATATTGCGCACTAAGGAGTCTTTTGCTAGCGCCTTAATGGGCGATGTTTTCTGAGTTAAACCTTCAACGGGCACTACTGCTATTTCAGAACCAAAAGCGAACATTTCGTGGGTTATTTTACCGCTAGGAAATTCTACAACCTCAATTACTGGCCGAGCTAGTTCCTCTTGCATACCAGTTGGCGCCTTTACCGTCATTCGAAGCTCTAGCACCTGTTGGATTTTACCAGCCTCGACGTGAAGAATTGTATCAAGCACCTGGCTTACCAGCCCCAATTCCACTTTACCAATCAATCGCTGGATTGCCTCTAGTGCGGAGTTGGCGTGAGTTACTCCAAGCAGCCCGACACCGGCTAATCTTACATCAGCAAATATCTCAAAATCACGAGCGCGTCTTACTTCATCGAAGATAACAAAGTCTGGGCGCACCAAGAAAATTATCTCGGCGGTTTTCTCTAGGTCACCTTCTAGAGGCGCATATTGAGTAATTCGGTCTGCTAATTGAAGATCTCTGGGGGCTTCCATCGTTTTGACCATTGCGCCCAAATCATTGTCTAAATATTCCGCAATTGCTTGGGCTAGAGTAGTCTTTCCTGAACCTGGTCTGCCGCAAATAAATACGCCCCGATGGTGGTTAGATAATCGTTCTACTAACCTTTCATCAAGTTCGTAATCACTAATTGATAATTTAGCCACTGGGCGAACAATGGTGATCTCTCT
>CAXGZX010000117.1:0-4093 GCA_964014545.1 uncultured Candidatus Poseidoniales archaeon | reverse complement strand
ACTTTCTGGTCCAAATGCAGTTCTTAATTCAGCCAATGACTCTTTGGTACAATCATGGACAACGTGATCTTCATCTTTATGCCCAATGTTGCCAACTTTAACAACTTCTTGCTCCCATATGTCATTTTCTATAGAATTAACTACCCGAGCATGAGACAGCGCAGCGAACTCATCTGTTTCTTCTCTTGTAACTCCTTTTCTTTTACAAATTTCATCTGAGGTTTGCGCCATAAAAGAACCACACATGCCGTCGAGTAAGTTGGTAAAAAGATAATCTTCCATATCTTTTTCTAAAACCGTTCCTGCTTTTGGCGGCCTTGCAAGTTTGTAAGTACCTCGCATTCCACGTAGTACATGTGGTGCTTGCGACATATTTTCCATACCACCAGAGACCACAGTTTGTGCTTCTCCAAGCATTATCATTTGAGCACCAGTAACTATCGATTGAACTCCACTACCACATATTCTGGATAATGTTAGCATTGGAACTTCTTGAGGAATGCCAGCACCTAGACCCGCATGTCTTGACCCGAATATTGCTTGATCGCAGGTTTGCAAAGCGTAGCCCATAACAACATGGTCTACTGAATCAGGTGAAGTATTGGTCTTTTCAAGTGCCCCTTTAATGGCAATTTCTCCAAGTTTTAATGCACTATAATCCTTTAACAAGCCACCTGGTTGCCCGTCGCCACGCTTTCCACCTTGCCATTCGCAGAACGGTGTTCTAGCTCCGCCAACAATTACCACTTCTTCCATGGCCTAGCGAATTATAACAAGGATTTGAACTTCATGCTAAAACTAGTAAAGATATTGCTCCCAAAAAGAGAATCATTGCTGGTAAAATCATTTCAGCCTTAGACCTTGAACGTCCGAGGTTAGTTAGTTCTGTACCTCGCTTTAGTGTTGATTTTGCCCCCGGACCGTCTTCATTACCAAACACTTCAATGATACTGTTTGGCAAAGTTCCGTCTAATCCTTCTTCGGCAATCTTCGCATTACTTTTTGATTTCACTTGACCTACTAAATAAACAGGATTACCCATTTTCAAACCATATAGAGTCCAGCGGTGGTCGGTAACTCGCCAACCACCAACAAACCCAGCGACTAACTGAGAAAAAAATTGCTGACCCAATGACTTGGCAAAAGCACTATCCCAACGCTTGATGAAATCACCATAATCACTTCTCTTGAAATTCTCACCGTTTACTCTTATCCCACCGGTACCATCGTGAAGAATGAACGGGCAACCGCCAGAATCCTCGCGTATGGTAACCCATCGTGTTTCAGTGCGAGTACCATCTTTGGTCGTTACGGTTCTCTTTTGTTCTTGTTCATATGTCCAACGGAAACCCACCATATTTTCCATGTACATGGTTTGATTACCATCGACAACTACTCTGAGCACACCTTCGTACGATGGTCTTACTTGGCCAACTAATTCATTGTATCCAAGTGGCACAGAGCGAATCACTGAAGTTTGAAGATCAAGCATCTGAGTGAGCATTTTAGATTTGAACCAGCCTATTATTAGCAAAATTAATCCGATAATCGCCATTATCCCGATGATGACTAAACGACTGCCACTATCAACAACCTCAGTCAATGCAATCCCAGCTGCAATAACCGTAAATAGAGATGCGAGAATACCAAATATACCAAATAATGTGAAAGTTGCTGGCACTGGGGTACCAACTTTGACTGGATGTTCTGCTATTGGAGAGCCGTCCCCGTCCTGTTTGTAAATATCCAATTTATCCCATACTGCTGGCCCTGGAGCCGGTAAGACCCAATCGCTAGGGTCGTTGGTAGGAACATAACTGGTTTGCTTGAGAAACCAATTATCTATTGAAAGTCCACTTTCTTTTGCTTTGGCTTCGAGAACCTCTGGGTCAATTGCTTGTTGTCTAAGGTTGTACAGATCTTTTTCATGAGAGCTTGGGGTTGTCACCGCTAATCCACTTAAACCTAGTATACTGATTGCCATTCCTGCTACAATATCCTCACTATTACCTAAATTGGTCAGCGACATTACCAGGCCAACAAGCGCCATTATTCCAAATAATGCATATCCTAACAATCCATACCAACGGTAAGGCGTGGAGAGTTTGAGAAAGCCACCATGAAGGTTGAGAGTTTCTATCATTATTATACACTAATGAATAAGTGAATTAAAGGTTCCTAATTAACCAAATAGTTTAGAATCATCTAATCCATTGTTGGATATCATCAACGGTATTGCAACAATCAGTCCACAAACCGCACTACATACTGCACTAATACCAATTGCAATACCACTTACTACTTCTTCGTTCATGTCGGCATTTGCGGCTGCTGCATCAGTATTACCGGTTAACGAGAGAGCGATAGAGAATAAAAAGCCGATAATGATTCCAATCAAAACAAGATATACTCCTTTTCTCTGGAAATTCATCATCCAAATACCACCAAGTATTGATGTAACCACTGAGATTATACCTGAAACACTGCTTAGTATGATATTTGTAGTAGTGATACTCTGTTCTTCTCTTATGGTGCTACTGGACCATCCCACGGCTGCTAATAGCAAAAAAATCGTATTAATGGCACCCCATAAAATCAATAATATACCGATAACCTTTGAGGCAGAAGACGGTGGCTGCAAAAGAATTACTTGGTTGTTAAAACCTGTAGAAATTTGTGCAGTTTGTCCGTCAATCATTACTTGAGGAGCAGAACCATCAGTTTGTAAATCGTCCCATGGACTAGGTTGCATATACTTCGGTATTACTAACAGTTATTCAACTCTCGTATAACCCGTCAAAGATGGTTGTCTTGAAGAAGGAAGAACACTTGCGAGATATGAGGCGGACCTTTTGACTGATGTGCTTGTTGTTTTCAAGAAAAACTTTGAGCAAGTGCATGATGAAAGTTTACGTAAGGTAACAGAAATTCTTAATCAGGTGAAAAATAGCTACGATGTAAGTTTTGATTTAAGAGCAAGAGAACAGGTAAGAAGAGCGGATTTCATTGGACGCGATTTGGTAATTGTCCTAGGTGGCGATGGTACTCTCACCAGCATATCACATAATATCGATGCTGAAACCCCGGTAATTGGAGTAAATTCTCACCCTATTGATGATGACCCTAATGGAAGCTTTGGTTTCTATATGGATTCAAATATTGATACTTTTTCTGCCGATATCGTGACTGCTCTGTCTGGAAAAGCAATAATCAATCAAATCCCTAGGCTTCAAGCTATTATTGACACAACTTCGGGTAACAGATTTACTACCGACCCAGCAATGAACGATCTTTTGATAGCCAATACCCATCAATATGCTCCAAGTAAGTATCACCTGCGTAGAGACGGCAACAAGTGCCGTCAACAGAGTAGTGGACTAGTTTTTTCAACCTGGCTTGGCCAAGGTGCATGGCTTAATCACATAATTGAACAGAATACTATTGAGGAATTAAGAAAAAATATTCAAAGTGATCAAATAAACAATCACTACTTTGTCGTTGCCAGGGAAATATCACATAAGCAAAGAATCGACCAGCCGTGGTCATGGTTGGATTGGACAGACCAGACAACCACCATAACTTCAGACATGCATAGAGGATATGTAGTACCAGATGGGTGGGATGAAGTACATTTTAATCGCGGTGCGACAATAACGGTTAACTTAGCCGCCCCAAAACTATGTTTATTGACGTTCAGAAAAACAATTTACGATAAATTATCAGATTTAATCGAACAGAAATTAGTTTGATAAAATAACCTGCTGTAAAAAGTAAAGTAGACTTTGAATAAAAAAAGGAGTGGAGACTGGAGCCCAAAAAGGGCTCCAGCCTCCGGTTTCTTAGGAGGTGATCCATCTGCAGGTTCCCCTACAGATACCTTGTTACGACTTAACCCTCCTTGTCGAAGGCAGGCTCGAATACGCCATAAAGCGCAGCCTCACCCACCCCCAACTAAGATGGTTTGACGGGCGGTGTGTGCAAGGAGCAGGGGCATATTCACCGTGCTATATTGAAACACGATTACTACGGAATCCAGCTTCATGAGGGCGAGTTACAGCCCTCAATCCGAACTACGAACGGGTTTCGGGTTAGC
>CAXGZX010000116.1:0-4230 GCA_964014545.1 uncultured Candidatus Poseidoniales archaeon | reverse complement strand
TCATCCGAACTCCAATGATGTTGAGATCTTCAGCATCATCAATTGCATCGGTGTGCAAATCATCAATCATTAGTGGGTCGCCATTAGGGATGAACTCATCCCCCATAGCAAGTTCAATGTAAGTATATTCTCCTTCAATCTCATACAGGGTTACTGCATTGAGATTGGCTGATGGGTCTGCATTGGCTGCACTAAGGAAGAAATAAGCTGGAAAAGCGAGAACGAAAAACGCAATACTGATAGCCATAATCTGCTTATCTCGATTATTCATCAAATCGTCCATGAATGACATGACAGCGCCTCCTCGTGGTAATCCTATGAATAAGTAGGGTGTATCATTTTCGGTCAAATGCCTCTAATCTGACTTCTGTTCGCTTTCAGGTCCTTCGACCATCTCAACCTCGTCCTCAGTCTTGCGTGCATTGTAGAGCATTGCAGTCAACCAGAGCAAAATTATGAGAATCAGCGGACAAAGCCAGTACGCGATGTTTTCTTCTTCTGGCTCTGGGAAAATCGTTTCAGGTGGGCCTTGTTCAAGTGCGGTTTGATTACGATTATCAGGTATGGTCATGTTGACTTCATCACCCATAATTTCAATCATTAACACAATGGTAAATGGTACCATATCGCCAACTACCGTTACATTGTATTGAGTCAATGGCTGGGGCGTAGTTGGAGTTCCAGAGATGTTACCGTTCGTGAAAGTCAAGCCGTCTGGAAGTGCAGGCGATACTGTCCAAACCGGGTCACTAGCCTCATCAAAGTAGTAAACTGGCGCTAATACCGGCATATCTTCACTAGCATTCAAGACTAATATTGTCGCAGGATATCGTACAACATAGAACGGTTGGTTAATTGTTAACTCAATTGTAGCAACAGAAGAACCACCGCTGTTATTGGCCCAAACCGTATAGGTGGTAGTGGACAAGTTTTCCGCAGGTAGTCCACTGAAGACACCGTTACTGAAGATGATTCCATCTGGTAGTTCTGGCTCAAATTCCCATGTATCTGGATTGCCACCAAGAAGAACTGGAGATACTTTGAGTATGTCTTGACCGTTAGTTAGGGTGAATTGTGTGGTCCTGTATGAAATATTAGCGGCTGGCTCAAGTATCTTGATGTTGATGAGAATACTTGCTGAACCGCCGGTGTTGTTAGCGAAAATCTCGTATGTTGCTAGCGAGGAATTTACTGTTGGCACACCAGTTATTGTGCCGTTACCAAAGATTAGACCGTTTGGAAGTTCAGGATATACTTCCCAAGTAGCAACCATTCCGCCAGTATTGTTCAGTGTCAAATTCATCTCAGTTTCACTTCTTGTTAATTCGAAGTAATTTGTTTCTACATCAAGGATTGCAACCGGTTCAAGGATGGTTATGTTGAGTAAGAAGAAATCACTGCCGCCGTTATTGATCGCCGTAATGTTGTATTGCACCAAGCTTGAGTTGACTGTTGGGATACCGAAGATAGTGCCGTTGGTAAAGTTGAGACCGTCAGGTAATTCTGGCTCGACATTGAATGATGCAACTGCTCCACCACCAAAGATTGCCTGTAGGGCAGATGGCATTTCCTCTCCTCTAGTTAAAATTAGATAATCGGCTTGGTAAGTGATTGTTGGCGCCGGCTCTAGGATAGTGATACTGATTCCTACAACTGAAGAACCGCCGCTATTATTTCCATAAACTAGGAAGTTCGTAGTAGTCATATTGACTGTTGGTGTACCCGAGATTGTTCCGTTATCAAAGTTCAAACCATCAGGCAACTCTGGATGGATACTCCAATTCTCAATGCTACCGCCATCAACCTCAGGGGTGGCTGAGTCCATGGTCTGGCCTCTGGTTAGAATCAGATTGACTGGATCATAGACAATATTGGCACTTGGCTCAAGGATGGTAATATTGAGACTAATATTGGTTGAACCGCCAGTATTGTTGGCCCAAACAGTGTACATCATTCTGGTTGAGTTGACTTCTGGAGTACCCCAAATCATGCCGTCGGTGAAATTGATACCATTTGGCAAGTCTGGATAAATCTCCCAAGTTTCAGCATCTCCGCCGGTTAATTGTGGCGTTAGTGGACTCATTGTGACATTTCTTACCAAAATTAGTTCGTAATTATTGTATGATAATTCGACCACTGGCTCGACCACAGTTAGATAGATGTTGGTTGATGCAGAACCGCCTGAATTGTTGGCCCAAACAGTGTAATTGGTTGTAGTTGAGTTTACCGTTGCCACACCTGAAATGACGCCATCAACGAAGTTCAGTCCCAGTGGCAAGTCTGGATAAATCTCCCAAGTTTCAACCTCGCCACCAGTGACGTGTGGGAACCACGGCGTCATAGAGATAGTTCTGGTTTCATTGCGCTCATTTGGTGCGTAGTGAATCGACGCTACTGGCTCATTGATGGTAATGCTGATAATTGCGGTTACTGAACCTCCACTGTTGTTAGCAAACACGGTGTAATTAACTTCAGTAGAATTAACCGTTGGCGTACCAGTAATGGTTCCATTGTCAAAGATTAGGCCAGCAGGCACATCTGGATAGATGCTCCAACTTTCGATCGCCCCACCGTTATAGTTTGGATAAATCGGGCTAATGCCTTGTCCGCGTGTCATGTTGATGGATGGCGGCACATAGGCAAACGAACCTGTAGGCTCAACAATCGTGATGTTGAATGTGGCAAATGCACTACCGCCAGTATTGTTAGCCCAAACAGTATACTCAACCATAGTTGAATTAACCGTTGGAGTACCGCTAATTACACCATTGTTGAAGGACAGCCCAAGCGGCACGTCTGGACTAATTTCCCATGTATCAATCAAATTCAGTGGACTATATGTTGGTGTAATATCACTGACCAATACACCACGAGTAAAGTTGTAATCATCTGGATTATACTCAAGAGTTGGTGCAACTTCGATGATTGTAATATTGATAATTGTCGAAATTGTGCCACCCGAATTATTGGCCCAAATAGTGTAACTAGTTGTTGGCCATAATTCTACAGGGGTTCCGTATAGGCTACCATTGGATGAATCAAAGGTAATGCCGTTAGGCAGAGTAGCATTAATTTCCCAAGTCTCTATTTCTCCGCCAGCTATGTTTGGAATCATTGGATTCATCAAACTGTTATTGGTAATTGTTTGATTTTCTGGATTATACTCAATAGTTGGTGCAATTGCTTTTACCGATACGCTCATTGAAGTTGAAATTGAACCACCGCTGTTATTGGCCCATACAGTAAATTGTAGCGGCGTAGTTTGTAGGGCTAATGGAGCGCCATAGAAAGTACCGTTATTGGCACCAAAGAAGATACCAAGCGGCAGGGTGATATTAATTTCCCAAGAGGTAATTGCCCCAGCACCGCTAAGAGTCGGTTCTAGTGGCAGAACTGAGTTTAATGGTGGGGGCGGAGCAGTTCCATTGCCAATTGCGATAACTCCAGTAATTGGCAACTCTAAATCAAGATATGGTGGATTATATGATAGCGTTGGCAACTGATCTACTACCGTGATATTGAACTCAATCTCGACTGAGCCTCCAGAATTGTTCGCCCAAACTGTGTAATTAGTAGTTGGCCATAATTCGGTTGGAATACCAGAAATCTCACCAGTATTGCTGTCAAAGGTCAAACCTTGAGGTAATGCGTCGCTAATTTCCCATGAGAGGATTGTGCCTTGACCGTTAATTTGAGGACTCATTGGCAAGTCTGGACTTGCCGTATTGTTGGTCAAATTCAGATTTATTACTGGGTAGTTAATCGAGGTTGGAATCTCATCAACGACTGAAATATTGAGATAAGCTTCAACTGTTCCACCGGTATTGTTTGCCCAGACCTTGTACGGAGTAGTTGGCCACAGTTCAGTAGGTGTACCGTAGAATGTTCCGTTATCAGAGCCGAACAAGATTCCTGATGGTAGGTTAGTATTGTTTAATTCCCAAGAAGTAATCGTACCTAATCCAGTTATAGTTGGTGCGAGTGGTAAGTCTGGACTTGCAGTATTATTGGTTAATTGTAGATCATCTGGTGAGTAAGAGGGCGTTGGCACTTGGTCAACTACGGTGATGTTGATGTAAGCCGTACTCGAACCGCCACTATTGGTTGCCGTGATTGTGAACTCAGTTCTGTCCAGCAAGTCTTGTGGTATTCCAGAAATCGTACCGGTGCTTTGCGAGAAGTGCAGCCCATTCGGCAGGGCTGGAGATATACTGTATCCGTAGGTTGTCG
>CAXGZX010000115.1:0-4263 GCA_964014545.1 uncultured Candidatus Poseidoniales archaeon | reverse complement strand
ATTCACCGTATGGGCAAACAATTCTGCCGACGATATTTCGACAACAATTACGATATCAGTTCGAGATGAAGCACCATCTTCAATTTCGTATCCAGGTTCACCGTATACGTTCACTAAGAATAGTATTGTTAACGCAGCGGCTCCAACATATACTGACGGAGCACCGACATCATGGTCGATTGATTCATATGATGATTTGCCAGCTGGCATCGAATTTGACAATGCAACTGGTGAGATCACCGGCACACCAACTGCAGTGACTGCTACAGTTACCTTCACAGTTTGGGGGAACAACTCTGCTGGTGACATTTCAACTACTATCGAGATGACCGTTGATGACATCGCACCAGCGTTTACCTATCCATCACTAGAAGTTGAATTAACCAACAACTCGGCGACATCATTCTCACCAATCAGTACTGGTGGTACTATCACATCGTGGGAATTCGTGGGAACTGAACCAAACGGTTTGAATTTCGGTCCTGGCAATGGAACAATTTGGGGTACACCAATTGACGTTCAAAGTAAGACTCAGTATCTGATTTGGGGTAATAATTCTGGTGGCCAACTTTCGGTTTACTTGAATATAACAATCTCTGATGTGCCAGTCGTCTTCAGTTACGCAGCAGACAATTACAATCTGACACGCGCTGAACCGATGGCCACACCAATCAATCCAGTCTCCAATGGCATTGTAGAAACTTGGGAAATTGAACCTGAACTTACCGCAACCGGTCTTAGCTTTGACTCGGCAACCGGTGAAATCTCAGGTACTCCGATAATCAACATGACTCGAACACAATACACCGTATGGGCTAACAATACGGGTGGAAATGTGAGCCAAAATTTCAACATTACCATCAATGAGCCACGAGTGGGCTTAGATTACAGTCGAGAGAATGAAATATTTGTTACTGGAACGACAATCACACCATTGCATCCAACCGTCACTGGCGGAATGGTCGAGACGTGGGAGTATGAAGGCGTTCTGCCAAATGGACTCTTCTTCACTAATGGTGTATTCACCGGCACACCTATTGATGTCACATCTCAAACCATGCTAACTGTATGGGCTAACAACACTGGTGGTGCAATAAACCACACATTGAATTTCACCGTAAATGCGCCGGGAGTTGAACTCGATTATGATCCAGATAGTTCAGTCATTACCATTGGTCAGCCAATGACCGCATTGACTCCAATTATAACCAACGGCACTGTTGCTGATGTTGATATATGGAGCATCCATCCAGAACTGGATAATGGATTATCTTTTGGAACCAGCAACGGTACGATTTGGGGGACGCCAACATCGATTCAACCAATACAACTCTACAAGATTTGGGCCAACAACACTGGTGGTAATTCATCCCATGACATCAACATCACAATTCTTGACATTGTTCCGGAAATCTCTTACAGTCTGGTAAGTGTTCAGATGACAAATGATACGGTAAGCAGTGATTTACCACTTAATCCGACAAACCTTGGTGGACCAGTAGTGACTTGGTCGATTACGCCAGAACTCAGTTCTGGTTTGATGTTCGATGTGTTAACTGGAGAGATTTCTGGTACACCAGACGAAGTCAAGGCATCTGAAATCTACACCGTATCTGCCACCAATACTGGTGGAACGGATACGACACAGATAGAAATCACCGTTCTTGACCAAGTGCCAATGATTGCATACGTGCCTTTGGATGAAGTTCTGCTAAACAACTCGAGTGTCTTGAATATGGTACCTGAGTCAACAGGTGGAGCAATTGCCCAATGGTCGATTACCCCAGAACCATCTGCTGGTTTGTTCTTTGACACAAGTACTGGAATACTCAGCGGTACGGCCACAGAAATCAAGGTGCGCACAGAGTATGAAATTACTGCAACTAATGATGTAGGTTCAATGAGCGTTAAGGTGAATGTAACTGTTGAAGATTTAGACTATGACCTTTCGATTGGCCCGATTTACCTGCTGATAAATGAAGAAATGTTGAGTATAGGACCAACATCAACTCTCTCTGACTCTGTCTATGAAATTAGTCCTGACCTGCCTGATGGCATGTTTATTGGAGCAAGCAATGGAACCATTTGGGGAACACCAACAGATGATATGTTGTTGACAAACTTCACAATCTATGCTAACAACAGTTTGTTCAATGATGTGATGGTAATCCAAATAGGCGTTCTTGATGATTCAGACTCGGATGGTATGCCAAATCAACTACCACTTGATTACAATCCATCAGGTGGCCTAGTTGAAGACTTGGATGATGACGCAGACGGCTTTAGCGATGCTGAAGAAGTCAATTGTGCAACCGACCCACTTGACGCTAATTCATTGATAACAGACCTTGATGGTGATTCCATTTGTGATGAACTTGATGAAGATATTGATGGTGATGGACTACTCAATGATGTGGAAACCAACTCATCAACTTACGTTGACCAAAACAATACTGGAACCGACTCATCAAACGCTGATAGCGATGGTGATGGCGTTTGTGATGGGCCTGAAGTGCCTGCCAATGGTGGTTGTTCAGTTGGACCAGATGCATTCCCATTCGACTCTGCAGGTTCCATTGACAGCGATGGTGACGGAATGCCAGACACTTTGAACGGAGAATCCACTAGTACGCCACCTCTTGTTGAGGACCTTGATGATGACAATGACAACTGGTCAGACTTAATGGAAGCAGATTGCGGAACAGATAGTTTCGATCAAAACAGTGTTCCAGGCGATGAAGATGGCGATGGAATCTGTGACGCACTTGATACAATCCTTGACTTACCATTTACCATGACATATCCTTCAGACACATTGACCCTTACCTTAGGCAATGAAATTAGTATTCAATTACCGACAGTTTCTGGCCTAGGTGAAGTTGCAACTTGGGAGATTAGTAGCGAACTGCCTGCAGGTCTAATCTTTGGATGGAGTCCAGCTAGAGACGCACACCTTGATGGAAGTATAACAGGTACACCAACTGAAGCAATGGATGCTACACAGTTCACTATATGGGCAAACAATTCTGCTCACGGTCAATCGTTTAACATCACAATTAGTGTCATTGAAGAAGTTATTGATTCAGAAGATTCTGACGATGATGATGATGAAAGCGGTATAATGGCTTGGGGTTACATTTGTTTGCCGTTGATTCTGCTGGTGTTGTTACTTCTGTTTGTAATATTGATGCCAGGAAATAAGCAAGTTATTGATGATGCTGAGCCAGAAAATACCACTGCAAAGCCTAAGTTTGCTAAGGGAGAAGGAACCAAGGAGAATCCATTCGTCCTCAAACCAGCCAAAGATGTCAACCCTGGAGATACAATCTACAGCGAGGAATTGATTACTATTACCAACATCACTCCAGGTTTGAAAATACAATCTATTGATTACTTAGACCAACAAGGTGGCAGTAAATTCACAATGGCAGACTTGACATACGGCAATGAAGAAGTAAGAATGTTTGAGGCTGATGAGGATGGAGTGATTAAATTCCAACTAATCTTTGATGACAGTTTAGAGCCAACTCTTGGCGGTGGTGAATTCCAAGGTGCTATCAAGATTGGTAGAAATTCAGTTTACTTGATGTGGGACGTTAAGGTAAAACCGGACCCTGGATACGTAAAGCAACAGGAGAACCTTGAATCTGAAAGCGAGAAAGCCAGTGTAGATACTGAAGCAGAAGCGAAAGCGAAAGCAAAAGCCAAGGCGGAAGCCAAGGCAGAAGCAGAAGCAAAAGTAAAATCAAAAGCAGATGCAGAAACAGAAAAGTTGCGAGACAAGAAGTTAGCAGAATTAGCACGGGTTAGAGCTCGAGCCAAGACGATTGATTTTGCTACGCTTGGAGTTGCCACTATTGATGAGCAAGATGACTTGCAGGCCATCAAAGGAATTGGGCCTTTTATTGCTGAAAAATTGAATGCTTTGGGCATATACACGTTTGATCAGGTAGGTAATATGACGCCTAAGATTGAAGAAGAAGTCAATCAAGCAATCGAATTTTTCTCAGGACGCATCAAGCGTGACGAGTGGGCTAAGCAGGCCAAAGAATTAGCCAAGAACAAGTAATCATGGCAATATTGAAACTTTGATTATTGGGCCAATTATTTGGTTACATTAGTGCAACCTAAGGCTTATACTGTTGATTCTAGACCAAGCCTCATGCGTAAAGCAGTACTAGTGATTCTAATTTTAACAGCATTACATCCAATGATTTCCCAAACCGCATTGGAGGATACGGCATTTGAACCGCAATTTAGCGG
>CAXGZX010000114.1:0-4288 GCA_964014545.1 uncultured Candidatus Poseidoniales archaeon | reverse complement strand
CTGGCACCGCTTCAACAGTTGAATTAATTGGCGAATGGAATTGGAGTGAAACGTCCTCATTATCCGAACAAAACGGTATCTGGTCAACTACGATTTCACTAGATGAAGGACTATATTGCTACAAATTAATCATTGATGGTGAGTATATTTTTGACCCAGCAAACCCGTATCGTGGCTATTGTGACAATATTGAAAATTCTGTTGTTCGAGTCAAGGATTCAACTCGTCCCAATTTTGCTAGCGAAATAATCAATCAGCAACTAATTGTCAGTTTTCTGCCCGGTACTAGTGGGGCAGGCCCAGACGGAATTCCAGCTGGCTTAGAAGCGGCTGTTTGGGATGAGACAGCCATGACATGGACGCTTGCTTTGGCTGGCTTAAGCGATGGAAAACACACGCTTGATTTGGCAATAACCGATACCAATGGTAATGTTGCCTATGACCATCTAGTGCCGTTTTGGACCGGTCCACAAAGTGATTTCTCGTGGGAAGATTCTTTGATTTACATGATAATGACAGACCGTTATATCAACGGCAACACGAGTAACGACCCCTCACCCACTGGTGCTGCTGCTGGTGCTGATTGGATGGGCGGTGATATTGAGGGAGTCACCAGCAAAATTCAATCTGGTTATTTTGCTGAACTTGGAGTAAATGTTCTATGGCTAACACCACTTAATACCAATGCTCAAGGCACAGGGATTGCTGGTGATGGGCAACATGATGTTGCAGCATATCACGGCTATTGGCCTGTCGAGCCACGACAAGTTGACCCTCGACTTGGTACTGCAGAGCAACTCAAAACGATGGTTGATGCAGCCCATCAATCAGGTATTCGTGTGATGATGGATTATGTTGTTAATCACGTTCATCAAGACCACACCTACTATCAAGATAATCCGGAATGGTTCAATCAAGGATGTTTATGTGGCTCAGCGAATTGCGATTGGACTGAACACCGGCTTGATTGCCAATTCACGTCATACATGCCGGATGTTAACTGGAAAGTTCGTAATGCCTCTGAACAATTTATTGAGGACGCATTATGGTGGCTAGAAGAATTTGATTTTGATGGTGCTAGAATCGATGCGGTAAAACACGTAGAAGATTTAGCGATTACCAATTTAGCGACGAGAATTAACGAGCGTTTTGAAACAGTGGGCACAGATTACTATCTCAAAGGAGAAACTGCAATGGGCTGGTCTGGACATAGCCTTGCGGATAACCAATTTCAATACGATACCATCAACCAGTATATTGGTGAAGACTCACTAGACGGTCAAGCAGATTTTGTTCTCTATCACGCAGTTGTTGACAATGTCTTTACTCAAGGGATTGAAGATTATCAGCATCTAGATTATTGGACCAATAGAAGCCAAGATCAGTATGTTGATGGGGCAACAATGGTGCCGTATGTGGGCAGCCATGACGTACCAAGAATCGCTAGTAGAGCAGATGCTGGAACCGGAGATGCTGACAATCAATGGCAAGAAGATGGACTACCTGGCCAGCCTGGCGATGCATCTGCCTATCAAGCAGTATTACAAGCATATGGCTGGCTTCTTACAACTCCTGGTGCACCGTTATTGTATTATGGTGATGAATATGGCGAATATGGTGGAGCAGACCCCGATAATCGACATATGTACCGGAACTTGACTACTTGGAGCCAATTTGAACAATCATTATTCGATAACATTTCACAAATCGGCCAATTACGCGCTGAGTCAATTGCTCTCAAGCAAGGCAGTTATTCTACACGATATGCTAGCCCGGATTTGTTAATTTACGATATGTCTCACGCCGAACAAAACATGTCAGTCATTCTTAATCGAGGACAATCCACTACTCTTCAAGACTTTGATTCGGGTGATGTCATTAGATTTGGCGAAGCAACAATATCATCTGCGGGCATCAACATCCCTGGTAACTCAGTTACCATTATCGAATTAGACGGCAATCCAACAATGCCGCAAAGAGAGCCAGACAGTCATTGTTTAATCGTCAATAATTTCACCATGAATACAACTTATTTCATTACCCTAGATTTGACAAATACCTGCGCTAAGGGCCTTAATTACCCTGGAGTCAACTCCTCTATTGACAATAATTTAGTCACCGGATTTCCCGATTATAATGAATGGTTCTACATGATTTTCCCTGAAACCTCTTACAACATGTCTTGGCAATTAGCAGTCAATGAAACGATTCCAAACGGTACATTAATCACTTTATTGTTCAATGCTACGATACTTAATTGTGGCCCAGAAGGCGACTGGCACGATTGCCCAACATCTAGTCTAGAACACTCTTTTAACGTATTATGGCCCAGCAATGAAACAAATACCACAAGTCCACCAGTTGAGCCTCAACCGATCTTAGGCTGTACAGATGATAGTGCGCTAAACTATCAAAATGACGCTACTGAAGACGACGGAAGTTGCACTTACCCAATAGATAATCAGAACAATAACACAGATTCCCAAGTCAATAATAGCAATAATGATTCAGGTATCGAAGATAATACTAACACAACTCAGACTAGTAACCAAACCGATTTATTGGTGAAAAATTGCTCTATGTGTTGCGGAAAGTCTATCCAAATTCCAATCAATCACCCCTGCCCAATACCCGATTGTCAATCGTGTGATGAGCAATCTGTTGATAGTAAATCCACTGCAGGAGAATTTGTTAGATCTGCCCTTGCAGTAGCAGTATTTATTGGCGTGGTAGTGCTATTTTTTGTTAGTAGAAAGCAGTGATTAGTCTTTGAATGATTGATAAAAACGTAGATAATCTGTAATCATTCTAGCCCCAGTAAATCTTGCCGAGGTGGCAATACTTGAGCGCATAATATTGGCCCAAACCGTGCCGCCTTGCCGCCATGCTGGTAAAACGTCTTGTTCCAAGACCTCGTAGATATTGTTAGCATCACGCTCATCATCGCGGTCATCTTCAGATTCACCAATTGCCCATCCATTGACGCCGTGCTGACAACCTTCAGGCCACCATCCATCAAGAATTGAGCAATTTGGTACACCATTCATTGCTGCTTTCATCCCTGAAGTTCCCGAAGCCTCTAGCGGCCTGATTGGATTATTGAGCCAAATATCAACACCACTGGTAATCGCTAAACCAGTATCCATGTCATAATTCTCCAAAAACGCAACCGGTATTTCACCTTCTATTTGCTTCGCGCTGCCATAAATATCTCTAATCAACTGCTTACCGCCTTCATCTTTTGGATGTGCTTTTCCAGAGAACACGAATTGTATTTCACCACCAGCAATCTCTCTCAACCGCTCGATATCGCTGAAGACTAGATTCGCTCTTTTGTAGGTGGCAAATCTTCGAGCAAATCCAACTGTCAATTTTTCTTTATGCAGTTCAACTCCCGTTGATGCTTTGACTAATTCACGAAAGATACCGCGGTTTTTTTCTCTAGCCGCAAGTAGGTCTTCATCAGAGAGTTTCCCTGAATAAGCTAGTTGAGTTGGGTCACGTTGCCAATTTGGCAATTGATTGTCATATAGTTCTGCCATAGTAGGGGAGGTCCAGGTGATATGATGAACGCCGTTGGTAATTGGATGAATATGAGTCTCGCCATACATTCCCGAAGCAACTATTGCATTGAGATTTGACACCGCATTCACCTTGTCAACTAATCCTACAGCGAGGTGTGACATCGAGCATCGCTCGCCATTTTCCGGGTCTCCAGCGTCAATTACCAACTGTCTTGCATCATCGGGTAACATTTCACCAAGTACGGCTTTTACCGATTCCCAATTGAAGCGGTCGTGTCCTGCTGGAACTGGTGTGTGCGTGGTGAACAGTATTTTCTTTTCGAGGTCTTTTCTAGTCCAGCCTTTACTCAATAATTCAAGCAGTGCAAAGGTACAATGCCCTTCATTTAGATGCAGTCCATCCAGTTCTATGCGTAGCAGATTTAGTAATCTTAATCCTCCTACGCCAAGTAAGAATTCTTGTCTAATTCTAACTTCATCGTCCCCGCCATATAATCTCGCTCCGAGTACACGATGGTATTCTGAATTTTTTGGGTGATGAGTGTCAAGGAAATACACCGGTACGACGTGGCCGGTTATTCCAACAACTTCGACCTTCCAAATCCTAGAGTATATCGTTGTTCCATCAAGGGGCAACATCAGTTCTAATCCAGTATCGATTAAATGGTCAGCGGGATCTAGTGCTGCGAACGACTCAGATT
This sequence comes from uncultured Candidatus Poseidoniales archaeon, assembly GCA_964014545.1. GTDB lineage: Archaea > Thermoplasmatota > Poseidoniia > Poseidoniales > Poseidoniaceae > MGIIa-L1. The sequence continues at coordinate 63 of CAXGZX010000114.1, read as the reverse complement.
GATTGCCATCTTGGTCGATATGTTGCCTTCCATAACCTTCTCGATATAGCAGCGTGACGCCAA
>CAXGZX010000113.1:0-4300 GCA_964014545.1 uncultured Candidatus Poseidoniales archaeon | reverse complement strand
GCCCCTTCTTTAGCAATCACTCGGCCTTCTCCTGCTTTTAGAATAGTAGAATCCAATCTGTTGAATCCCCCTACTAAGTCTGGGTGTCTGACCATTGCCTCCCATATCCAGTCATCGTCTTTATCTCGCACTAAACCAGCATAAATTTGCGCCAACTCGGAAACTGTATTGGAAACAGTTGGCAGTCCGCAACCATCCTTAGCATACCTAAGTGGTTTCCAATCCGGGCCCAAATACGTGCGAATTTGTTCCATATACGCAGAAAACACCTCGTGATTTGGTAAGGTGTATCCAGCACGATTCCAGCCTTTCTTACGACACCCGTGAAGGATTGCCGCATGTTCGCCTGAGCAAGTATGGAACCATCTTCTTGGTCTTCTCACTTGTCTGCCAAATTGAATAAGAGGTACATCTAACGGAGTCAACATCAATGGCCATTCTTCCTCATAAAGTAATGACTGGGCAGCGGCAACGTGTTCTGTATCGCCATTATGAGAGGCTACAGAAATTGCTTTTTGTTCCCAACTGACATCTTCTAGCTCTTTGGTGAATGCTTTGAGCATGAATGGTTTCATCATCGACCTGCCATAACATAGGACATTACCACCAAATGAGTGTATTACCTCATCTCCATGCGCCCAGGCTACTGCACCGTGGATAGTCGTCTCAGAAACTCCATTTCTGCGATAATCAACCAATGGTTCCCAATCCACTTCACGGCCAGTAGGGATTCCTTCAATGTTCTCACCCAGAGATGATTCAGGGTACATTGAGCTACCAGGCCTGCCGTCTTTTACTGCTGAAGGCATATGCTCCTCGCTCATTTTTCTGCCTCCAATATCGCGTTGACCATTGGTACTACTTTTTCCATATAAGCTGACATGTTTCGGCAAACTCGGTCAGAATCATGATTAAAGAAATCAAACCAAGCCATTATCGTGTCTTCAGGGTGAAATCTCTCTACGATTTGTTGAGCAACTTCAGAGACATTTCCAATAAGCGCATTATTTGCGGCTTTGCTAACTTTTTCTGGGTCGATAGTCCCCTCAAGAGCATTCCAATATGCCTGTAGTGCGTTTTCAGCTTCTTGTTTAGCAGCATGACTCCGCTCTTCTCCAGTTAATCCATCTTCATCGTTTAGAAATACAAAACTCGTTCTTGGCATGTAACTCCTTTGCCACTTACCACCAGTTTCATGATAGCATGCTGACATTCTTTCATGGGTGGAATCAATAATTGTTGGTGAGGTGATTGATAGATTAAACACCTTAACAGGTAAAAATGAGTTGACAAATTCTTGAGTTTTAGCGTCATGAGTTCCGGCGATAAGTTGTAACTGGTCACGATTCCAAGCTTTAGGAATAATGGAGATTTCTTCAAATTCATACCTGTTTGGGATTACGATTTCATTTGCTTCGTGTGCACCAGATTCAGCTAAGTATGCTGCTTGAACAGCCGCCCAATCTTCGTCACTGCGGAAATTATCTCTAGTAAGAATCGTCTTTCGAACATCTTGACTGCTAATTATATCGCCTCGCAGTAGCCTGAGGAATATTTCGCTTGCTTCCATGAAGATCTGCCCTCGCAGGGATTTCCACGCTGACTTCTCCCAAGAGTTTCGTGGAGTGATGCCGTAAGGTCTAGCCATAAATTCAAATCTACCAGCACTAAACCCGACGTGCAATTTCCGTTTCTCATCAAGCATTGATAAAAATTGAACAGTATTGGCTATCCGTTCAGCCTGGGCAATTGGCCCTCCACTTGCCAGAATACTTACTACGGCCGAGCCGATGTCAATGTTATTGGTTTGCCGGAAACTTTCCATGGCTAATTGCGGGAAATCTGTACACAATCCAACTTCACCTTGCCAATGCGGAACCACAGGGCTTGAGTTCATCTTTTGAGTTTCTGTTGAAAGATGTGCCTGAGCAATCCAACCTACTCCAAATCCTAAATTATCAGCATGCTTTAGTTGTTGAAAGTAATTAGCAAACATAGTTTTCTCAGACGGAGTCTTACCATCAACGCCAGGAGTTTGGCTGATTGAAAAGAAAATGTCATGTTTCATGACTTGCCACTGGTCATGCCAAACGCTCTTAGGACATAATCGATGTGGCAGTGAGTTAATTCGATTCTGGATTCTCTAAATTGGTTAGGGCTTCTAGTCGCTCACGGATTTGTACCGGGGGTTGGATTCCAAAAGCAATGAATGAATGCAAACAATCAGACAGGTAAATCATTGCCGCCTGATAGTCACTTTGAATCTCACATATGTCTGCTAAGCCCCATCTGGCGACAAATTGTCCCGACACGTCTTCTAGGTCATTGGATAGTTCTAATGATTGTGTGTAGAGGTCAATTGCCGCATCAAATGTTCCGAGGGATGCTTGAGTATGTGCCAAGTCGGATAGTGCTTCCATCAATCCTTCATGATCATCAGAGTTGGTGAGTAATTCAAGTCTCCTGGTGCCATGAACTAATGCGGAATCGAGGTTATCTTGCCGCTTATCACACGCTTCTAAAACCGCTAAACTATAAACAAGTCCAGAATTGTCAGATAACTTCTCTCTAATTCGCATTGAGCGTGTGACAAACACTTTACAATCCTCATAATTTTCGTGACTCAAGCACATCAATCCTATATGATGTAATACCGCGGCTGCTAGTGCTTCTCCACCGTTGATTTTTTCTGATTTGGCGGCAAGTTCAACAAATTTTTCTTGTTGTGAATCAACAATTTTTAATTGTTCAAATTCAACCCATCCGGATTCTAATTCATCTTCTGATACTTTCTCTGCGTGTTCAAGTAAGCGTTCAACGAGTTCAAGGTCCTCTAACTCTTCTGCCAACGGTATTAGACGCAAAGCCAGAGGAGCATTGACATTATCAATCGCCCCTCCATCAGTAAGCATTGAGATAATTTTCTTTGCCTGTTGGGCAGTAACCTCGCCGTTCATGACTGCGCCAAGACCCTAGCATGAATAACCTATTCCAACTGTTTTAGCAATAATCTTGATAACAAAAATGACTAACCACTAGAGAAATGGGTTCTCTTGATGGCTATCTTCAGGCGCTAAGTCTAGTGGCAATTCTCATTCTCGCACCGATGACTATCCATTTGGCTATTCACAAAGATGAAAACACTGTTTTTGTTTATATCGAACCAGAAGAAGAAGAGTTAGAAGAAGGTGCTGAAGGTCGAGAAATCCCCGAATTAAACCGTTCTGAAGTGGCAAAAATTGCAACTTTTAACATACAGGTTTTCGGGAAGACCAAAATGGGTAAACCTGAGGTAGTGAGCCAATTGGTCGACATTGTGCTGCAGTATGATATGGTTGCTGTACAGGAAGTCAAGGATATTGACCAAACTGTACCATATGAATTTCTTGATGAAATAAACAACCAGTCCGGAGATACTTGGAATATGTCACTAAGTCCAAGGAGTGGTGTTAATGCTTCTTCTTCTGCCCAAGAACAATATGTTTACTATTACAACACTTCTGTATTTAGAGAATTAGGTAATGGAACTCTATACAATGATTCTAGTGAAGATTTGTTTCAACGTGAACCTTATGTGGCAACGTTTGAATTACTGAATGAAAGCGGGAATAGTTCAGGATTTGATTTTACCATCTTCTCTATCCACACCAAACCTGCTTTGGCTATGGAGGAAATCAATGCCCTACACACAGTTGTAGAAAGTTATCGCGAGAATAATTCCGAGGAAACAGATTTGATTATACTGGGTGATTTTAACGCTGATTGTAGCTATGCTAATTCACAAGAATTGTGGGATTCACCAATGCGATTACCGCAATATAATTGGTTGGTAAATGACCTTGCAGATACCACGGTTTCATCGACTGATTGTGCTTATGATCGTATTGTTACTTTAGATGAACTAAATGGACGATTAGTTGGTTCTTGGGGCATAGATAACTCATTTAATTCTACTGATTTATCTGACCATTATCCAGTTTGGTTTGATTTGTACCGGTAATCAGATCCCTCTTAGACGACCGCCATCTACTGCTAAAGAAACTCCGCGTATTGCTCCTGATGCCGGCATTGCGAGGAAAGTAATTGCTGAGGCGGTTTCAAGCGGATCAACTAATCTTTCAATTGGGACTTGTGAAATCCATCCATCATGAATTTCTTGGTGAGATTTACCAGTTTTTTTGTTGATGGTACTGGCTAGGTTATCCAATCTTCCAGTTGCGGTAAATCCTGGAAGAACATTGTTAATCGTAATACAAGGTGCTAACTCTCTTGAGAGTGATTTTGCCCAACTAGCCATGGC
>CAXGZX010000112.1:0-4405 GCA_964014545.1 uncultured Candidatus Poseidoniales archaeon | reverse complement strand
CACCTGATGTAGCAGCATTTATCCAACAAGTTGGATTTAGTTGCTATGAAGGATATGGTCTGACTGAAACCGCACCTCTAGTTGCCGCTAACGGCTGGTCTGGTCCAGGAAAGTCCAAACTTCGCTGTGTTGGCCAAGTCGCTAATGGCGTCAAGGTTACTATTGATACTGATGCATGGGACGACCCTGACCGACCTGATGAAGGCGAAATTATTGTTCACGGACCTAACGTAATGAAGGGTTACTGGAATAACGAAGCGGCTACTAAGGAAGTTATTATCGAACCTGGCGTATTTAGAACCGGCGACCTCGGTAAATTGGACAAAGATGGTTTCCTTGCCATTACTGGACGTGTTAAGAGTCAATTCAAACTTGAAAACGGCAAGTATGTCTCACCTGCACCTTTGGAGGAGAACCTCAAACTCTCACCACTGGTTGAACAAGCAGTACTTGACGGCAAAGACATGTTGCGAACTTACCTAATCATCCACCCTAATATGGATGCAATGAAGGCTGCCATGAGTGGCGCTGGAGTGGATGCTTCAGGCAGTAATGCAGATATTTGTGGACGACAAAGCACCAAGGATTGGTTACTTGCAGAACTAAAAGCAAAGAACATGAAATCACCAGTTTGGAAAGGCTATGAAGTTGCCGCCAACCTTATTCTTGATCATGAAGAGTGGACTACTGACAACGACATGTTGACTCCATCAATGAAGGTGAAACTACGTAATTTGTTGACCCATCACGAAGCCGAGATTACCAAAATCAAAGGTTAAATCTCGCCCTCAAAGCGGTAATCGCCTACCGGAAGACAGTCCCAACTATCGCTGTTTTCATGCAGTTCGGCCTTTAGTTTATAAACCGCCATCGAGTTTTTAAGTTAAATGACTATAGATGGTGAGGAACAAGTTTCTGCTGAAGTAACACAGTTAGCGCAGCATAATTCTTCACCGTCTCTATTTACTCGCACCCTGCAAAAGCCACTAGGAATTGGCATGATTGTGGGAACAATACTTGGGCTATCAAATTCATTGATTCTTGGACTCCCACTTCTATCATCCATTGGTATTGGTGGGGCACTTGGAATGGCAGTGTGTCTATTTGGCTGTCCAGGTATGATGAAGGGACAAATTGCAGCCCGTCGTGAACTAGAATCCAAGCGCAGAGCAGAAAGAGCCCGTCGGCAGAGAATACTTAGGGCGTTTACTTCATTTGACTAAGCCTTTTGAGGACTTGGTTTATCAATCAGTTATCGGCCGATAGGCTTGGTGATAACATGGTTCGCGAGTTGATAACTGTCGAAGGCGTTGACCGAAGTTTCGGTCCAGTTGATGTGCTCAAAGACATTAACATGATTGTCAATGACGGGGACAGAATTGGTATCGTGGGCCATAATGGAGCAGGTAAAACCACTCTACTCAACACCATAAGTGAGCAGAAACAAGATGTTGGTGATATTGATTTTGCCCCTGGAATCAGGCTTGCTTACCTCACTCAGATCCGAGATATTGATTCAAATTCCACTATTGAAGAGGAATTAGGCCGTAAAGGTCGACAATTCCAAGAACTCGAGGAAGAAATTGCTGCTATTGAGGCACAAATGATCGACCCAGCATTCTATGATGGAGATTGGGAACCAATTATCGAACGCTACAGCGAATTACAACAAATGCTAGCCAGCAGTGGCGGAGGCAACGTTGCCGGTATTGCCAAGGGGATTCTCGAAGAACTCGGACTTGACAAACACCCAATGGACATGACTGTTAGTTCAATGTCAGGGGGAGAAAAAGCCAAGCTTGCTTTGGCAAGACAACTTGTTGGGCTTGCTGGTGTGGATGTAATGTTTCTTGACGAGCCAACCAACCACCTTGACATTCAAACTACAGAGTGGCTGGAGGCTTTCCTCAAAGATTTCCAAGGCGCTCAACTAATCGTTTCTCACGACCGTTATTTCCTTGACCAGGTATGTACTAGAATTATCGAAGTGGATAACCTAAGGGCTTGGCCATGGAAGGGTAATTATTCGCAATTTATCAAGCAAAAAATCGCTACTGAAGCATCACTTGCTGACCGAATTAATACGGTTGAAAAGAAGATTCAATCCACTATGGGCGCACTACAGCAAATGAAGCGAGCTAACAAATATGACAAATCAATATCTGCCAAACACAAGATGATTGAGCGTCTTCAACAGGAATTAAAGGCGCTAAGAAACAGAGTACCAAAGAAACGCAAACCACTAATTCTAAACTTGGAAGCAACTGACAAAGCGAGTATGGATGTGCTTCACATTGAAGGTGGTTCAAAACGCTTTGACGGGCTAGAAAGACCAATCCTTGATAACCAAGATTTAGAGATCCGTAAAGGTGACAGAATCGGTATTGTTGGTGGTAACGGCCAAGGTAAAACCACCTTACTAAAGATGATTAATGGTGATTTAAAACTTGACTCGGGAGTCCGTGACTTAGCCCCGGGTTGCCAAATTGGTTACTTCCATCAAGACCACGCCACCCTGGATTTCAATCTCAATCCAGTTGAGCAAATTGAAGTGTTGCGACCTGATTTCCAGTACGGGGACATCCGTGCTGCACTAGGTAGATTCCAGTTTTCTAGCGACCAAGTCACTTCCAAACTTTCCCAATTATCTGGTGGCGAGCGAGCAAGAGTTGCCCTACTGAAATTACTACTTGAAGAAAACAATCTACTACTGATGGACGAGCCAACTAACCACCTTGACATGGATTCAAAGGATACCTTAGAAGAAGCTTTAATCGGTTATGAGGGCTCTTTAGTAACCGTTTCTCACGACCGATGGTTCCTTGACCAAGTCGTTAATCGAATCTGGGAATTACAAGACGGTGTCATAACAACCTATTACGGCAATTATACCGATTATGTTCGAGCTAAGAAAGGACTACCTCCGCTTGGCGAAGATGAAATCTCAGAAGTTTGATTCTCTAACCGAAGGGTTGGATTGATGAACTGCAGGGGTATCGAAGCATCATGGCCGAAGATGAAACGGTGTTTGAGACCTCTACTGGTCCACCACGAATCATCACTGCCGCCTCGCTTTTTGACGGTCATGATGCGGCAATCAACGTCATGCGTCGATTGATTCAGTCATCCGGTGCAGAAGTAATTCATCTTGGCCACGACCAGTCTGCAAAGGCTGTAGTTGACTGCGCGATTCAAGAGGATGCTCACGGAGTGGCGCTTACCTCATACCAAGGTGGTCACGTGGAATATTTCACTTACATCCGCCAACTTCTTGATGAAGCTGGCTGTCAACATATCAAGATATTTGGTGGCGGAGGAGGTACAATTACGCCACCAGAAATCAAGACCTTACACGAATCTGGAATTTCTAAAATCTACTCACCAGATGACGGTCGAGCAATGGGCCTGATGGGGATGATTCATCACTTAATGGGGCTTGCTAGTGAAGTAGACCTGGTTAATCCAGCACGACTTGCCACCCTTAACAGCCCAATTACTGCTGAAGAAATGGCACGAGTTGGACTACTCTTGACCATGAGTGAAAGTGCAGATGACGCGACCTTCAAAGCCACTCTTGAGACTTGCCGCTCCAGTGATAAGGAAGTCCCAGTAATCGGTTTTACCGGTACGGGTGGTGCAGGAAAATCAAGTCTTTTAGATGAGTTAATGCTGCGAATTTTACGAGATAATCCCGGTAAGAAAGTATGCTTACTGTGCGTTGACCCGACTAGAAAGCGAACAGGAGGCGCCTTACTTGGCGATCGTATTAGAATGAATTCACTATCTAATAATGATCTCTACATGAGAAGTCTAGCCAGTCGTGGCTCAGGCAGTGAGATTTCCGCCAATCTAGACCGAGCAATTGAGGTTGCTAAGGCGGTTGGTTTTGACCTGATTTTCTGTGAAACTAGTGGTATTGGCCAAGGCAGTGATGCGATTACTACAGTAGCTGACCATTCTATGTACGTTATGACTGCAGAGTTTGGGGCTCATACTCAACTGGAAAAAATCGAGATGCTTGATGTTGCAGATATTGTCGTGCTCAACAAATACGAGAAGCGTGGTAGTGAAGATGCACTGCGAGCAATTCGTAAACAAGTTAGACGTAACCGTAACATGTTTGATGTTGCTGATGAAGAATTGCCAATAGTTGCGACAATTGCTAGCCAGTTCGCTGATGGTGGTGTTGACAGATTGTGGGGTAAGGTTGCCAAATTAGTCGGTTTTGAAGCAAGCCTACCAACTGACGAAATGGGCGAGCGTAAAGGAGTAATTCCGGCTGAGCGTGTCCACTATCTTTCCGAAATTTCTGCTACCGTTCGTGATTATCATGCTGCTAACAGTGAGATAGCACAGAAATTACGCCTTTGTCAACATCTAGAAACTGCTGCAGGTAATGCCAGTG
>CAXGZX010000111.1:0-4410 GCA_964014545.1 uncultured Candidatus Poseidoniales archaeon | reverse complement strand
CGCGACGGGAAGTTTAAACCAGCCGTGCAAGTCGCCGACTCGATGAAGGCATATCGAGTATCCGGAATAGCACCATTCGGTAGCGTACGTAACAAGTTTAGTCTTGACCTTCCTGCCGACAGTAAAGCAGATGCAGAGCACATTGCTTACTCGATAATCGGCTCAAGGCACAAGGCTAAGAGGCGAACTATCAACATCGAATCTGTCGAAGAGATAGATCCGAGAATTTCTACAGAACCAAAAATTCAACACGCGTTTAGAGAGCAAATCGCAGCTGCAGGCGGCGCAATTGCCCCTACTAGCGAAGAAGAGTAATCGACGCCTTTTTCTAATCCTACTCCAGTTGAGAGTTGTATACAATGGTCGATCGCACGGAACTTCAAAACAAGGCTCGCCTAGTGGAAAGCCACCGACAACACCTCGAAGAGTTGCAGCGACGCATGGACCAGATAGTCGGCGTCATTAATGAACACCAGGTCACCGAAGAAGTTCTCGCCCGGTTAATTTCCATGGCAGAAAGTGGTGCATCGAAAGCCCACGTATCCATAGGCGCTGGAGTGACATTAAATTACCAACATAATGCTACATCAGCAGGAACCGCAATGGTTGATCTTGGTAGTGGGATTTTTGGTGAGAGAAACTGGCAAGAGGTAATAGATATACTTGCAAAACGCCGTGCTGAGTTCAACGATTTGCAAGAAACACTACTCAAACAAGCCACCTCAATAGAAGAAAAACTTGGTCAGTTAGCCAAGGAATTTAACGAAGCCGCCGAAAAACTTCAAGCGCCAGAAAGCCAAACACCTTCGCAAAAAACCCCCGAATCACAATCCTCTGATGAGGCGAACAAACCAGCACCTAAGCAGCGCCGTAGAGGTAGTATGTTTGGTAGTGAATTAACACTGGATGATTGAGTTGATTTAATGGGCTTATTCGACAGATTCAAGAAACGATTGTCCGAGGTAGTCGATGATGTCGATACCGATGCCATTTCCGCAGAAGGAGACTCCAATGAGGCTCTAGATGTATTGGAACAAATTAAACCAACAACTAACCTTGAGCAACCGGCTCCAACCGAGGAAACAGAGGCTTTAGACCCGATAACCGATGAGGACGATTGGGAAATCTTAGACGATGAAAGCGATGCTAATTCTATCAAGGGCCAGGATGACGATTGGGAAGACTTCGATGACGATGAAGAGTTTATCCCGCGCCAACTTACCAGGAAAGAAAAGAAACGTCAACAAAAAGAACAAAAACGCATCGAGAAGACAAAAAAGGCTTACGAGAAGTCTATGAAAAAGCGAGGTGCTTCTGAAGTTGCTCGTCCAAAAGGTTCGAAAGTTGATTTATCTATGATGCGAACTACTACTGGAAGAAAGCTGGTTGAAGTCGCTCAAGCCCCAAAAGGTTCGACTAAGTCGGCCGAAATAGCAACAGAAGCAGGCTCAACAATCAAAGTTGATCTTGGTGGCGGAGTTGTAGAACAAGGCGGCCGAGTAATCAAACCAAGTACTGCCTTGGATAATATGCTAGAAGAATTAGAATGGGTCTTACTAGAATCAGATATTTCTAGCGACGCAGTAACAGCAGTAATCAATGCATTAAAGGCCAATTTAATTGGTTCTAGGCTCCGGAAGGGTGCAGATTTATCCAAGGTCGTAGAAGCGGCCTTGAAGCGATCTCTGAAAGGGCTCCTTGCAGCAGGCTATTGGGATTTTGATGCTTCAGTCCGTTCTTTTATTGAGTCGGGCGACACCCCGGTAGTGATTATGTTGGTTGGGGTAAACGGTACAGGAAAAACCACTACCGCAGCAAAAATAGCTAAACGCTTACAAAATAACAATCTCACAGTTATTGCGGCTGCAGGCGATACCTTCAGAGCCGGTGCAATCCAGCAATTAGAGGCGCATTGTGAGAACTTAGGAATTAGATGTGTATCCACTCAACGTGGTGGCGATACCGCAGCAGTAGCTAGAGATGCCATCGAATCTGCCAAGGCGCGTGGAATTGATGTAGTACTGGTTGATACAGCAGGGCGAATGCAGAATAAAACCAATCTGATGAACGAGTTGAACAAAGTTCGTCGTGTCGCAAACCCACATTTGACGTTATTTGTCGGTGATTCTCTTGCCGGCAATGATGCTGTAGACCAAGCAAGAATGTTCCAAGAAATTATGAAATTCGATGGAGCTGTGCTAACTAAGTTAGACACTGATGCTAAAGGTGGTGCCGGTTTATCAATTGCTTTTGCTACAGGAAGACCAATAGTTTTCGCCGGTACAGGGCAAGGGTATGATGACTTGACGCAGTTTGATCCAGACTGGTTACTAAACCAATTATTTGAATGATTATAGAGGGCGTTATTATGTCAGAAGTATTTTCCGATGAAGACACAACAAGACTGTTTCAATTAGTGCATATGTTTCAACGCAGTGCTTTGTTACACATGGGATATATCCCAGATCAAAACGGCAACAAATATTACGATCTTGCTGAAGCCAAAGAAGCAATAGATTTGCTGACCATGTTGCAGAATAAAACCAAAGGCAATTTAATCGACCGAGAAACACGATTACTACGCAGTGTCATCAGCGAGTTACAATTACAATTTACCCGAGCACCGACATTACACCGCCAAGCCAAGGACGAAGAAGGCCAGTCTGCAACAATTCGTGAAACATTTGCTAACCCACAAGCAGGCCCGGTTGAGGAATTATCTTCGGATAATGAAGAAGAATGACGCCAATCTTCCGGTTGTTTGATGAGTTAGTTCATGTTCGCTAGGATAGATTGACATGGCTTATGTCTCCAATACTAATGACGAAGCGGCTCCAACAGTCCTTATTGTTGAGTCAAACGTAATGTCTGTTCAGCGACTTACTACTATCTTCAAAATCAAGGATTTTAATATCGAGATATGTGAAGATGGCGATAAAGCAGTTGATGAATACATTCGCTTGGACCCAGAGCTTGTGGTCATCTCACTAGATATCCCATCTCTTGATGGTCACCTGGCTGCACTCGAAATGAGAGAACACGGAGGTGAGGCAAGAATCATGTTTGTTGCGCCAAGACGTCTAGCAAAACTAGCAGCCGATGCACAATTTTCCGCAGGAGCAGTAGCATGGTTGCAAAAACCAATCACTTCGACAGTTCTTGACGAGCAATGGGACACCATACTTGGCCCGATACCAGAAGCACCAGGTTTAGACGACTTGGATGAATTATATCCAATTGATCGAATAAAACCCGAACAAGATGACGGCCCAATTCCCCTGCCAGCGCTCCCAGGCATGCCCCTTCCAGGACTACCTGCGCCCGAGGCAATAATTTCTCTTCCACCCCTTGAGGCCGAGCCCAGCATCTTAATTGCCCAACCAGTCAAGAAGCCTAGTGCAATGAAATATATTGTGCTATTTTTGTTGCTAATCGCTGGCGGTGCAGGCTATTATGCCTATTCAAACAATTTGATTTGAGTGATTCGGAACGGCAACTAATGTAGCATTTTCTGTAACCGTTGTGCCCATTGGTGCAGATACTACTTGCGTAACCTTGACACTAGAATCAGTTAGTAGACCGTCATCGCAATTTTCAAGCCGCTCATTGAGCAATCGGCCTTTGTTCCATGAATTGTACAATAACCAAGCAGGTAGCGATAAACAAACTAAGGCGATGAACCAAAGAAACACTGTTAACAAAACATTCACCTTTCTAGTAATGCTTTCCATGAAGCTTCAGCGTACTGTTTAGCCATAGCAGCAGGATTGTCAGCCCGATGTATTCCAGATCCAACAATGATACAATCAGAACCAGCGAGCACAGCTTCACGAGGGTCGCCATAGCGTTGCCCCAATTCACCATCACCAGTTGCTAGGTTCACTCCAGGCGTCCAAATCATCTTACTATCTCCAACCTTGCTTCTTAACTCCGCTAGTTCTTCAGGCCTTGAACCATTACCAATGAAGCCTAGAACTCCAGCGCTAACTACTCCTTTGGCTACCACAGAATTACAATAATCAACACTTAGTAAATTACCCCGACTAGACATTTGCGCAAGTAACAAAACCCCACCTTGGCGACCAACATCTTGCCAGGCAGCCTGCAGGCCATCGACAATATCCGGGCCAGAAATAAGGTGGGCTGTTACGATGTCTGACCAAGAACGGATGTCGTATATTCCGGCCATTTGTGATCGGCTAATTTTACCAATGTCGGCAAATTTACGATCTTCAAAAATCAATAAATTATACTGTTCAGCAGCTGCACAGAATTTAGACCAATCTTCTGCTGACCAATCATCTATCAAGTCAACATGCGTTTTGAGAGCGGCAATATGTGGCCCTACTTGCTCGAGCAGTTCAAACAGGCCAGACATGGTGTTTCTATCTGCTGCCAGACAAACCAAAC
>CAXGZX010000110.1:0-4589 GCA_964014545.1 uncultured Candidatus Poseidoniales archaeon | reverse complement strand
GTAATAGCGTCACCAAAGTAACCGAAGATAGTCTTCTCATCATCATCAACAGTCATCCGATGAGCATTCAACACATGAAACTAATTGTTGATTGACCTACTTAAAATCATCAAGATTAATCTAATTTGAAGCCCGTAATAGAGGGTTTATTGTGAGATTCCTCGACTTCTACTTGTCCGAAATCCCCAGCAAAAAAGTCATTAAAATCAATGCCAGAATCTTCGTTTTTTGTATCAATATCATCATCAAGATCTACTACTAAACCATCGCTAGAACTCTGGTGTTCAGGTTGCTGAGCCGCTGGCAGGATAATTTCATCACTATGTGTTGGCGACTTTTCGGATGTGAAAATCTGATTTATGTCCTCGGACACGACTGCGTTGGACAATGTGCCAACTGTATCAATCACAGATTTTCCATCGTTACCCGCGGACAATTCTAATCGCTCAACCATCCATTCGGGAGGGTCGCCCGATCCTGCGCCTAAAACTGCTAATGTAGTGAATGTAGCAAGCGGAATTACTGCCAATGCAGCAATTAAATCAAGAAATGATGTTTCTGGAATTGACCCAATATTTAGGGTTGTTTCGAAAAAAGATTTCTCTAAATCTATATTCAAATTAATATCTGAGCCAATCCAACCCAAAACAACTATGCTAGCCATTCGACCCATCAACCAAAGGATAAGAACTGGAGCTAGCCATGAAATTTTAGTCATCGAAATTAACCATTTCCTGGTGAATGAAGCAATTCCAATATATTTATTGGCAATCCTCGGATAATATTTCATGACGATACTTAAGGTGAAAACATACAAAATTAGGGCCAACTCCAAACGCCTGTTTTCTCGCATTACCGAATCTGGAACCATCAGAACCATCGCTAGTGGCAAGGTTGCTAGCAATACTTGGAAAGGGACTGCTAGCAGTATTAAACCACCGTGAGTTGAGATTATGGAATGACCTTCATTCCATCTTCGATGAGCAAGAACACTAATTTGACCGTGTGGAGAATGAGCATAATTTTGTCTTGCTAAACGACGCTGTGTAGCGTTTCTTGGAGACCGTGAAAACCTCAAAAACTTCTTCCAGCCACCACTTTCCACAACTTTGATTGGTGTATATCCTCCAATTGCTAGCGCGAGAAATAAGGCTAGCATACCATACATGAGCGAGGCGGTAACAATCCAAGGAATCATTTCTTTTTGAAATGAAATGTTTATGCTTTCACCAAAAATATTGAACTCAAATAAATATGTCAGGGTAAAAGCAATCAATGGGGTAAGGAAAACTTGGCACAAAGCAACAAAGGTAAGCCACAGACGAGCACTGAATGGTTTTTTACGAACCTTGCCCGCCATACCTCCACGTCAATTTAATGGATTATCAATTATTGCTGAGATATAAGCGGTAAAGGTAGGGTTTTTGCTTAGCAGATTATTCCTCACTATCGCTTGATTTGTTTTTTGAGTCATTATCAAAATCAATCACAGGATAACCATCGGTCATCAATAATCTTAATCCACCTAGAAAAAACCCATCCATACGCTTTCTTCCTAAATCTGGACGAGGCATATCCGACAACTCAGCATCGCATCTAGCGCAGGATACTGTCATAACCCGCCATTCGGCAACGGGCATTGGACAACATGTTTGAACAGATTTTGTTTCATCCATTATGATTTGCAAACGTTGTGCCATGTCTAGCGTCCATGGCGGCTTTGGCCCTCCAATAAATGACTGTAAGCGTGATAAAATAAACCAACCAGAAGATATCCATAGACCAAATCCAAAGGCGGCATTACCCCATTTTACTGAAGCAAGGCCAAACAACAACGGAACTAGTGATACAATAAATCCCATCCAGTAAATCATCCGCATGTGTAGAACCCTTTGAGTTAATTTGGGCGATAGAGGAACTGGCGCTGGATGCTCGGGAAAAGCAAGATTGAAACCCTTACCTCGAGTTATCATTAGAATTGGAATTCTAGGGAATAAAAAAGCGATAATAAATCCAGCAAAAAAATACATTATGGAGCTAGTAAATGACATTCGATCACAGTCCATTTAGCCTTTTTAACGATAATTCAACCTTATCCATGCCTAACTGAATATCCTCTTTGGAGATTGTGTAAGCAAATCTAAGATGCCCTTCACCAGATGGTCCAAATGCTGAACCGGGAGAACATAGCACACCATCTTTCAACAATTCCAAAGCAATTTCTTCAGAGTTCATTCCTTCAACATGGACCTTAGGGAATACGTAAATGGCGCCTTTTGGTTTGTGGCATTGAACTCCTGGCATAGCATTAAGTCGATCGACAATCAAATCACAGCGTTGTTGAAACTCTTTAGCGATTATCTCAGGATAATCTGCTGCGTGCTCAAGTGCTGCAAGTACGGCATATTGCATTGCATCATTGGAACATGCAGTGATGTAATATTGCATCTTAATAATCTGGTTCATAGCCTCAAGGTTGTCAGAAATAATATAGCCAATTCGCCAACCAGTCATGGCAAATGTCTTGGAAAAAGAGTTCACTACAAGCACCTTATCATAATTTGTGCCCATAAATGAAACGTGCTCGCTTTCAAAGACGATTCGATCATAAACTTCATCGCTGATGATCCATAAATCATGTTTTTTTGCGAACTCAAGTAAATCATTACGTTGGTCGTGAGTTAGAGTACCCCCTGTAGGATTACTTGGGAAATTATACAAAATAGCAACTGTATTCTCATCGATTAATGATTCTAAGTCTGAGATTTGGGGGATAAATTCATTCTCAAATTTACATGGATAGTATTTGTCCTTGCCACCACAAATAGTAACATCTGGACCGTACAAAGGAAAGTATGGCTCCGGCAACAATACATTATCTCCGGGATTTACCAATGTCAAGAAAATATTGAGCAATGCGTTTGTTCCAGACATCGTTATACAGACATTGTCTGCAGTCATACCTTGTTGGTAAGCATCCCAAGACTCAGCAATTTTATCCCTCAAGGCAGGTAAACCAGCAGTTGTTGTATACTTGTTATGGCCATTAACCATAGCCTGATGGAAGGAATCAATAGCAACTTTTGGCGGCTGAAAGTCTGGTTCTCCAAGGCCAAAGGAGATGACGTCATCACCGGCAAGGTCGAACATTTTACGGACCCCAGTTGGCTGTATTGCCAAGGCTCTATCGCTAAAATTACCCAACAGCCTCACCTTCTACTATCCTTCCAATAATTCAGCATCAACTACTGAAGCCAAATCTTTGTCTTCTTTTAGCACCTTAGCAATTGAATCGTTGGAATCTAGGAACAACGTTTCGGGATTCTCTGTCCGTGAATTCCATAATAGTAATCCAACAATTATGAACAATACGAAGAAAATAGTATTTGGTAATAAGTCCCAGATAAAAGATTCTGAAGAATCAGAAATTCCCCCGGTTCCTTGAATTGTAATTGTGATGGGTAAAGATTGGCCATCATCACTCAGGCCCCTTATTTCAATGGAATTATTAGCCATTGAGATTTTATCCAAATCAAGGGCTAAAGACCATGAAAATCGTTCTAAGGCAGACAACGAGCCATTGGTTTGTTCAAAGTCAACCGACATCCATTCTCCGTCATTCATGCGATACTCAATGGCATTTACTGAGCCCATTTGACCCCATGCAATTCCTTGGATAACGTAAAGACCAGATTGGTTATCGATTGAGGATGATTCTACGTGAACTTGAGTATTGACATCAATTAATCCATTCAATCCCTGATCTCGCAATTTTATGGACAACTTCACTGCTTCGTAAGCATCGACTAATCCCCAACCAAAGTCTCGGTTCCAAAAGGGATCGACATCTGGTTGAGTAGGTTCACCTTTACGTTCGGCGGTAAATTTCAAAATCTCTTTCATCTCAAAGGCCGTTAAGTTCGGGTTTGCCTCAATCATCAATGCCAAGATTCCCGAAACTGCTGGAGCGGCGTAAGAAGTTCCTGAACCTCTACTAGTATAGGTATTAGATGATGCATCACCACCAAGTAAGTTGTTACAACCACCTGATGTCACACAACCTTCTGCTTGGATAATATTGGTTCCAGGAGCAGTTACTTCAGGTTTCAATTCATTGAGCGGATTACCATCACCATTATCTCGACGAGGTCCTCTTGAAGAATAAGAGGCAATTGTATCATCATCTCTAATTATTGTGTTCCCATCATCTGTGGCACCGACTGTAATTGAAAGGTCAGATGAACCCATTCCAGATAGACCATCATTATTTGGGCCATCATTGCCTGCTGCA
The DNA here is from genome assembly GCA_964014545.1 of uncultured Candidatus Poseidoniales archaeon. GTDB lineage: Archaea > Thermoplasmatota > Poseidoniia > Poseidoniales > Poseidoniaceae > MGIIa-L1. The sequence goes on along the minus strand of CAXGZX010000110.1, from coordinate 298 downwards.
ACACTAACCACAATTCCTTCTTCCATGGCCACATCAAGAATCATACTGTGCATGTCTGAGCCGTCAGAGCCACCCCCTTCGTGAGAGGTAATTCCCCATGAGAGTGAAATGATGTCAATTCCGTGAAGGCTTTCATCGACCCCTGCCCAAGCTGTGTCTTTGTTGTCAATTATCCATTGAATCCCATTCATTGCCGATTCGTAGAATTCCTGCTCCAAGACATAGTTCTCAAACGGGCCTGCTCCTGCATCGGTTCCAATTCGAACATCAACTAGGGAAGAGCCGGGTGCTGAACCAT
>CAXGZX010000109.1:0-4653 GCA_964014545.1 uncultured Candidatus Poseidoniales archaeon | reverse complement strand
TCTGCTGAAAAACCCGACGAATCTTAGTCAATTCGCGCGAAGGATTTGAATTGTAAGACGCTTTAGCCTGCACAACCAACGGTGAAATCTATGACTCGAACGCTCGTTTTGACAGTTGATCGTGACAACGATCTCGGCATTAAAACTGCTATTAGAGGCCCCGTAGTTGGGCGCCGACAAGTCCTTACTGCTGCACTTAAACTCGGTATTGCAGACCCGGAAGAAAGTGACACAAATGCAATTTTAGGCGCATTATCACAACACGACAACCTTTCAGAATCACTCGGGGATGATGATGAGGTTGAAATCGCAATTCTTACTGGTGATGAAAAGGTAGGAATTCGTTCAGATCGGGCAATTTCTGCTCAACTCGAAGAGATAGTTACTACATTCCAACCAGACAAAGCGATTCTGGTAACAGATGGGGCTGAAGACGAATCGGTATTGCCAATTATTCAGTCTCAAGTAAGAATTGACCACGTTGAGAAAATAATAGTCAAACAATCCAAAGGTATTGAAGGCACTTATTACTATATCGTCAAAGCCCTCGAGGACCCTAAGTGGCGAGCCAAAATCATGATTCCATTTGGGCTTGTATTGGCGATATTGGGTCTCGGAATAATGCTTCCAGCAGAAATTGGCGGTATTGTAATTGGTGCACTTCCATTAGTCACTGGATTGTATATCTTCAGTAAAGGTGCGGGAATTGAGACCACTGTAAACCGAGTAATTCAAGAAATGCGAGATAACGCTGATGCAGCGATGTTCTCCTCATTGTTGTGGACTGCTACCTTGTTTAGTGCAATATTTGCGGTAGCTGAAGGATACCGGGCCTATACGAATTTAGTAACCGATAGTACAAACTCGATATTGTGGCTTGAGGTGACTCATGCTGCTTTGGCATGGATCGTTATTGCATTCTTAACCTCGACCGCAGGCTTCATGTTTTTACGTCTTAGACGTGGTTCGTTTTCTGGGAGGCTGATTGTTTTGAGCATATTTGGCATGGTGGTTTACTCATTTGTAGATTCTGCTCTCCAAATCTCAACCAACGTTCTCAATGGGGAATCTTATGAATTCAGTGTCAATCAAATCCTAACCGACCTAGCATATCCATTGATTTGGGTAGTTGTGCTATGGATGGCGACAACTATCAAGAATTCATTACAAGCCAAGCAAGCCCAAGCAGACCGTTATTGGGGAATTTAATCACAGAATAAAACGCGGCAAATTCTTGGCCATAGTTTTGTAACCTACAACACCAACTAGGACCCCTTGTTGGTTAACCACTGCAACCTGGTTTAGGTCATGAGTTAACATGAGAGCTCCAGCCTTAAGTAACGGCGTGTCGGATTTTACAGTCAGAGGTGGTAAATTGATTAATTGCTTTGCCGGAACGCTCAACATCCACGCAACTGAACGCTCAACATTCTTTTTTGCGACAATCTTCAGTACATCAACAGCATGAATTCTCCCCATAGGCACGCCTTCTTTGTTAACAACAAAGACGTGGTCCCAATTGTTTTGCGTTAGGTCGTCTAAAACATCAGCCATCGTATCGTTGGCAAAGACCCAGTTCGCATCCGTCATAGTTTCCCTACAATTGATGCTCCTTACGGCTTTAGACCGCTCTTGTGGAGACATTTTTTCCAATTTGTCACGTGCTGTTTTACGCATCTTTGTCCTACTCATCCCTAGGCCCCTCAACCCGTGGCCAACTACAATCTGTTTTGAACTCTTCCAATATATATATCATGTATTTGGTCTGTTTTTGCAAATTGACCACATACTCAAGGCAGGTAAATGCTCTAAAGCAAAGATAACTTCCATTACATTATGACAATTATTTCTCCCGAGGAATACACTCTTCTTATGACGGCATCAGGTAATGAGAGAAACTTACATGCCGCCAATATAGGCAAAAAGCATGGTCTAACATCAACTCAAATATTGGCAATGCTGCCAATCAATCGGCAGGCAACTCAACAATCAATCAACACCACACTACAGTCCACAAGCAATTACCGGTTCGAATATGACCCTAGTCAAGACGCTTCTCAACGCCGTCAAGAAGTAAGTCAGGCGATCAATTGTCCTGGATGTGGCGCAGCATTGGGGATTCCGGCAATTAGGCCAATCAAGGTAACTTGCCCCCAATGCCAATTAGAATCAACCTTCATGGAATAATCGGCGTATTCAAGAACATAAACTTAGAGGCTCCTATATGGAGAAGATGAACGCCTCGATGTGGCAATATGCCCCAAATAATTCTCCGCACCCGTTGCCAAAAACCTCGTTCATTGTTTCTAATCAAGAATTCCATACGCTTGATTTGCCACCAATGGCGGAGCATGAGTCATCTATTGAAGGTATCAAGGAAGCGATTGCAAATGCTATGGTTGGGCAAGAGAAAGTTAGCCAACACTTGAGTAATCATACAGCTCCAGCAATGGCTGATAGACGGCCTCTATTGCTGCTGGGAGAGTTAGCAAATCCGTTTCAATTAGCCCGACTTGGGCTTGGCATAATACCAGTAATCACTGTTAGGATTAGGGATTTGTGTCGCACATATGCAGATAGCCTAGACTCGCGCATGATTCAACCCGGGGTCCACCATATTACAATGGCCAGATCTAAAGGATGGTGGGAGAAGACTCACCTTGGTTTTGTTACGGTCCAACAAATGAAGTCAATGATACAGTGGTTGGGTAACGGTTCGAGTACAGATTGGCGCCCAGTAAAACCAAATGAAGGCGAAATAATGCTAGAATTTGACCCAGAACTTAGGCATCCAGACATAGAATCAATGTCTTTAGACGGTAATCTCGAGACCTGCACCGACACAGAACCAGATCAAAACGGACCGAAATTTGATGTTAGTGAAGTAATAGTTCCAGTTCACACGAGGCATGGTTGCTATGACAGCAGAGGTAAAATTATTCGATGTTATCATGTCGGCCAGAGGGACTTCCATACAAATTATTTCAGAAAAGGTTCTTTTATGAAATGGCAGGATATTTTGACAACCCGCTAAACATGAATGCTGGGAGCCCAAGGACATCCCGATTTAGCAATTATATAATTTGTAAGCGTATCAATATATGATAGAGATGAGGGGAAAAGGAAGTCAAAAGGAAGCCAGATTAGCTAGACTGAAAGAAGAGATAATAGAATACATTGCAGGCGTTCCAGATTGTTCTGCAGCAGACATAGTTCATTACCTCTCCAACGAACGTAGAATGCGTAACCACGGCCTTACAACAAGAAAAGTAGGCCTATTTATTCCCCGGTACCTATCAGATATCATCGGATTTAAATTAGACAACACTACAGGCAAGAGGCTGTACAGAGTGGCTGCATAAACGGCAGATTCATTGGCATAGACCTTTTCGGACAACCATGGAATGGCCTAGAGAAGCATTTTCTGAAACCCTCTTTCCGAGCCTTTCTCACCCGGCGCCAGAAACTATTCCAATATTACCAGAGTCCCAACCTTCTTGGACAATCCTAGACAAATCATCCGCTAATTCCTTGCAACAACAAATGGATAATTTGGTTAGCAATCACTCAAATTTCCGAGATCTTAACACATTCTCCTCATCGATTACCTTTGACGAAAGCAACGGACCAGTAATCATCGAACAGAGTGCAATAGTAGAACCATCAACACATTTCATCGGCCCTTGCTATATTGGCAACGAGGCCGTAATTAGACATGGTGCATATGTTAGAGAATACTCTTGGATTTGCTCTACCGCAGTTGTTGGACATGCATCAGAAGTGAAACATTCAATTTTACTTCCCGGCGCAAAAGCACCCCACTTCAATTATGTTGGAGACTCCATACTCGGTAAGGCAGTTAATCTTGGGGCAGGTGTAAAACTAAGTAATTTGAGAAACGATGGGGAAGAAGTATACCTCAGAATTGGCGATGATCGAAGGCCAAGTGGACTAAGGAAATTTGGGGCGATTCTTGGAGAGGGTTGCCAATTAGGTTGTAATGCAGTTACGAACCCTGGCACAATACTGGGTCGTAATAGTACCGTTTGGCCAAATGTCACAGTTACAGGTGTTCACGGAGAAAATTCTAACCACAGGTGATATTGATGGTTGAGAACCTATTTGGTACTGATGGTATTCGTGGATTAGTCAACCTAGAGCAGATTGGCGAGAAATCTGCAATAAGGCGATTGCTTGAGCATCGAGAAATTTCTCAAGCGATTATGCAACTAATAGGAGAGTCACTTGGTCGTATTACCGATCAACATTCTCCGCAGAAAATGACTGTAGTTATTGGATGGGATGACCGGCCTGCTAACATGAAACTTGCAGAATCTTTGACTATAGGGCTAAACCTTGCCGAATTTGAAGTCGTACATATTGGACTATGTGCTACCCCAACCCTTCACTTAGCCACATTGTCTCACAATGCAGAATTTGGTTGCATGATTACTGCTAGCCATAACCCTGTAGAAGATTCAGGTCTGAAAATTTTCAATAAATATGGTTACAAAACAACTCCAGAGTTTGAACAAAACCTATCACATACTGTAATTTCACTAGCCCAAGAAGACAGGGAGTTAGATCAAATAGATGTTGAACTTTTACAACAACCAGCAACAAACTTTGAGTTACAAGAATGGGCAATACCGC
>CAXGZX010000108.1:0-4716 GCA_964014545.1 uncultured Candidatus Poseidoniales archaeon | reverse complement strand
ATGGTTAGCCATTGATACCTATTGCAAAAATATGCGAAGATGAGCCAGGTGGTGGCGAATAATACCACTGCCTGGCTCGCTTCCATTATCGTCCAATTTCTTTCATCCTCTAAATTAGATAAGTAGGTTAGAGGAATAAAATGTACAACATAGACGGTTAAGGAAACCTTGCCGGCTTGTTCAAACAATAATATGTTCAATTCCTGTACAATCAACCAGAGAATGAACACACCCGTAATGGCTGCGATCATAAAGCCAAAATTAGCTGGAAAGAAGTTTAGATAATCTCCTTTTGAAGGATGAGCCCAAACTTCAGAATTTCGTATGGCTAAATATAGCGTTACAAGACAATAGGAAATTCCTACAACAATCATGCTTATTGTGGTGTTATTTCTTGGAAGTGTTTTACCCCCCTCCATAACAGATCTTCCAAGGAATGCACCAACTACGCAAAATGTAATCCAGGGAAACACTGGATACGTTCCAGTAAATAAGGTCAAATTAATTAGTTGTAGAAAATCGTAGACTACAATCCTAGAATCCCAGTTACTACTTCCTTGAAACTCAATAAAGAAGCTATTTATTATGAACATTCCAACTATCAACCCATTGAAAATTAGCATGTTATTGATTGATTCTATGGATTTCATAATTGCTGGTTTAGCAATTAATAGCATCGCGAATAGTGATAAAATCCCAGGGGAATATGGTTCGTAGAGGTGTGGAGAACATAGATTTACAACATATTGAAGGATTAATAGTATTGCTGTTTTGGTTAAAATGGATTTTCTAGGACTTTTTGATTTGTACATACCCCAACCAAAAATTGTAACAAATAATGGTGCGGCAAGACCGCCAAGTCCTGCGACTAGGTATGCTAGAAGTGAGGTTTGCGAGGTATTAGATGGATTCCAAGTGGCTGCAGCATGAACCATTACCATCAATAATACAGCCAACCCTCTCAAGGAATCTATTTCCCTAAATCTTGTGTTGAGAGCCATTTTAATCAGCGAGTTGATTGAATGTATTCAACTGCGTTCCTAAAAATCTGCAGCCCTTGACCTTCCCACTCGATATCTGTTGTTGAGGTTGGCGCACCGCCTCTAGAGAAATCGGGGTGGAGCCATTGCGCATAAATTGCTTCTGGGTGTGGCATAAGGCCGAATACAAGCCCGGTCTTATCGCTAATCCCGGCGATATTCATCATACTACCATTTGGGGATAGAGGAAATGGTAAGACCTCGTCATTATGGCTATCTGATTGTGGGGTTTGTGGATCTGCATATCTTACAGTGATTTGATTATTATTTGCTAGGTTTGCTAAACTTTCAGCATCGGGCATGACATACTTTCCTTCGCCATGTCTTACCGGGCAATCGATTCTAGCGAGCCCTTTAGTCCAAATACAATTACTATCTTTGTTAAAATCAAGGGTAACCCACCGGTCTTCATACCTTCCTGAGTCATTTAGAGTCAAACTAGCACGTTGGATAAAGTCTGGCTCATTGTTGTCGGGACCGGGTAGTAATCCGGTTTTTACCAAGACCTGAAAGCCATTACAAATCCCAATTATTGGCTTACCGGATTTAATGAAATTAAGTAATTCGTCACGTAGTGAAAATCGCATCCTATTACCCATAAGTCTTCCACTTCCCAAGTGATCGCCAAATGAAAATCCTCCCGGAACAGCCAATATATCATAGTTTGATAATTCATCTTCGCCTGAAATGAAGGTGTTTAGATGTACTCTAGTCGACTTACCGCCAACCATTTCGAATACTGCTGCAGTTTCATGGTCGCAATTTATTCCAAAGCCAAATAATACGGCAACTTTGGGAATATACATCAAGCAACACCGCCAGTTAAATCTAGAGTTCCTTGCCAAGAAGTGACCAATTCGTTTACTTCAATGGAAATCAGTTCGTCAAATCCGTCAACAATACTTAGTTGGCTTGTCGATTCTACCTCACCTAGTAGTGTAGTGGTATGGCCGGCCATGAGTTCAAGGAATTTAGCATTGTTTTGTGGTGAAACGGCGATGATTATTCTCCCTAACGATTCGCCCCACAAACGGGCCCATGTTGAGGTATTTCCTGTACCGTCGATATCTATCTTGGCGCCAATTCTGCCACCAATACACATCTCGGCAAGCGCTACACCAACGCCCCCTTCAGAACAATCGTGAGCGGTTTTTACCACACCAGAATTTATTGCTTTACTTAGCGCACGATACGATGAAAATAATCGGTCTGGTTCAGATAATAATGGAACATTCCCCCCAATGCCAGCAGACTGTCCGTTTTCTGTCATCATGAATGCTAATTCTGAAGCGCCCAGTTCCTCGAGTGATTCGCCAACTAAGTACAGTTTATCGCCTGGATGTTTTAAATCACTAGTCGCTGAATTTCTTACGTCGGGGTGGTCGCCAAATAATGAAAATAGTAAGGTTGGTGGAATTGAAATTTTATCTTGACCTTTGCCGTAGTCATTCTTCATAGAATCTTTGCCACTAACACAAGGTAAGCGATAAGCTCGACATATCCGCTCTAACTCTCTATTGGCTCGAACTAGTTGCGCTAACTTGAATTTACCGTCTGGGGTCTTTTCTGATTCGATTGGGTCGGGCCAACAGAAGTTGTCTAAACCGGCAATCTTGTCAACATCTACGCCGACGCATACTGCGTTTCTTACCGCTTCGTCTATTGCTGCTGCTGCCATTGCTCCAGCATCGATATCAGAATATCTAGGGGCAATCCCGCAAGAGACCACTAAACCCCGAGGGTTGCCATGAATTGGCGCGATTACTCCAGCGTCAGCAGGGCCGTCTCGATTAACCCCCACGAATGGTTTGACTGCTGTTTGTGCGATGACTTCGTGATCGTATTGCCTAACCCACGTTTCCTTACTAGCTATATTTGGCCTAGCTAATAAATCGGTTAAGATTGTGTTGTGGTCTGCTGTTTGAGGTGGAGTGAATGGTTTATGCTCGGGTATTTTCCATTCGGATTCTAACTCTAATTGAGGCACTCCATCATGAAGGAATTCTATTGGTAAATAAGCAACAGTTGACTCATCATATTGAACGTGGAAGATGCCTGTTGAGGTGAATTCGGCAACGGCTGCGGTTTCCACTTCATGGAGTAAGGCTAGCTTTTCAAAGGCTGTAACGTCTTCTGGCTTTACCGCCACAGTCATGCGTTCCTGGCTTTCTGAAACCAATATTTCCCAGGGTGATAATCCGGGTTGTTTAAGTGGGACTTTGGCTAAATCGATTCTGCATCCATTAGTATATTCGGCCATTTCGCCAATAGAAGAAGATAGGCCTCCTGCTCCATTGTCAGTAATACAACTTATCAAGCCTAAATCTCGGGCTTCTAAGATCATGTCAATCATTTTCTTTTGTGTTATTGGATCACCAATTTGTACTGCGCTAGACGGAGATTCTTCGGTTAATTCTAATGAAGAGAACGTCGCTCCGTGTATTCCATCATAGCCAACCCTGCCGCCAACCATGAACACTACATCACCTGCTGACGGAGTTTTGATGTGGGATTCTCTGCCGTCGGGTAGTTTTCTTGGCATTAGGCCGACTGTGCCACAATAAACTAGTGGTTTACCCAAATACCGCTCATCAAATACTATTGCTCCATTGATAGTTGGGATGCCTGATTCATTACCGCCAACGCGAACTCCTGCATGCACTCCTCTAAGCACTCTAGATGGGTGGAATAGGTTGTCGGGGATTTCCCCTTGCCAATCTGGTGGCCCGAAGCAAAATACATCGGTATTGGCTATTGGCCTAGCACCCAATCCTGTTCCCAAAATATCTCGGTTTACTCCAACTATGCCGGTCATTGCGCCACCATATGGGTCTAATGCTGAAGGAGAATTGTGGGTTTCTGCTTTCATACAAACACTCCACTCATCGTCCCAAGCGATCACTCCTGAATTGTCATGAAATACTGACAGCAGCCAATCAACATCATTTTGCATATCATGAGTTGGTTTCATGATGTGGGTTTTGAAAATTGAATCGATTACCGACTGCTCGCCGGTTTCTAAATCTGTGTGGTGTATTTTGGAAGCGAAGATTTTGTGTTTACAATGCTCACTCCATGTTTGAGCAAGGCACTCGAGTTCGACATCGGTTGGTTGGTCTGCTACAATTCCGGCTGCTTGGCGCAACTGACGAATTTCGGGGTTGCGATAGTGTTCTTGTATAGCCTGCATTTCAGTGAGATTCAACGCAAGAAGGCCTGTTTCTGAAAGATCAATTAACTGTTCATTAGATATTTCGAGATTGACGTGAGCGGGTGTTTTGAATTCCTGTGGTGGTTTTTCAGGATAGTCTATCATCAACCAATTACTCGATTTACACATTTCGCCGTCAGTAACAAAACTTCTTTGTATCAAATTATTGTATAGTGTTGAAGATAACCATTCTGTTGAGGTGCCTTGGGGTATTCCATAGAAGAGGTAAGTGATGTAGGTGGATATGTCAGAATCTAGTGAAGCGTTGGGGAATATAGTTCTAAATCCATCCAAAGCAGCTTTGCCTGGGTTATCAGTTACTCCTGGTTTAAACCCAACAGAAACCACTGCGTCTGGAGTTTGTGAAAATATCTCATTATTACCCAAAAAAGATTGGTTGGTGATTGAGTGTTCGATGATTGGGTCGGCAAATAAATCATCGGCTCTTGCAGCGATTTCGGCGTG
>CAXGZX010000107.1:0-4856 GCA_964014545.1 uncultured Candidatus Poseidoniales archaeon | reverse complement strand
GACGTTTCACTCCAATTCCATTCGCCAATTAATTCAACTGTTGAAGCGGTGCCAGACCAAGTAAATACGGTTTGACCGTCTTGATAATCAATCTCTGGATTATCTGCCGTTACCGGCACCATTGGCAACAATAATACCGTTAGGAATAAGATTGCCACGACTACTTGATTACGCATCTGCCTCACCCGCTAGGTTATTCTGTTTTCTTGAAAAGGTTGTTTGCTGTTTGTACCAAATCATCGATGTGTTGGCAAAGGAAGCCTTTGACGAACTCGTTTGCTGGGTTATGATAAGCATTTAGGGGCTCATCGTGTTGCTGTAGCACCCCTTTGTCGAGGATGGCAATTCGATCTGCTAAGGTCATCGCCTCGATTTGGTCGTGCGTAACATAAATTGTCGTAGTGCCAAGTTCATCGTGTAGTTTACGAATCTCGCTGCGCATTTGATGTCTTAATTCAGCATCTAAATTCGATAAAGGTTCGTCCATCAACAGCACTTTTGGCCTACGGACTAATGCTCTGCCAAGAGCAACTCTTTGTCTCTGGCCGCCGCTTAACTCCTTGGGTTTTTTATCGAGGTGGTCAACTAAGTCTAGCATTTCAGCCGCTTCTTGAACTCGTGCCTTAATTTCATCACCGCTTAGTTTTGCTTCACCTTTGGCCATGCGCAAACCAAACGATAGATTGTCAGCAATTGACATATGTGGGTACAAAGCATAAGATTGGAATACCATTCCTAAACCTCTTGCTCCAGGTGGTAAATGGTTGACTGTCACATCATCAATTTGTATTTCGCCACTAGTAACTTCTTCTAGTCCGGCAAGCATTCGCAGAGTTGTTGACTTACCACAGCCTGACGGGCCCAGTAATACCAAAAATTCGCCATCTTTTATTTCTAAATTCAATTCTTTTACCGCTTCAAAGCCGTCATCATATTTCTTTGATACCGAGTTATATCTTACATTTACCATTCAATCACCCTTTCACTCCACCTGCAGATAGCCCCTCGATGAGGAACTTCTGGAAGAATAAAAACAACAACGCTACTGGCAGGCTAACCAAAATGCTAGCAGCGGCAAAATCTCCCCATGCTTGACCAGTTGAGGAAATTAATGAAGCAAGGCCAACCGGTAAGGTGTACATGTCATTGGAGGTATTGAAGGTCAGTGCGAGGAGGAATTCATTCCAAGCAGCAAGGAAACTAAACAGAGCAGTTACCGCTACAGCAGGCATCGATAATGGCAGCACGACTTTGGTGAAGACTTGGAATTGATTACAACCGTCTAAAGTGGCTGCCTCTTCAAGTTCACGCGGCACGGTATCGAAGAAGCCTTTCAACATCCAAACGCACAATGGTAATGCTGTTACACAATAAGCAAGAATTAGTCCGAGATGAGAATTAAGCAAACCTAGGGTTTTCATGACTAAGAAATAAGGCACTAAGATAATTATTCCAGGGAACATTTGCACTAATAGGAACGCGAACATAGAAACATCTCGCCCGGTGAATTTGTATCTACTAAACGCATATCCAGCAGGGATTGCTATTACTAATCCAAGTAAACTTGTACCGATTGAAACAATTAACGAATTTCTAAACCAAATCCAAAAGGAGTCTCCTTCAAGGATCTTGGAAAAGTGCTCACCGCTAAAGGAGTCTCCAATTTCACCACCAAGCGCATTCCCCGGAGATAAGGCAATATCAAATATCCAAATTATTGGAATTAAAGTGATCACTGAGAAATGTAATAGCGTGGTGTGAGAACCGATTCTTTGGTATTTCTTGTTTAATTCGAAGTTCCTTGAAAGCCCGTATTCAACAGCAGAAATTGACAACTCACGGGTTGCCCATACCGATACTGCCTGATTTGATAACCAAAATAGTGCGATAAGTCCAGGAATTATCATCCAAGCACAAAGCCAGAAATTAAACATGGAGATTGGCATCAGCATAAACCGATAAATGCCAACGGCAATTATTGCTCCTGATAATAGCAGCGAAATATTACGTTTGTTGGAGTTGTTAGCTGCGGGCAAAAAGTTACGTAAAGCCGCTAAAATAGTACAGCCGAAAAGGCCGAGCAGCAAGATTTGGCTGTCGCCACGCAGATAATCAAAAGTTAGCAATACGATATTGACTACTGTTGCCACAACTAGCCAACGTCGTAAGGCCAAAACTTCTGCTGGAATGTACCAAGCACGAATCACTCGCTCGCTAATCATGCAGCCGCCTCCGTTGCGTTAGTTTGCTTCATGTAAGTCCATGAGAATGCCAGAAGCATTAGGAAAATTATCACTGACCAGGCTGCTGCAACACCATATGCGCCGTCTCTAAAGGCAACATCGTAAACATAAGTGATCAAAATATCTGTTTGGCCAGGTTCTCCAAAGTAGAGATTAGGGCCTCCGTCGGTCATTAAGTAAATTACATTGAACATATTGAAAGTCCAAATAAATCCAAGCAAAGATAACGGCACTAATGCACTTTTCAGATTGGGCAGGGTCAGGTGTCTAAATGCCTCCCATCCTGTAACACCTTCAACCTCAGCAGCCTCATACATGTCCTTTGGTAGGGCTTGTAACGCACCACTGATGGACATCATCATAAATGGAACTCCAAGCCAAATATTTACTAAAATGACCACTATTTGGGCTCCGGTTGGATCAGATAAGAAATTGATATCCGTGCCGAGTAAATCGTTAATCAGGCCGTCAGGCTGGAACATCCCTTTCCAAACTAGGACCGAAATATAGGACGGTACCGCCCAAGGCAATAGCAAAATTGTTCGATAAGCGGTTTTTCCCTTGAGGTCTGCACGCTGCAAAATTAGGGCTAGAAATAATCCGAGTCCGATGTGCGCAGTGACGTTGACAACCGTCCAAACCAAGGTAAATATCGTCACTCTAATGAACCCAGAAGCGGTTATTACCTCCCAAAAATTAGTCAGTCCAATGAAGGCTTGCTCACCTAAGTGGGTTTGGTCAGCATCGGTAAACGATAGCCAAAAGCCATACATTACAGGGTAAAATGTTAGAATTGCCAAGGCTAACATTGCCGGTGCAATGTAGAAATGGGCTAATCGTGAATTTGTGCGACCCAGTTGACCGTCGCGATAGCGGCCGTAACTAAGCAGGGCTATTAGCGAGAGAACTATTGCTCCAATGGCAAACAGAACTGGCGAGGTGTCTCCGGCTTCGGGCCGCTGGTCAGCAACCCCGGTTACGGCTTCAAAGCTCATGACCTGCCCGTTTTGAGAATATACCTCAATTAGGTGTAATTTATCTGGAATCATTCCCGTTAAACTACATTTGATTTCCTGAGTTGTATCGGGAAATAGCCTTATCTGGCCACTTTGATTCATCTGATTGCCGTCAGCAGTACAGGAATCATAACCGCTATTTGTGACACCTTGTCCAACATCTAATTGTAATTCAGTGTGTAGTTTTCCATCGACATAAATCGTGTAATTTTGTGAACCATCTGTAGAAATGTTTGCGTCAATTACCCGATAACCAGGATTCGGTTCTACCTGATCTGCACGCTGCAGATTCTCAATTAAAGAAATTAATTCATCATTGGCGTCGCTCAAAGCATCAGAGGTACTTGCAGTACCAGTATATGCTTGTTCAAAAGCAGTGGAAAGGGGGCCGTATATCAGCGACATAGCACGAGTAGTTGGGGCAGGGGTGGCTAGTTTGGTTTGTTCTAAAAATCCCGATATTACTTCATCATTGATGATTGCTGGGTCCGTGTCAAGCGCTACGTGCGTTGGCATAGTATAGGTTTCTAAGGCGAATTCTTGCTGGACTGATTGTGATGATAGCCAGAGCGCCAATTCAGTTGCGGCGACCTTGTGAGCACTTTGTTTGCTTACCGTCCAGCCTTTGTAAGTGACAAGAGGTGACATACGTTCACCTGATTGAACAACTGTCGGCAGCAGGGTTTGCCCAATATTTAGCCGACTGTCTTCATAGGTTGCCCAATTCCATGGACCATCAACAATCATTGCTGCTTTAGAAGTGATAAATTGATTCTTCATTCCTTCAATTTGCGTTCCAGTAGCGACTACTTCTTCGGTCAATTCCAAATCAAGCATCCATCTCATCGCTTCACTAGAGCCGTTTGAATCAAGTGTTGGATTGCCTTGCTGGTCAAACAAACTGCCGCCAAATCCTTCCTGGATTGGAAACCACCAGTAAGCGGTTTTTATCGGTAAAGCAAGACCCTGAACATCTTGTTGAGTTAGTTGTTGAGCGGCTGCTAGAAGGTCTTGTTCAGTCCAATTTTCATTGGGATAATCTAGTCCCTCGGCATCAAATAATGCCTTATTGTAAATCAATGAAAGGCAATCTTGGCTGGCTGGGATGCCGTACAATTCCTCGCCATAACGCATTGAATCAAGTGCTCTTGCTTCAAATTGAGCTCTATCTTGCGGTGTTAGGTGTGGACGTAGGTCCTCAAGTAACGGATATCCGTCAACCCGCACTTCACCAATTGCCCCAAGTTGGTCACTAGAAAGTCGCATCAAATCGGGTGCTTCGCCGCCTTGGGCGGCAGTCATGAATAACTGATCAGCATTACCAAACGGCACTAGGGTAATCTCAACCGTAATATTTGGATGTGCAGTTTCAAAATCTCTAACTGCATTGGTAAAAGCCACCTCTTCCTTGCTTTCAGCAGCAAAAGTATGCCATACTTCGATAGTTATCGGCCCGTCGTTGGCCGAGGTGGTTGCCTCGTCATCACTGCCAAAATCCAAGCAACCAGGCACGAGAAATAGCATTATCATTACTATTGCAAAGGCCTTGGGAAAAGGAAACCGCTTACCTTTCCCCCTGAGCATGGACTGGCGTCTT
>CAXGZX010000106.1:0-4934 GCA_964014545.1 uncultured Candidatus Poseidoniales archaeon | reverse complement strand
GTGGGATACGAACCCACGAACCCATATGGGACCGGATCTTAAGCCCGGCGCCTTTGACCACCTCAGCCATCCCTGCAGGAGGCCGTAGGAGAGGCATCATTTGAATTAAACGCCTATTCGACGATGGTCCAACCACCATCAACATTAATTATTTGCCCAGATAAATGATCTGATTCTAATAAGAATTTCACTGAATTAGCAATATCTATTGGTTTGCCTGAACGACCCATAGGGACTTTTTCTAAGACTGAGGCAAAATGTTCAGCCTCCCAATCAGCTGAGATAATAGCCCCTGGTGCTACGCAATTTACTCTAATCTTGTCGCGTAAGTCGCCAGCCAAGTTAATCATTAGTTGTCTAAGTGCAGATTTGCTAGAAGTGTAATGTGAAAGTCCTTCCCATGCTCTTCCTTGTGAGGTATCTATGATACTTACAATGCTCCCATTAGAGTTGGTTAATTCTTGAATTAATTGCTTAGTCAAGATGAATGGTACTTCCAAGTGAATTCTAAAATTCGTCCGCATTACTTCAAGAGTCAAATCTTCGAAATCAATTGGCGTGTAAATTGAAGCGTTATTGATAAGGCCAAACAACCCACCTGATTGTTTTACCATTGAGTTACTTTTGACAGCAGTTATCATTGAATTTAACTCTTCATCACTGGTCAAATCTGCGACAATCACTTCGCCGCAAGGTTCACATTTATTCTCGGCGCTATGGGTTTGAATCAACTCTTCAGCTAGTCCTTTAGAATTCCTTACGTGAATCAAAACATAATACCCAGATTCCATGAGTAGTTTAGAGGTTGCTCCACCGATTCTACGCCCGCCACCTGTAATCAATACCACTGGCTTGGACATAGACATGCGTGGAGCACATCAGTCAATAAATCTCGTATCCTCTCAAAGATAGTTCGGATAAGGCAACTAATACACCTTTTAGACTAGTATATGGTCGGCTTAAATGAAGGGGATAACTATGGCATCTAGACATCTCCCCATGGCGACGACAGAAACGCCCAAAAAACCGCAAAAGCGATTGCCAAGTTGGTTTAGGACGAGGTTACCTACTGGAGAACAACAAAGGTCTTTCAACGATACAAAAGCATCTGTTAAGGACAATAAATTGCACACCGTTTGCGAAGAAGCAAGATGTCCAAATATCCATGAGTGCTGGTCTAGTGGTGATGCAACATTCATGATTGCTGGACAAGAATGCACTAGAGGGTGCAGATTCTGTGCAGTTGGCACAATTAAAAGACCACCTCCACTAGACCCTGAAGAGCCTAAGAATCTTGCAGATGCTGCAGAATCGATGAATCTCAAGCACCTAGTAGTTACTGTGGTTAACCGTGATGATTTACCAGATAGTGGTGCTGGTCACTATAAATCTTGTATTGAAGAAGTTAGTAAAAGGTTACCAGAACTAACTCTAGAATTATTATGTTCAGATCTTGCTGGAAGTTTAACAGACTTAGAATCCTTGCTGGAAAATAGCCCTTTGAATGTTTTCGCTCATAATGTCGAATGTGTACCAAGGTTAGACCGATATGTTAGAGACTCTAGGGCTTCATTCAATCAGTCTATAGAAATTTTAAAGCATGCTAAAATAGTACGACCCGACATAATTACCAAGACTTCCTTGATGGTTGGACTGGGCGAAACTGATGAAGAAATCTCAGAAACTTTGAAATTAATCAAAGAGGCTAATGTCGACTTAGTCACAATAGGACAATACCTAGCACCATCTGAGAAGCATCTCAAAATCGACCGCTTCCCCGAACCAGAAATGTATGACGTTTGGGCACAAGAAGCGATAGCGTTAGGTTTCCACGGTGTTGCATCAGGGCCATTGGTAAGGTCTTCATACAAAGCAGGTTTATTGTATAGGAAAACCTGTGACCCATTAAACCAAGAAATTCTACCTGGTGCTTATGTGTTGGTCAAACAGAATGATAGCCCTAACCGACATACATTAAAGCCAATTCTGCATGAGGTGGAACAATGACCGGTAGAAAGACTGCGGTAACAACTCCGTACACAATTGGAGTACCACCCTTTAGACCCGGTGAAAAGGCTGATTTTGGTGGCAAATTCAAAGAGCAGCCCGAGGATTTACCTCGTCCTGACCCGGCAAAATCAACCGCTCAAGATACCACTGCCCATGCATCTGGACTTGTCAGAGTACTAACAGATGAGCATGAAGCAAAGGGTGAATGGATTCCAAAGATTTCTACTGAAAAGCTGATTCTTGGATTAGAATACATGATGCGACTTAGGATTTTTGATGACCGAATGCTAAAGATGCAAAGAACTGGTAAACTATCATTCTACATGCGCTCGTTTGGTGAAGAAGCCGTGGCAATTGCCCAAACTATGGCGCTTGAAGATAATGATTGGATATTCCCGTCATATCGTCAACCAGGGGCTCAATTTGTTAGAGGCAGAGACATGGTTAGCATGATCTGCCACTGCATTGGAAATACTGAAGACAATGTCAAAGGAAGACAAATGCCGGTCCACTACACATGGAAAGAAGGGCGTTTCATTTCAATTTCTTCTCCAGTAGGAACTCAGTTTTCCCAAGCTGTCGGCGTTGCGATGGCCAGCGCCTACAAGGGATTGGACGAAGCATGTATCACCTGGCTTGGTGATGGAACCTCTGCGCAAGGAGATTATCACTATGCGCTTAACTTTGCCTCGACTTTCAAACCACCAGTAATTCTCAACGTAGTAAATAATCAATGGGCAATTTCAACCCACCAAAATCTTGCCACTGGTGGCAGAACATTCGCTGAACGTGGACTTGCTTACGACATACCATCAATCCGTGTTGATGGAAATGATTTCTTAGCCCTCTACAGTGTTACAAGATGGGCAAGGGATAGAGCGAGTGCAGGACTTGGACCAACTCACATAGAGGTATACACCTACAGAGCAGGCGCACACTCATCATCGGATGACCCGTCAGCATATCGACCTGATGACGAATTCAAATTTTGGCCCGGCGGGGACCCTGTGGAGCGTTTGAAAACCTATTTGATTAAATCAAACCAATGGGATGAAAAAAGGCATAAGCAACTAGAGCAGAAAATCGATGATGAGGTAATGGCTGCTTACAAAGAAGCCTGCGAATTTGGCGACTTAGCCAGTGGACCTTACCCGCCTGCCTCTACAATATTTACCGAAGTGTATGAAACAGTACCTTGGCATGTTCAAGAACAACGTGAGGAACTAGGAAAGTAGGTGATTATCATGGCTAAAATGAATATGATTGCATCCCTTAACTCCGCGCTTGCTCACCAACTTGAGCGAGACGAAAATGTTGTTATTTTTGGTGAAGACGTTGGTTATTTTGGCGGCGTTTTTAGAGTAACTGCAGGCTTACAAGAAAAATTTGGTGCCCATCGAGTGTTTGATTCACCACTAGCAGAAGGCGGTATTGCTGCCATTGCCATGGGTATGGGATTGAATGGTCTTAGACCAGTTGCTGAGATACAGTTTGCCGACTATATATTCCCTGCATATGACCAAATTGTCAATGAAATAGCCAAATTAAGGCACAGATCGGGTGGAGAATTTTCAAGCCCTATTACATTTAGAACACCAGCAGGTGGCGGAATTAAAGGTGGACATCATCATTCACAATCGCCTGAAGCTCAATTTACTCACACTCCGGGATTGAAAGTCGTGTACTGTTCAAATCCATACAACGCTAAAGGCTTGCTTACCTCAGCAATCGAGTCGAACGATCCAGTAATATTTTTTGAGCCAAAAAGGTGCTATAGAGGTCCATTTTATGGCGACCCACACAAAGTCCCTACATGGAACAGCCACCCAGACGGCGAAGTTCCAGAGGAATATTATTCAATACCACTTGAAGAAGCACGAATTGTCAAAGAAGGCTCTGCTTGTACAGTCATATCGTGGGGTGCAATGGTCCATGTTGCCGAACAAGCTATCAAGAATTCAGGAATTGATTGTGAATTAATCGATTTACAAACCTTAGTACCTTGGGACAGAGATACCGTAGTCAATTCAATCAAGAAAACTGGACGTTGCGTCATCGTTCACGAAGCACCTAAGACCAGTGGTTTTGGTGCTGAGATGAGCGCTTCAATACAGGAGAGATGTTTCTATCACCTAGAGGCTCCAATCATTCGTGTAACTGGTTGGGACACACCTTTCCCACATACTACGGAGTGGGATTACTTACCAAGTCCAGAAAGAATTGCTAATGCAATAAAGCAAACACAGGAGGAATAATAGTGGGAATATATGAGTTTAAGTTACCAGATATAGGCGAAGGAGTTGTAGAAGGAGAAGTTGTCGAATGGATGGTTTCGGTTGGAGATTCAATCAAGGAGGATGACCCGATTCTATCGGTAATGACCGATAAAGCAACTGTGGAGATACCTTCACCAGTTAACGGAGTTGTCTCTAAGATTATTGGAGAGCCTGGCGACATATTGCCAGTTGGAGAAGTCTGCATCGAGTTCGAAGTTGATGGAGATGGCAACGCTTCTGCTACACCTGCAGCAAAACAAGAAGAAGTCGTAAAAGAAACACCGAAGGTTGAAAAAGTCACTAAAGCAAAGCCTGAACCGGTTGCAGTAAAGGCTGCAGAACCTGTATCAGCACCAGAACCCGTGGTTAGGGCTGCTGGAACAAAGGCACTGGCTAGCCCTGCAGTAAGGCAAAGAGCTAGACAAGCCAATATCGATTTACAAATTGTTGCGGGGTCCGGTCCTGCTGGCAGAATTAGTCACGCAGATCTCGATAGACACATCGCAGGTGGAGCGGGTGGAGCAACTAGTTTCGCACCATTGGGGTCCACCACCAAAACAAAATTGACTGGTACAGAAGAAATCAAAGTGATTGGACTTAGAAGGAAAATCGCTGATAGTATGATGGCATCTTACAGCAGTATTGCCC
>CAXGZX010000105.1:0-5005 GCA_964014545.1 uncultured Candidatus Poseidoniales archaeon | reverse complement strand
AACGCCATTATGAAACTCCAGCCGGTGTTGTCAAGGCTCTGGATGGTGTATCCTTTGAAATTACCCAAGGAGAAAGAGTGATTTTACTAGGCCCTTCTGGGTCTGGAAAAACAACGCTATTGAATTGCCTCTCCTCACTGGATAGCCCAACTGGGGGCAGTTATACTTTCAATGGCAGTGATGTTCCAAGAAATCATTCTGAACAAATGACTTCATTCCGTAGAGAAAATATCGGTTATGTGTTTCAGTTTTTTAACCTATTACAGGATTTAACTGTGCTAGAAAATATTTTATTGATTCAAGAGCTATCTGGAAACAAGGACCAAAAAAGGGCTATAGAACTACTCAGACTAGTTGGCCTTGAAGATGAAATTAATCGATTCCCTGGTGAAATTAGTGGCGGCCAACAACAGCGGGTTGCTATCGCAAGAAGCATTGCTAAACGGCCAAATTTGTTACTCGGGGATGAGCTAACTGGCAATCTTGATACTGAAACCTCGCAAAAAGTAATGACTGCCTTAGTTAATGCCTGCAAGGAAGAAAACATCACCGCAGTATTCGTGACCCACGATGAAGGACTGGTGCAATATGCCACGAGAGTAATCCGTATTGATAGCGGTAAAATTGTTTCTGACAAGTTAGTCAATACTACAGAAGAATGAGGTGGTTAAGTGTCTACTTTGCTCAATAAACGACTTGCAAGAAGCCTATGGCGAACCAAACTTCGCTTATTTGCCGTGGTGTTTATGGTCTCTGTAGGAGTATTTGCCGGGATAACTTTCGGCGGTTATTCCCATAACTTGGACGGTATGTATGAAACAATGCATGCTGATGATGAGGATGGTGCTAATCTTGGTGATCTCTGGATTGACAATCGCAGCACAATGTGGAGTGCAGAGCAAGTAGCAGATTTTTGTCAAGAGTTGACTGAGTCTTTACCTGAAACCTCCAGTCAAGACATAGATTCGTGTGAAGGAAGAACTATCCTTCAAGGAGCAATGTTCTATGATGATAATGGAGAGGAGAAAATTATCAATTCACTGTGGCATGGCATACCGTCAAATGCTAATTCTGACCGTGTGTGGATGCCAGAAGGGCATTCATCGGGTAGAGTCGCTTCGGCTAATAATGAAATTGTCATTGATGCTCACGTTGCTGATGCGCTCAAATTAACAATCGATGATAACGTCACGATAGGTGCGGGTAATGCAAGTGCCGAATTTACTATTGTGGGAATTGGTTATCACCCTCTACATGTAATTATGGCCCCAGATGGCTCTTTTTTCCCACCTGAAGCGGGTGAATTTGTGGTAGGATATTTATCTGATACTGGAATGTCAAGGTTAACTGGCAATGATTTGGGCTCTAGTAACCTAATCGTTCTTGACGTTAATGGCACACCATCTTTTGATTTACCTGACACTGAAGCATATGAAGGAGAAGAAATTGATGAAATCAAGTCTGCTGTTGATACTGCAATCAATCTAACAGAATTAGATGCAAGGGTTAGAGACCGAGGGCAAAATGAACAAGTTGAAGTCATGCGTCAAGACTTGGAAGGCTCAAAACGAGCAACTGTTCCCTTCACCGTAATGATTGCAGCAATTGCTTCAATCACCATTGTACTAAGTTTGCAAAGACTAGTTCAAAGTCAGGCCAAAGAAATCGCAGTTCTACGAACCCTTGGAGTACCCAGGAAATCCCTTCTTTCCGGTTACCTAATCGCGCCCCTTGCCATCGGAGGACTTGGATGTATAATCGGTTGCCTAATCGGCCCTTGGGGAATGAATTGGATGTTGGATTTCTATCAAGATATCGTTGGTGTACCGATAATAGTACGGACCATACCACTAGCGACCTACAGCACGGTCATAATTCCAACAATGCTCATCGTATTCCTCTCGGGGATATTACCGGCATGGAAAGCTAGCAGACTTGAACCACTAGAAATCCTCAGTGGGCAAAATGAAATGCGCGTTGGCTCCAATCTACTTAGGAAATTGACATCATGGATGCCAACTACTCTTGGACTATCTATTCGCTCGAGTGTCAGAAAGCCAATCAGGCTGACGATGACTTTTGTTGCCGTTGGTATTTCGTTGATGTTATTTGGTTCAATTCAAATGATGTCTGCTGGAATTCAAGACACCCTAATCAGTGGTTTGGAAGATGACCAATCGTGGGATGTACAAGTCTTTGTTATGACTGACGGAGAAGATGCCGTACTAGAATGGGCAGCGAATGTTTCAGCCACTACTGAATTACTAATCGAGATGCCACTTGGCACTGTGGATGATTCAAGTGATGTCAGTAGGTCATTTACCGTTGTTGGTTTAGAGTCCTATACTGATGGAATGCGTGAAGTGAATTTGATTGAAGGAATATTACCGGAGAGTTCACCAACCACAACTCAAGTTATGATGGATGAAGGTGCCATGGTGTTTCTAGGATGGGATATTGGCGATACTCAAGTTGTGTCAATCAATGGCGCAGAAACACCTGTAGAAATTGTTGGAATTACTCGTGGTGAGATTTCTCGAACTATGTATTTCATTCGTGGGGAGTTAACCGAAATCACTGGCATTAATGCTACATCGGTATACCTTATGATGCCAGATGGGGTTGAAATAGACACTCAATTGGGTGAAATATCTGCTGGAATTGTGGAGCGCCAAACCTTGATCGATGGAATTGAATCCTTGATTGAACAGCAAACCCAAATATTCCAAGCCATAATGTATCTTGGGCTGTTATTCACTATTGCAGTTATGCTCAATACAATGATTATGAATGTAGCAGAAAGAGATTTCGAATTAGCAACCCTCAGAGTACTCGGCGCTTCGACCAAGAGACTTGGTGGTATGTTATTATTCGAAAGTTTACTAATCGGAATTATCGGCGGCATAGTTGGCGTCTTCTTTGCCTATGGTGGAGCGATTGGTTTAGCCGCTTCATTCTCTTCTTGGGAATTTTATGTGCCTGTGGTAATTGTGCCAAGTATTGCATTTCAGTTGATGTTTGGTGTGATAATAATCGCCATTGCCATGACGCCGATTGGTGTTTGGCGTTTGCGAAAAATGGACTTGGTTGAAAAAGTCAAAGACTTGTCTCAGTGAAGCGAACTCTTGATGAGCCGTCAATTCTTGGAGATATCATGGTCGATATACCAAATATTGGACACAAGGTCCAAATTGAAGTAAATGGCCATAACGGAAAAACCTCTCATGAGGGAATCATTCTTCACCCTGCATCAAAAGGTCACCTAACTCTCAAACTGGCAAATGGCTACAATGCAAGTTATCCTGTTGAAGATATTGAATCACTGACAGTGCTCGGTAAAATTGTCGAGGAAGAAGCCCCAGATTATAGCCAAATGGAATTCAATGAAGGACTTCCAAGAGTGCGAATCATTCACACAGGTGGAACTATTGCCTCAAAAGTGGATTACAAAACCGGTGCAGTTATTGCCAAGTTTGAGCCAGAGGAATTAGTATCAACCATTCCTGAATTAGCTGAAATTGCCAATATTGATGCGGTTAAACTTGGCAATATGTTTAGCGATGATATTCGCCCTCAACACTGGAACAAAATGATTGATGCTACAGAGCAAGCATTCAGTGAGGGTTGCCACGGAGTAGTTATCACTCACGGCACAGACACATTACACATTACTTCTGCTGCAATGTGCTTTGCATGGTCAGGAGATGGCAAAGCACCACCTGGACCTATTGCTTTAGTCGGTTCACAGCGTTCATCAGATCGAGGCTCTTCTGATGCTGCAGAAAATTTGATTTCTGCAGTTTATTGGGCTGCCAATGGACCAAAACCGATGGCAATTCGAGGTGACTCAGCAGTTGTAGTAATGCATGCTTCAAGCCACGATGGAACCTGTGCGGTTCAACCTGGAACGGGAGTCAGAAAATTACACACCTCTCGAAGAGACGCATTTAGAAATGTAAACAGCCAGCCATTAGCCTATATTGATCTTGAAGACGGAGGACCAAAGATAGTAATTGAAGATTCATACCAACTTGCTAGAGACTCTACCAGTAGTGAAATATCTCAATCACCACGTAAGTATTCCACTGATGTACGAATTGCTCAATTCATTGCTGGGCCCTACCTGCATGAAGAAGAGATTGAATCGATTGTTGCTAATGGGCCACAAGCAATTGTTATCCATGGCACAGGACTTGGACACTTACCAATCGATGATTCGGGCAAAGACGCACCTGAAAATACCAAAGTTTGGCGTGTATTAACCCGTTGCGTCAATCGTAATATCCCTGTAGTGATAACTTCCCAATGCCTTAACGGACCAATCGATATGAATGTCTACTCCAAGGGTAGAAAACAACAACAAATGGGATTACTTGGTCATGGAAGTGTCGCAACACCAGATACCACATTAGTCAAAATTCATTGGGCACTATCCAACGACAAAGACGTTGGTAAAATTATCTCGATGAACTTGTGTGGCGAGAATCATAACGTTTTACTGGAGTGAAAGTAATGTCAAATAACTCCAATCAAAGACTCGAGGAACTGCGCCAAAAGCGCAATGAAGCAAAATTAGGTGGCGGACTGAAAAAGCAAGAAGCCATTAGAAAATCCGGTCGCGGAACTGCTAGAGATCGCATTGGCATGTTACTTGATGAAGAGTCATTTGTAGAAATCGATTCATTTGTCACCCATCGAACTGTTGACCATAACATGTTCTTGCATCAGACATTGGGTGATGGTGTAGTGGCTGGACACGGAACAGTCGATGGCCGGAAAGTATTCTGTTTTGCCCAAGACTTTAGCGTCCATGGTGGTAGTATGGGCGAAATCCATGCTAAGAAAATCAGTAAAATTGTTGAGATGGCAGAACGTGCCAAAGTACCAATTATTGGTATGTGGGATGGTGGTGGCCAAAGAGCTCAAGATGGTATTTCGGGATTAGCCGGCACGGGTGAACTACTCGACCGTTTTGTTCAATGCAGCGGACGAATTCCAATCATTA
>CAXGZX010000104.1:0-5029 GCA_964014545.1 uncultured Candidatus Poseidoniales archaeon | reverse complement strand
GCTAGAGTTACCTTAGCGGGTGGAGAAACTGCATCATTACCAGGAATTGTCACAGAACTTGATTTATCTGGTACTGCCCTTGGATATCTAAAAAAGAATGAGGCAATCACTGGGGAAAACCTCCAAGCAGGGGATGTGTTGATCGGCCTGCCGTCCTCGGGGATTCACTCAAATGGATATTCATTGGTAAGACGGATTATTGATCATTCGGGATTTTCATATCATGATTCGGCCCCGTTTGAAACCGCATCTAATGGTAGAGAAATATTACGTTTTGTCGAACAAAAACAAGTCACCCTAGGTGAAGTATTTCTTAATCCTACCAAAATATATTGTGACCCTGTTGTTGATTTGATTAAATTAGCCCAGTCGCCCGAATCTAATTTCTCGGTTAACGATATACACGGAATATGTCACGTCACTGGAGGAGGTTTGTCGAATCTATTGAGATTGCATAAGACACTTGGTTGGGAAATTGATGACCCTTTGCCTGTGCATCCTGAATTCGAATGGTTGGCAAAGACCGGGGGTGTTGATACTTGGGAGATGTATCGTACATTCAACATGGGTTGCGGTATGATAATCGCAGTAGATGCAAAGCATGCTGTAGAAATGACCAACTGGTTGTCAGGAAAGATGACCGGCGTTCAAGTGATTGGCAAAGTAACTGACAATGGACATAAAGTGGCCCATCTAAGTGCTGATGTCGAATTTACTCATTACTAAGTGAGTTATTTCACTTTAGTGCTGTTTTAATTTCGCCGTTAAGGTTGGTGAATCTATTAGATAACTCATCCATTGCAAGATTAAATGCAGTCTCAGGACTCATACTTCCATCAGTCTCGTAGGATAAGATGTAGCTTCCTTCCATGTCTTCCATGGTTATTGCATTAGCGAAATCTGCATCTCTGCCTGTTCCAGGTCCTACTTGGTGTAGGGCTCTTTCTAGATCTAGAACAGTATTAATGTCATCAATTTTCTTGTCCTTGCCAAACAATTTTGCATCGATATCACGACCGTCACTAGTCTTCAGATTCAAAGCAAATAGCACATCTGCTTTCTTAGCATTGTTAAGTTTAGCAACTCTGCGAACCGTAAAACCAATTCCTGCTGCAGGAGACCACTTTTGATGAGACGAGCCTCTGCCAAGGGTAGCAAAGGCGTATAATTCCAAGTATTGTCCTTTTGACAAGATGGTAAGTGGAATTTTTCTATGTTCTTCTTTGACATCAAACATTGGGTCAGAAATCGTTGTTAAATCTCCAGCGTAAACCGTGATGTGTTCTTCTTCAGCGTCAGCTGCAGGGCCTTGAATATTGAGTGAGTATAATACCTGACAGGTTGGGCAGCCTTTCTCTGATTCAACTAGGTCTATACAAATGCTACATGTATCGAATGGCTGTAAATCTTCATCGGGAAAAGTTGGAATGGGAATCATTGCAAGTCTGTGAGCAAGTACTTCATCTGGCAGTACGTTGACCGATTCTAGAATCTCTCCATTTGTCTCAACTACTCCTTGGCTAAAGTTGACTCTATTAATTGCCAACTTAGGCACATCTGAAATTAATGCTCGACGAATTGCATTCACTTGAGATGCATCGGTCTCGCTAATTGAGATTCTAATCGAGTTGTTTCTTGGCCATCCTGATACGACTTCTGCTTTCACTATATCACCTCTAAATCAAACTCTTCTGCCACGACGGCCGCCTTTCTTCTTGGTTCCATCGTGTGCTATTGGAGTTACGTCTTCAATTCTTGTAATTGTCATTCCAGCACGAGTCAAAGCTCTGATTGCTGCTTGTGCACCAGGCCCGGTATTATTTGACAAGTTGCCACCAGGTGCTCGGTATTTGACAATTAGTTGTGTGAATTCTTTGTCTTTTAATGCGTCAGCTAATTTTTCTGCCGCTCTAGTAGCGGCGAATTGCCCACCACTGTCTTTTGAAGATTTTACCATTTGGCCACCTGAGCAGGTGGTGATTGTTTCAGCACCGGTTAAATCGGTAGCCGTCATTAGAATATTGTTGTAGGAACTAAAGATGTTGACAATTGCTCTGCGAGTCATCACTCATCGCCTCCTTTTTCCACTGATGGTGCTGCTTCAGCTGCCGCTTTTACTTCAGCAGCAAACTCTGGAGTTGCTTCAGGGTCGACTTCGTCTACCGCATATTCTGCTTTCTCTCTTCGACCTTCAATTGCCTTTCTGATTGCGTGTTCAGGATTGTTAAGTTCGCTACTAGAGTGATACTTGATGTGTTCTTCTTCGTCTCTAGAAACTGGGTATGATGGAATGGTTACCTTTTGTTCTCCGATGCAAATTAGTCCATGGATTACTAGTTGTCTTGCTTGCTTCATAGTGGTTGCAAGTCCTTTGTAGTATACTTGAGCTTGTAGTCTTCGGTTTAGGATATCTTCGGTGCCCAAAGATAAGATGTCGTCCAGCGATGCATCAGATTGAATTAGACCCTTGTTGTTGAGGGAGCGAAGTAGATCTTCCATCTCTTTCTTGCCGTGCCCTTCACTTGTGTCAACCATACCAATCAAGCGCATTGCTTGTCTTCGATGGCGTCTTAATTGAGATTTCGCCTTCCAGATTTCACGCATGTTCTTGAGCCCGTGTTGAGCTTTGATTGCGTGTTCTTCTTCTATTCTTGCAGCCTTCCATGGATGTGAAGGCGTGTCAAACTTTGGTCTCGAAAACTTTGGCTCTCCCATGTTAAATCCCTCACTTCTTCTTGCTTACACCAAGTGTTAGGCCGCCACGGCCGTTCGAACGTCCTCGCTGACCACGTACTTTGTTGCCGCTAGCGTGTCTTACACCACGGTAACATTTGATAGAACGTAGTCTGGTAATATCGTCTTTGAGTGTTAACGAAACTTGTTGTCCAGTGAGGTGGATTTCATCCCCTGTTTCTAAGTCTCTTTGGCGGTTGAGCATCCATAGCGGAACCGATTCGTTGTAGCCTTCAATTGCTACACGGAGTTTTTCTTGGTCTTCAACTGACAAATGTCCAGCAAGCGCAAAGGCGCTAAAGCCGGTATTTCGGCAAATTTGGTTGGCGGTTCTTGCACCCACTCCCTTGACAGCAGTTAGCGCTGTAGCCAGCGGTTTTAGCCCATCAATATCGGTATCTGCCATACGAAGTATGTAAGAAAAATCTTCACCTAAGTCTTCGGTTTTCGATTGTGCCATTTTGATTCACCTTGATGCTTACACATAGTGTCAAGCAAGTTCCCGACCAACCTCCCATATATCAAGACCGCGATACGGAGGTAGGTTTTTGAAATTCAAAATAATGACAATTTCAAGAAAATTACGAGGTTATACACAGCAAAAAGGTTGCATGATTTGGTCGCTTGAGTAGAAAGGCTTCTCTTGACCCATGCCGCTTGGCTAACTGCCGATCAAAAGAACCCTGTAGTTTGGGATGTAATTCCGGCGGAAGATTAGCCCGTATCGTTAATTTCTTGATGTCGTTGGTTAAGCAAATCTCAACAAAGGAGTCAACCGTTTCCAAGGTTAAATCACGGTGAATTAGGTCAACGATTTTACCGGTGCATTGGACTAGGATTTCACTTCCTAGCGGAATGTTATTGAGTTTTTTTGCATGATATATTGTCGGTCTTCTACCAGTAACCGCTGCCCATGCATATTCTTCACCAATGTTTAGCGATTCAAGCCAATCTTCTGCCATACCTGATTCAACTAAAGCAGAATCTATGATTGAGACGAATTCGCCTCTTTTTGGAACCCTATCGTTGACTATCAATTGTTTTGTTTCAAGTTGTAATGGTTGCCCGCCTAACATCTCATATGGTGGCTGCTTGGGGTCTGGCGGGATTCTGACAAATCGTCGAGAAATTCCCGGCTCGGCAATAGGTCCTATCCAAAGAGCAAGTCGGTCTACCCTCCCCCTGCCCCTTGAGGTCCAGGTCCATGTTTTGCTAGAATTTGGCCAGAACTGTTCAACAAGTGATTCTACCTCAAGCATTTGTTCATTTGAAAGCCGCGGGGATAAATCCAGTAAAATTGGCGGCCCGTTTGGACTAGTAAGAAGATAATCTTGCCACCCTGCAAACACGTCTTGTAACTTTGGGGCCATTTCACTAAGTGAATGTTCTCTACTATTGCGTGGACGAGCAGGGTCTAGGTGTAGTAGAGCAATCTTTAGTTCGGTATTGTTCTGGCCCAATAGCTTAATTATTTCTTCACCCTTAGTGCCATCGCCAACTATTATTTTGCTATTTTTTAGACGCTCTATTGAAGCATCACCTCGTTCAGTAAAGATGGTTCGAAAATTTACAGCACTTGCTCTGGCTCGCTCAACATTCAGTTCAATTCCAACGATTGGTCTGCGTAATATTTCGGAATAAGCGGCAATCTGAATGCCACTGCCGCAGGCGGGGTCTAGAATAATCCCTTGGCCCAAGTTGTAACGTTGAAGAATCAATGCCCGAGACAGGGCTACTTGCCATGGCGTTGCCAGCGGCTTGCCTTCGTCTGCGTGAAAAAAGCGAAATTTTTCTACCGAGGTCTTATCTGGATTATTTTCAAACAGCCCGTCGCTAGGAGTAGAAAGTGGTTCGAAGATTTGAGCCATTTAATCCCTCATTGGGCAACATCGCTACGGGCCATCAGGCTCTCAAAATGAATTCCTGCCGCAGCAAACGCTTGCTCAGCGCCCTCTTCTCGGTCAACAATACTAATCACGCCTATTACTTTACAATCGGTGTCATTGTGTATTCGATCTACTGCTTTTATTGCAGAACCGCCTGTGGTTGTAACGTCTTCTACTATCACAATGTTGCCGCCTGAAGCAAGAGAAGAGCCCTCGATGCCTGGTGGATTATTGGTTTTCCTTCCACCCCGTCCTTTCGGTTCTTTTCTAACCATGAAGCCGCGCCTTGGTGAGTTTTTATCCGACATTGCAACGGCAATAGCAGTCAGCGGCACTGCTCCCAACTCTAGGCCGCCAACGAAATCAGCACCCATTTCATCCATCCGTAAATTTAGTAATTCGCCCAATAA
>CAXGZX010000103.1:0-5105 GCA_964014545.1 uncultured Candidatus Poseidoniales archaeon | reverse complement strand
AATCAAGTAAGTTGGCATATTGCTTTCTTTCGTGGCAGTTTTTGTTGAATCGCCATTTTGCAGTCCACCCTGCTCGCCAGTTTGATTGCCGGAATCAACATTGGTTTCTGGCGCCTCCATGCATGCGCAACAGCCTCCGTTAGGGTCACTAACCATGCCGATCGGGCACGCATCGCACTGGATGTCTGCGCAGTCATCGACAGGAGTTCCAGTAGTGTTGTTATTTGTTGAAGAATTATTGTCATTTGTTTGATTATCATCGGTTTGATTTCCATCGCTGTTATTTTGATTTGGATCAGTATTGTTTTGGTCATCTTCAATCAGTGGGAAAAACAATTGAAACATGATGCTATGGCTTAGGTTACTATCCTGAACATTTGGGTCATGGTTGATTGTTAGATTTAGGTAATAATTTCCTGCAGGCAGTGTTTGGTCAAAATTAAAATGAATTAACAACTCCATTGAAGAATTTATTGATATTTGTTGTTCGTCGTTTGACGCATCACATCTTTGTTCTAATGGGTGTAAGGTGACTTCAATTAAACCTTCAATATCGCAATTGATGGTCCATTGATTTTCGAAGGTTAATAACTCACTATATTGGCTGATATTGACACCAACATCAGCAGTACCATTGTTACTAAGGTTGAACATTGTTGCACTACTGTTTGAAGTTAGAATCAAATCATTATTCACCATAGGTTGGTTAGTAAAATTAATTTCCAGTTTTGCACTATGCCTTGGAGAAATTGAATTCAACGAAAGAGAAAATTGTTCCTCATCATTATTCTGTAATCCACTGACAACAAAAGTAATTTCGATATTGCTTCCTCTAGCGACTTTCAACCCTTCTTCGTTTAATGATTCAATATCAGGGTAAGTAATATTGTCCAAAATCACTTGATAATCAAGATTATCTTGTAAGATATCGATTAAGAATATCTCTTCATTAAAACCGAGGTTAAATAATTGCAATGAAAACGATATGGTATCATTTTGTAAAACATAAAATTCGACATTTGCTTTTGAGGAGTTATCAATTAAAGTATTGGCTAATACTCCATATTCTAAATGCGTAAAAATGTATCCAGGGTTGCTATATTCTGGCAATAAACTTGTTTCAAATGTGAGGGCATTTGCCTCCAATAGTACAAAATTATCTGTGTTTTCGTCATAGTATTTTACCTCAAAACTCAACTCGAGTTGTTCAATAAAGTTTTGCTCTTGGTCAAAGTCTTCGATTATCATTAGTATATTCACTATTGAGATTTCACCAGCAAATAACTCAACAAAGCTGTCAGGATCAAAGTCATAGGTTATTTCTTCGGGAGAAAAATTCTCGATTATTGTCAAATCAAAATTCAATAATGTATTTATTTCACCAATATTTTGTAACTTTATTGGAATGATAGTTTCATAATTTTGACAAAAGTCTACTGTTGAGTCTAATAATTCACTGCTGATTTTGTAACCATATTTATGAAATATAATCTGATTATCATCTTGATATTGAACTTCGCCTCCATCATTGAACAACAAATCCAACTCAAGGTTATAATCGCCTGATAATATATCTGAATTATAAGAATAATTAACAATTGAAATCAAATCCTCATCTGCAATAAAGAGTGATCCGGGGGTGATTTCTAGTGAAAAGAGGGATACTTGAAAACCATCATAAAGTGTATATGCACTAAAAGTAATATTCTGTAAATCTGCTAAAATATCAACATCATCAATTGTGATTATGAATTGCATCATCGTTGAGTCTCTGTCATCGTTGGGCCACCAAGAGAGTGTTTCAGCGGTTTTTTCTAAATCATTTTGTGAATATACTTTAATTTCATATTCGTTAGCTTCGGTATTGTAGCGAATATCATTGTTATCGCTAATTGTCGTAAACTCACTGGAAGAGTGATTTGCTGGGATATATTGAAACATCAAGCTACTAATAACCAGTAACACTAGTACCCTTGATATTTTCATGATATCCCGTCTTTCTCTTGATTTATTGAGGTTTGTTAAAAGTGCTCAAGCACTACTTTCTTCTTTACTGGTTTGATTAAAGGATTTTTCAGCAACACCTAAAATCGCGTTTTTCAAAGAAGCTCTCAAATGATTCAACTCTCCATAACAGATGATAACGTCATCATAGCGCAACTGGATTTCAGAATCAGGATTCCATATCAGTCGATTATCTCGCGAAAGTGCAAAGACTGGAATTTCATGAGAGGATTTGAATAAATCAGATATCTTATTTCCCACCATTGTTGGATGATTTTTGAGGGTTAATGACAAGACTCCTGAGCCAGGGACGGTTCTGAGTAATTGATCCAAATCTACCTCGGAGAATGCAGCCTCACTCATCACATAATCAATTATTTCACCAGCAACATTTACCCCACTGGCTTTTTCGATACCCTCCAATCCAGGCGATGAATTGACTTCTAATACCAATGGGCCATTTTCAGACTCCAGTAAATCAACTCCTGCAATGTTTAGGCCTAACACTCTGGCTGCTCTACAGGCCTGTTCTTCAAATTCAGGAGTTAATTCAACCTTCTCAACAGTTCCATTCAAGTGATAATTACTGCGGAATTCTCTACCTCTCGCTCTTCTACGCATGGCTGCTACAACTCGATCGCCAACGACCAAAGCGCGAATATCCTTGCCGTGAGATTCAGCAATGTATTCTTGCACTAAAACAGATTTACCAGTTAGTAATAGTCCTTGAACTAAGCTTCTTGATTCGTGTAAGGTGTGGCGTAGGAATACTCCTTGGCCTTGGGTTCCTTGGGTCACTTTGATGACTACCGGTAATCCTCCAACAAAGTCAATAGCAGGTTCGACATCTATAGTATCTCGAACATAGGTGGTTTTTGGAACTGGGATTTTATTTCTTGCTAAAATCTGCGAAGCATGTAATTTATCGCGACTTTGAAGTATTCCTTGACCGGTATTTACCGTCCAAATGCCCAATTGTTCCATATGCCTCAATACCGCAACACCGTGTTTGGTAATCGAGTGGCCAATTCTTGGAATGACCGCTTCATGAGGGAAAGGCTGCCCGGCGTGATGGATATCGATTGCACCATCGTCAACAAATAATGAAAATTTCATTGGATCGGTAACTTCAACATCAATACCGCGCTTTTTTGCCTCTTGAACTAACCGCCTTGTACTGTAGAGCCTAGGCCCTCTGGACAGTACAGCAAGTTTTAGGTCCATGATAAGAGGAGGAGCCATTACCTTTTGATATCATCGCCTAAATTATTTGTTATACGACAATAGAGCCTTTGAAGTGCTTCTTATCCATCCCCAGTTCATGTCCGAGGGTGAGTTAGCGGTTGCAGATGAGGCTACAGAGGAAAGTAGCATTGTTGAAACACCACCAAATGAGGAAGTAGAGGAAGAGACTTTGGAGACTCTAGCATCATTGCAGGAGGCGCTAAAAAAGTCAAGATGGAATGTATTCACGTTCCTTGGAATTGCGCTACTGATGTTTGCTTTTGCCT
The DNA here is from genome assembly GCA_964014545.1 of uncultured Candidatus Poseidoniales archaeon. Lineage (GTDB taxonomy): Archaea > Thermoplasmatota > Poseidoniia > Poseidoniales > Poseidoniaceae > MGIIa-L1. Next base: position 1,590 of record CAXGZX010000103.1, on the reverse strand, counting down.
TATTCCCTATGCCGATGGATGCGGACTTTGAATATGGGACTGCAGAGAAGGATATTGGTTTCGTCTGGGGTCCATCAACTAGTGGTGAAGATTTCATGGATGTCCCATACGAAGTAACAGTTAGCGTGGAGAGGTTACCGCCTACTACTGAGAACACAACTCTGGAAGTATATGTTTTACAGACTGATGATTGTACCGATACAGAAATAGTAAGTGAAGCAGAAAATACCGCCAGATTAACCGATAGTCACCAATATCAATATGGATTTGTCAACTTACCGACTGAAGGAAAGGAATATGTCTTTGATTTCAATTTAGATATGGCACAATATTGCTTGAATGCCAAGATTGTTTATGATGATGGTACCGTAGTGGATCCTAGTGGCACTAATCTAAAAGTCACTGGCAAGTTATGGCCTAACCAAGTGATTGCTGGAGTACCGGGATTGTTCTTTTTGGGACTCTCGACATTCGCTTTCATCGGTGCGCAAAAAGTCGGAAAGAAAGTCAAAGCATTACTCGAGGATGACAAAGTTACCGAAGAGCAAATAGTTTTGGAAGATGCGAGAAAGCAAAAAATCTCCCAAGGCCCCTCTGGTCCTCCAAAACCAGTTGCCGGGCCAGGTGGCCCTCCGCAACCGGTTAGCGGTCCCTCTGGCTCACCGCAATCTACGCCACCAAGCTCAGGCCCATCCAACGTTGCGTCAACGCCGGCAGAATCACAACGTGCCGGCCCTCCCCCAGCGAGTAGTCCTCAAGAATCACCGCAAGAAACGTTAGCAGAACCTGCAGAATCCTCGACATATGAAGATGCAGGCAATGGCTATTTCTATCGTAAAATGGCTGATGGTACATATGACCAAACAGTGTACACTAGAGATGATTCAGGTCAATACATACCATACGAGTCATAAGCGTCAAACACCTCGGTTAATCAATTGTTTTTGAAACAATAAACAAGATGATTGAAAGGGTGAAACGATAGCGCAGGACTGGTGAAGAGGTTGTCCGACGAGTTAAAATCTAGTCTTACTGCGGCAAAACTCAAAGCCTTATGTATCCTTAATGACCTTTCTACATCAGGCAATAAATCAGACTTAGTTGGCCGTTTAATCGAATCAGGCTTGTCGAAAAAGGAATTGGGAATTGAAGAATTAGTCGGAGAAACAACAACTAAATCCTCGGCTTCAGAGGAATTAGATGCTTTACAACCCAGTCTGTCACTAGAAGATGATGACACAATAACTCCTGAAGTCGAGCCGGCAAAAGAATCAACAGCAGCTCCTGTGGTTGCAACAGTTAGTGATGATGATATTCTAGAGGCAGAAGTTCTCGATGCCGAATTTATCACTTTAGATGAAGAAGTCAAAGCTCCAAAAACCCAAGTTGTAAAACAACCAACAACGAAGTCTGCACAGTCTCCTGCAACTCTTCTTGATATGATTAAACAACCAAAAATCGCTGCTGTATTTCTCGTGATAATGATTATCGGGGCTGGCACGTGGTATTACTTCAACAACCAGCTAGAACCCTTCACTGCAGACAATTTACGGTATGGCGACGATATGAATTATATCATCGAAGATGGCG
>CAXGZX010000102.1:0-5159 GCA_964014545.1 uncultured Candidatus Poseidoniales archaeon | reverse complement strand
ATCTTGAATCAATTATTTTTCGGTTAATGGGAATTAAAGAATACCTATTTGCGCCGAGACTAGATCATCGAGGATGGTCTACTCCAAGCGAAGCATCAAGATTGTTTTTCATATTGGCAATGATTGTATGTGGATTTTGGTCTTGGGACTTATCCGAATCTAACATCGTGGTATTTTTGTGCTTATTGATGTTGACCTCTACTCCAATCTTATCTTTTGGGTGGTGGCTAATTTCTCTAGTTAGCAAAGGCATAGAGCCAAGAGTATTAACTGAATCAGTCAATAATTTGGATAAGAGTAAAAAATTACCCCTTCACTCTTTTAGAAAGCCATAGGTCCACTCATGTGGTGGGGCAAATGTCTCTTTGATTGACCTTGGACTTACCCACCTTAGTAGATTTAACGGAGATCCGGCTTTGTCATTAGTACCACTACCTCGTGCACCACCAAATGGTTGCTGACCAACTACCGCCCCAGTTGGCTTGTCATTGATGTAGAAATTCCCAGAGGAATATCTCAAGGCAGACATTGCAGTGAGTACATCTTCACGATTTGCCGCAAAAATAGAACCTGTTAGTGCGTATTCTGAAGTTGAATCACATACTTTCAAGATATTCTCAAAGTCATGGTCAGGGTAGACGTGAATAGATAATACAGGGCCAAATATTTCTTCTGCCATTGATTCATACCGGGGGTCATTACAGACTATGGTTGTTGGACGAATGAAGTACCCTGTTGAATCATCATAAGTGCCACCAGTAATTACTTCGCAACCAGTATCTTGTTTAGCTCGCTCTATGTATCCAACAATGTTATCAAAGGATTTTTTGTCTATGACTGCAGACATAAAGTTGGAGAAGTCTTTGGGATCTCCAACGGTTATTTTACCAACTTGTTCGACATAATTATCCTTTATTGAATCCCAGACAGACTCAGGAATGTATGCTCTACTAGCGGCACTGCATTTCTGACCTTGGAATTCAAATGCTCCTCTAATCAAAGCAACCGTTAATGCTTCTTTGTCACATTTTGGATGCGCTACAATGAAATCTTTGCCCCCAGTTTCACCAACTATTCTTGGATAAGAACGCAAGTTTTCTAGATTATTGGCAACATCTTTCCACATCTGCCTAAATACAGATGTTGAGCCGGTGAAGTGGATTCCCGCCAGCATTGGATGAGATAAACAAGTGTCGCCCACCATGCTTGCTTTTCCAGGTATGAAATTTATTACCCCATCTGGTAATCCAGCATCCATCATTAATTTCATCAGATAGTAATTTGACAGGTACGAATTTCTGCTTGGTTTCCATACTCCAGTATTTCCCATGATTGCAGTAGATGATGGCAGGTTTGCTGCTATACTACTAAAATTAAATGGAGTTACTGAGAATACAAAACCTTCCAAAGGCCTTACTTCACTGGAATTCCACATGCTGGAAGGGGATACAGGAGGTTGCAAGTCTTCGTATATTTCTCTGGCATATTGAACATTAAATCGCCAAAAATCAATTAATTCACAGGCTGAATCAATTTCGGCCTGGTGGCAGGTTTTTGATTGGTTAATCATTGTACTTGCATTGATTTTAGCGCGATATTCGCCTCTTAGCAATTCACTTGCTTTCAGAAATATAGCCCCTCTTGCCTCCCACGGCATTGTTGACCATGAATCATGAGCATTTAATGCGGCATCTATAGCATCGGCAACTTCTTTCTCTCCAGCCATATGCACTCTGGCAATTACGTGGCTGTGGTTGTGCGGCATGACTTGTTCTACAATGTTGTCAGTGTAGACTTCTACTCCGTTTATGATACATGGTATTTCAACCACTTGTGCGGATTGTCTCGACAATTCAGCCTTGAGTTCAGTACGTTCTTTACTACCAGGAAGATATCCTAAAACTGGTTCATTAACCGGTGTTGGCGGGGTGGGTACATTATTCACCATGGACAGGCGTGTAGCAGCCGTCTATTGAATTTCACTCTAGTATAAGTGAGCAAATTTTTGACGAATCTTAGATATTTTCGGGCCAACTACAGCCATGCAGTATCCCTGAGCAGGGTTTCTTTCATAATAATCATGATGATATTTTTCAGCAATTACAAAATTTATCGGTTCTTCTATTGTAGTGACAATTTCTCTGTCAAAATAATCTTGAATCTCGACAATTTTGCTTCTTGCAGCATTTTTTTGGTTTTCGTCTAATGGCATTATGCAGCTCCTATATTGTGTGCCGATATCATTTCCTTGACGATTCAGTTGAGTTGGGTCGTGAACGGTGAAAAATATATCTAGAATTGTTGAATAATCAATTATTTCTGGATTGTAAATAATTTCAACAATTTCTGCATGGCCTGTTCTGCCTGAGCATACCGATTGATAGTTTGGTTTCTTATCTGGCCCCCCTGCATATGCTGGTAGAGCAGATACTATCCCTTTCATTCTCTTGTAGGCTCCTTCAGTACACCAAAAACATCCACCACCGACTAAGGCTCTTTCCATGCTTGTGCGCTGTTGTGATGAGTTATCAAGCCTCGTTTCCAACTGTTGTAAAACTCACCTAGTAAAACATTAATTCAAATACCGAATTCTAACCCCCCGAGCCATGGACTGGTCAACAGACCCAAAGATGCTAGAAGGTAGGGCCTTTTACAAACTAGGTGAATCCATTTTTGATCACAAAAAGAAAGTTCTAGTTATCGGAATTTTGTCTTGTATGTTGTTGGGTTCGTTAATCTCAATGGGTCCAAATTGGGCCGAGTCTTGGGGTGAAGGTGATTTAGAGTCAATAGAAGCAGGTGACCTAAGAAAGAGTGCCTTTGCTTCTGAGGATGAAGGTAATCAATCAGAACACTTTATTCTTCTAATCAACCACCCTACTCTAGATGACTCTTCTGAAGACTGGCAGCAAGCGGTTACATTAGCATTAGCAGAGTTTCGTGACATGGATGATGTAACCATTCAATATTCATGGGAAACATCCGGAGAACAGCGCAACAAATTTGTCTATCAAGACGAAGATGGTTTTTGGGCAAAAAATAAGGTCAAAATTTCTTTAGATAGGAAAGAAGCCAAAGAAATATATGACGAAAACTGGGAAGACATCGAGGTAGATTCTGAATTTAATTACTGGAGAACAGGAGACCTAGCAGTCGACGTAATTTTTGATTCTAGAATTCAAGATGACCTGATTAAAGCCGAACTGATTTCAGGACCTTTGTCGCTAATAATTTTAGGCATAGTTTTTGGAACTATTATTGCGGCACTCTTACCAATAGGGGTTGCGGTTTTAACTGTCATTTCAGCAATGGGAGTTACAATTTGGTTATCCAATACCACAGATGTGACTCAGTATGCACTCAATATCATAACGCTAATTGGAATAGGTGTATCAGTGGATTATTCTCTTTTCATGGTAAATCGATTTAGAGAAGAATTAAACAACGGTCGCGACATTAAAACATCCACCGCTATTACCGTCGCCACTGCGGGCAAAGCAGTATTTTTCTCGGGAATTACAGTTGCTATAGGTCTGATGGGAATGCTATTTTTTGAAAACACTGGCCTACCAAGTTTAGGAATTGGTGGTACTTTGTCTGTTAGTATTGCAATGGTATTTTCGGTAATTGTATTACCTGCAATATTAGCCCTGATGGGTCACCGAGTTTTCAAAGGGAAGATACCATTCTCTTTTAGCATAGAAAACGAGAAAGAAGATGGTGCTTGGGCAAAAATCGCTAATTTCGTAATGGAACGTCCATGGGCAGTTCTAATTCCAACTCTTGTCATTCTTTTAGGCGCAGGATTGCCGTTCTTACAGGCTGATTTTTCTGTTGCCTCAAGAGACGCATTACCTCCAGATGACGAAACTAGGATGGGCTTCGAGCTGATAGACGAAAAATGGCCGGATGGTGCGGTTAATCGTGCTATGATAGTGATCGACTTTGATGGAGAAGACCCGCTTGAAGAAAATAATCTAATCACAATGCATCACTGGATGAAGGATTACCTGGACGATGATCGAGTCATCAATGCTTCAGGATATGCTCTACCTAGCGCAAACATGAATGAATCAGAAGTACTTCAGTTTTGGCAAACTCCAGATGAATTTTTAGATAGTGATACGATTGCGAGTAGGGAATATCTTAGAGAGCAGTTTATTTCTGAAAATATTACTTTTGTGATATTTTCTCTGACAGGTACCATAACTGGAGAGACTAGCAGGGACTTTGTATCAGATGTCAGATCTGAAAGAGGAGAATTACTCTCTGAATTAAACACGGGCGAGGGTGGAGTTCTAATGGTTGCAGGATTTGCCGCATATAGCTTGGATGTGTTGGATGCCATAATTGAGAATCTACCACTTGCATTAGCGTTTATTTTAATTGCCACTATTATACTGATTTTTATTCAAGTTAGAAGTGTTATCATACCAATTAAGGCAATCATAATGAATATATTATCTGTTTCAGCATCATTTGGTATGTTGGTGTTTGTATTCCAGTGGGGCAATGGGGCAGAGTTACTGAACTTTACACCTCAACCGATAGAAACGACAAATCCAATTATTCTATTTTGCATTGTCTTTGGTTTGTCGATGGATTATGAGGTCCTAATGCTTTCAAGAATACATGAAGAATGGGAGCGTACTGGAGATAATACACTCGCAGTTGCCAATGGACTGCAAAAAACCGGTCGCTTGATTACCGGAGCAGCTGCAATTATGGTAGTAGTTTTCAGTGCATTCGGTTTGTCTTCGGTGGTAATCCTTAAGCAAATTGGATTTGGTTTAGCGCTGGCGATTCTTCTTGATGCCACAATTGTCAGAGCGCTAGTTGTGCCAGCGACCATGAGATTGATGGGTAAAGCAAATTGGTGGTCACCAAAATGGTTAGACAAGTTATTCCCGACAAAATCCCAAGAATTAGAAGAAAAGCCGGAAGACTAATCTCAATAATAATTTTATCACTCCTACCAATAGTATGTACATGTCTGAACCAGTTTACAGCCCAGATGGTAAATTTATGTGGAGTGGTTCGGAATGGATACCTGCACCGCCAAAAGGCAATCAAACATTGAATATGCAGGATTCTGTAGTCGGTGGAGATGTTATTCACAATACGGTAATTAACAATGATGTTGATGCGGTAACATCTGC
>CAXGZX010000101.1:0-5397 GCA_964014545.1 uncultured Candidatus Poseidoniales archaeon | reverse complement strand
AGTACAATTTCTTCTAATTGGGGCAGGCCCACTCTATGGTTGACCTCGCTGTACGGCCTAATTGTGGTTAGTGAATTATGGTTAAGAGCCAGAGGCCGGATGCCCGCTGAATATTGATTTTCGCTTGAGAGCCCCTCTTTGTTGGTTATTCATTTATATACCTAATAATGAAAAGCACAACTATGCAACCTCAAGATGCACAAATGATGGGCCAAGTAGCCCCAGCCGGGGCCATGGGCCAACAAGTGATTATCGTACAGAATAAAAGCGGTGGACCGAAGGTTTTCGGTATCGTCGCAATTATACTCGGTGGTCTAGGTATCTTAGGAAGCCTCATGAATTTCGGTACAGATCTCGACGGCTTAGGTGGCGGTATCAAAACTATGTTTTACGTCACTACACTAATGAGTTTAGCTTCAGCCGGTTTGTTTGCCTGGGCTGGTGTATTACTATTCCAGTACAAAAAATCTGGTGTTTGGTATGGATTTGGCGCAGTCGGTATAACTGTACTGGCCGGATTGATTCAAACATTCGTTATCGCTGCAGAATTTGAAGATGTTCTAGGTGAAGATGCTGGTGGCATCATGGCCACACTTGGCTTAGTGATGGTCGGAATTCAAGCTGTCTGTTGCAGCATGGTAGTTGCACTACCTCTGCTAATGAATGGCGCTGACCTTGAGTGAGCAGTAAACCATTGTATTGAGTTGGCCGTCCCCTGAGGATGTGTTGATATATCCGCTTAATTAGCGAAGCATATCGCAGGAGTCGCCCAGCTTGGTCAAAGGCGCTGGGATGAGGTCCCAGTCCGTAACGGTTCGCAGGTTCAAATCCTGCCTCCTGCACCAAGATGGACATAGTGAGGCTATTTTTGACAAATCGGACAGTAGTCTAAACGACGACCTGATAATCGTGTGTGGACGATTAATGACTGGCAATTATGACATTCTAAACCATCCCTGGTAAACACATAGTGGCGAGCTTGGCGTTTTGTTTGGCCATTGTCTCTGAGAACTTTGTATAACTCTTGAGGGACTGTCACGCCTTTTTCGTGATATGCTGTTGAGGTGATGTTAATGGCAGACTTAGCCAATTCTTCTTGCTCACTATTTGATAATGACCCTGTTTTACGATACGGACTTATGCCGGCATCAAACAATATCTCGCTACGCAAATAATTGCCCACTCCGGCTAGAAAGCCCTGGTCTAGCATTAACCCACTTAATTGTCTACGAGCAAACTTTGGATTTGAGACTTGAGCCAATACATCATCGTATTCAACTGCTGAATCAGCCACATCAGGACCTAGTTTAGCAAGATATGGATGGCCTGGCAACTCCCACGGTTCAAGAATTTCGATATCGGTTGCTGACCAAAGCCTTGCAGTGTTTTTTTCATTGCCAAATAAAACCCTCAAAGAACGGTTGGTTGGCCTAGGTTTGGTTGTCGAACGGTTAACAGTCCAGCGCCCATAGAGTTGATTATGGCTATACATGACGTAATCCCCTACTGAAATCAGTAGACCCTTTGAACGGGCCTTGACATATTCTACTTCCTTGTCAACAAAGAGATGTTCAGATCCTTCTACCGTTTTGTAATGAAATTCGACGTCTGTCAGCGTCTTGCCAACTAACGCCTTAGCGATACGATTGGCTGCTCGATGGATTTCTGGCCCTTCAGGCATGAATATCGGTAATTCGGCTTGGGTTTAAACAGATGTTTGTCGACAAGCCGCCATGGGCAGACGTTGGAGTGATGAACGGCGTCGCAACCATCAGCAAGCTGAATGGATTGTCGCTTGGTTACGCGATAACGGTCCTGCTAGCATCCGGCAAATTGTTGCTGCACTGAATGATGCTGGGCGTGAGGTAAAAGCCCATATCATTCAGCGTGCGCTACTCAAGTCTCCATTCGTGGCCAAGGCTGGCGAGGCCAACCTCGACGGGGAAACTCATTCCCTCTGGGTATTCTCTACCGACTAAGTTCACAGAACCTTGTCGAAGATCCAACCGAAGGTTGAGAAATCTCCTGGACCAAGGTAGAACATGGTCATGAAGATTGCAATACCGTACATGATTGGTCCTGGCTCGTCAAACTTGCCCATACCCATCTTGATTAGTACGTAGGAGATTACCCCCCAAGCGATACCATCAGCAATAGAATAAGTGAACGGCATTAGTACCATAGTCAAGAATGCTGGCAGAACGATTTCCTTGTCATCCCAGTTAATCTCTGTTGCTTGCTTCATCATCATTGCACCGATGATTACCAAAGCACAAGCAGCAGCGAAAGTTGGAATTGCTTGGAATAATCCAGACAAGAATAGTCCAGATAGCATCAATACACCAACAACAATTGCTGTTAGACCGGTTCTTCCGCCTTCTTCAACACCCGCTGCTGATTCAATGTAGGTGGTTGTTGTACTGGTACCGACTGCTGCACCAACAATTGTTGCTGCTGCGTCAGACATGAATGCTTCTTCAGAGTCAATTAGATTACCTTCTTCGTCAAGGTCACCGGCTTGGCGGCCTACAGAATAAAGTGTTCCTGCTGTGTCAAAGATATCCACAAACAGGAAAGCAATCATTACAAGCATGAATCCGGCCAAGTCGTCGCCGATGTCGCCAAAGGCACCAAATGCTGCACCTAAGCTCTCTTCAGGCAAGCCAACGAAACCAAATATGTCGCCTAATGCAGGTGCTTCTGCCTCAGCTGAACCCCAGCCGGCCCCGCCTGCAAGGAAATCGTTGTATGGGTCATAGGCTCCAACAAGCCAGCCCCAAATTGATGCGCCCACGATACCGTAGATTAGCGCGCCTTTGACTCCGCGTGCCATCATGACTGTTATTGCAATCAAAGCTACCATGGCAATTACACCGCCGTGCGCCCAAATTGCAAAATCTCCTCCAGTAACTGTAGTAAGACCAGTTTCTCCTACTGTGCCACCCCAAGACTCTGTGCCTCCAAGGTTGACTAGAGTTGCTCCGTCATCTTGAATCCAGCCCATCTCTCTTAGGCCGATTATGGCCAAGAACATACCAATACCTGCACCGGTAGCGATTTTCAAATCCTTTGGTATTGCATTAATCATCTTAGTTCTCCAACCAATTTGTGGCAGAGATATAATTAGGAAAATAATACCTTCAATAAATACCGCTGCTAGAGCGACTTCCCATGCAATTCCCATACCAATTACTACTGAGAATACGAAATACGCATTTAGACCCATGCCTGGTGCTAATGCATATGGTTTGTTAGCCCATAATCCCATTACTACACAACCAACAAAGGCTGCGATAGAAGTGGCAAATAATGCATCGTCAAACGGTATTCCGCCCACAGCCAACATTGCTGGATTTACCAGCAAAATGTAAGCCATGGTCAGAAACGTCGTTAGACCTGCTCTTAATTCTCCATTCAGCGTTGCTCCTTTTTCTTCGAACTTGAAATAGTTCGCTATATTCTTTTCAAAACTCATTTTTTTTACCCCCCCGCTATAAACGGTTAATACTTCTAAAATTAAGGAGGTCTTATATTCCTTTTTAAAGAAATGAGCCTCAATCAGGCTCAAAAGTGCTTAAATGGTCTAAAAACTAATAATTTACTAAGGAAATGCAAGGAGCCTCTAAAGCATCTCTACCTGATAAGAAATCTAATTCGATGACGACTCCACAGCCGACAACTTTGCCACCAACTTGTTGGCAAAGTCTAACAGATGCGCAAAGAGTACCGCCGGTGGCCAATAGATCGTCAATTATGACGATTTTTTGTCCGGGTTTGATAGCATCTGCCTGAATTTGAATTGTATCAGTCCCGTATTCTAATTCGTATTCATGGCTAACTACCTCACCAGGTAATTTTCCCGCCTTCCTAATCATCATCATTGGCAGGCTCATTCGCATAGCAAGAGGTGTGGCAAATAGAAATCCTCGGCTTTCAATACCGGCAATAATGTCTGGCTGCAACGCAGATATTTTCTCTTCCATGGCGGTTACTGCGTATTCAAGAGCAGATGGATTTGACAATATTGTCGAAATATCATAAAATAAAATCCCAGGGATTGGAAAGTCGGGGATTCCTCGGATGTGGGTCTTCAGGTCCATGAGTGGTTTTCCATGGTGCCGGTTGATGAATGTGCCTCTTATCTCATTACTCTGAGGCGGTAGCGCTTACAATGATTACTGGCACTACTGGTCGATCGTATTGACCTGTTTCAACTTCGGATAGGGTTGTAACGTGCTCGCAGCCAGATATCACTTTGCCAAATACTGTGTGGACCCCATCTAACCAGTCGTGTTGTGTAATGTCACCAGGCATAATAAAAAATTGTGAGCCACCAGTATTTGGTTGGCTAGTCTTGGCCATGGACAACATGCAAGGCAAATGGGTGAGATTGTTATCCGCTTCATCGGGTAATGTGTAAAGCGTCTCGGTACTACAATCGGATGCTAGTTCCATTGCTTCCCCGTCACAATAACCATACCATTGGACTGCATAACCCCCCGAACCGTCATTGTTTTCAAAATCGCCACCTTGAATCATAAAGTCATCAATAATTCGGTGGAATGTCACATTATCGTAATTGCCTTGTTGAGCATGTTTGCGAAAATTATCAGCATGATTTGGTGCAGCGTCGTGGTATAATTCGATTTCAATCGTGTAAGTCAAAGTCGCATTTGCGACAGATTCTGCGTGGACTATTTCCATGGTCACTGTACTAGTTTCTCCTTGGTACATTTCAACTTCGTCTACCAAGTCTTCTAAACAGCCTGGTGTGCTAAATGTGAATAAAACCAATATCAAAAATGCTGCTGTTTTCTTAGTCGCGCTCATAGTTATCGCAGGGAGAGGGTGTATAAAACCTGCAAGGCAGGTAACTATTGCTAGTTGTTTGCCGTGGTTTTAGCCATTTCACATTGCTGACTTGGTAGTGGAAATGATTACCGCACCAATCTTGTATGGATCGCCATTTGATGCTGGGCGGCGGTCTTCAAGTCGGCCAACCCAACCATCGGTTGGCACAGATGCCGGAACTCTAATCGAAGCCCCTCTGTCTGAAACTCCATATGAAAATTGGTCGATAGATTGTGTTTCATGCAATCCTGTCAAACGCTCTTCGTTGTGGGCGCCATAAACATCCATGTGCTTCTTGATATTCTTACCAAAGGCCTCGCAAATAGTATCGAATAATTCCTTACCACCGACATCACGCATAGCTCCGTTGGAGAAATTTGCGTGCATTCCTGAACCATTCCAATCGCCCTTGACTGGTTTAGGGTGGTATTCAATATAGTAACCATAACTTTCTGTTAAGCGGTCTAATAGATAACGGGAGACCCATAATTCATCGCCGGCGCGTTTTGCGCCTTTAGCAAAAACTTGGAATTCCCATTGTCCGCA
>CAXGZX010000100.1:0-5417 GCA_964014545.1 uncultured Candidatus Poseidoniales archaeon | reverse complement strand
ACACAGTTAGGGCTCGATGCAGATGATGAATTGTCATTGGGTGAAGTTGGTAAGGTTGGTGTTTCAATATCAACATTAGATGACATGCGAGAATTATTTTCTGGCATTCCCTTGGACAAGGTAAGTACGTCTATGACAATCAATGCTCCAGCAATAATTTTGCTAGCAATGTATATCATCGTGGCAGAGGAACAGGGCGTCGGATCTAATCAAGTTAGAGGGACGATACAAAATGATATTCTCAAGGAATATATGGCAAGAGGGACATATGTTTTTCCACCTGAAGAAAGTATGCGTTTAATCACCGATATATTCTCTTACTGTGCTAAAGAAGTGCCTCTATGGAATACAATATCAATCTCTGGATACCATATAAGAGAAGCAGGTTGCACCGCTGTTCAAGAAGTAGCATTCACTTTATCCAGCGCATTAAATTATATTGATTCAGCATTGAAGCAGGGCCTGGATATAGATGACTTTGGTCCTAGATTGTCATTCTTTTTTAATTGCCATAATGATTTCTTTGAAGAAGCAGCCAAATTTAGAGCTGCTAGAAGATTATGGCATGATTTAGTAGAAGCAAGATATTCCCCAAATAACCCTAAATCAAAAATGTTAAGATTTCATACCCAAGTTGCTGGTGTTAGTTTAACTGCACAACAGCCGCTTAACAATATTTCACGTGTAACTATACAAGCGCTAGCAGCCGTATGTGGTGGTACTCAAAGCCTACACACTAACTCGTATGATGAAGCAATTGGTCTGCCGACAGAAGAAAGCGCGACTATTGCTTTGAGGACACAACAAATAATTGCTGAAGAAAGCGGTGCTGCAGATGTGGTCGACCCGCTAGGGGGCTCTTATTATGTCGAGGATTTAACAAACAAAATATATGAATCAGCAATGGATTTGATAAAACAAATAGATAGCATGGGTGGAGCAATGTCTGCAATCAAGGATGGTTGGCAACAAAGACAAATTCATAATTCAGCATATTCTCACTTGCAAGATGTTGAATCTGGCAAAAGAAAGATTGTTGGTGTGAATTATGCTAAAATGGATAATGAGCCACCAATCTCGGCATTGAACCTGGCTGGTAATTTAGGAGATATACAAACAGCAAAATTAGCTGAATGGAGGACTAATCGTGACCAAGATAAGGTTCTATTTTCACTTAATGAAATCAAATCTGCGGCAATTAACAAAACTAATTTATTTCCAATCATAATCAATGCTGTTAGAAACAACTGTACTTTAGGTGAAATAATGAATGCAATGAAAGATGAGTTTGGAACGTGGATGGCCCCTAGTGGCTTTTAGGTGATAGTATGGTTAAAATTAGATTAGACCACATTGGTATTGCAGTAAATGATTTAGAAGAAGGTCAACATTTCTGGAAATTATTAGGTATGATTCCAGAGTTAGAAGATGAACTTGTAGAAGATCAAGGAGTAGTTACCAGATTTATACCCATCTCTACGGAAGAACACCAAAAACCAGCGATGATTGAATTACTATATCCAACCGGAAAGGATACACCGATTGGCAAGTTTATTGATCGGCGAGGTATTGGCATTCAACAAATATGTTTTCAAGTTGATGACATATATTCTATGATTGCTCATCTAGAAAATTCCGGCATCACCATGATTGATAGAGTGCCAAGAAAAGGTTCTAAAGGTTGCTTAATTGCTTTTGTTCACCCTAAGTCGACTGGGGGAGTTTTAGTCGAGTTATCTCAGTAGAATTAACGCAATTATCATAATCTTTCATAGTAAATTGAAAACCATGCGAACCTGTGTTGACCAACTAATGGCCCTTTCCCACATTGATGGACCAAGATTGAAATCCGAAGCAGAGTTTATCAGCAAGAGATTGGAATCTCTAAAATATAACGGGAAAATTACCAACGATGCGTTTTTAGATGCTGGTTCAATTCAAGGTGCATTCGAGATGATTGCCAATTTAATCGACATGGGTGTTTCTCAAACTGAAATTTTTTCCCAAATTAAACAACAATTGGCAAGGGCAAGGAAACTAGAAACAAAATACCCTGGGTTAAATCTAGCGATTGAGTCTGGAAGGGCTAGTTGAGCAGTATGCCACTTGAATCTCTATTGACGGTATCCAATGTTTTCAAAAACTTTGGTGATGTTATCGCACTTGATGGTGTATCGCTAGAGATTAATTCTGGTGAAATTGTTGGCCTAGTTGGCAGCAATGGTGCAGGTAAAACTACGCTACTACGTCTGATGTCGGGGGTATATCGGCCATCTAAAGGTTCAGTCACTCTAGCGGATGGCAATCAAGTTCACAATATGAGAAATACGTTAGGTGTTGTACCAGAGTCTACGGGTTTATACTCACGATTGACTGCCTGGGAGAATATCAGATATCACAGTAGACTATACGGGGTGTCGGATGATATCTCATGGAAAAGAACGCTTAAATTCGCTGAGAGCTTGGAAATGGAAGATAATTTATCAAGATATACTCGGGGGTTTTCTCGCGGGATGAGACAAAAAACTGCGCTATTGCGCGCATTAGCTCACGGGCCAAGAGTCCTCCTACTAGATGAACCAACAGCGGGATTGGACATAACCAGTGCACGTACTGTCAGGTCATTGGTAAAACAAGTCCGTAATGAAGGTGGCACAGTTATATATTCAACTCACCAATTGTATGAGGCCCAGCAAGTTTGTGATAGAATAATTATAATTCATAATGGCGTTATTAAGGCAGATGGTTCGCCTGATGAGTTAATGTCTACAACTGATTGTTCTTCATTAGAGGAGGCTTACGTTCACTTGACACAAGAAAAGGCACGAATGAGATTTGAAGACAAAAAATCAGATGGCTCATTGGGCAAGCTTTGGAATAAATTATTCAAGCCTAAACTGCCTTCAGGTATTAAGTTGCAAGGAGTTGGGGAAGATGAGTAATTCCTTTCACAGAGTAAAAACGATAGCAAAAAAGGAAGTTATCGAATTTGTTAGAGATTGGAGAACCATAGTGGCCATAATCATTATTCCAATTTTGATGTTTCCGGTGTTATTTATTGTGTTCCCAATATTATTAGAATCAGAAGCAGCAGAATTGGATTCCCGGATAATTGAAATTGAAGTCCAGGGTGAACAATTTCCAGAACAATTAATTGAACAATTCAATTATTCAACAACAGAAATCACCTTTCGAAATATAACTTTTAATGAATCATTATCCATTCCTGGTGATGATTTTGATCGTGTTAGAAACATGGAGCTTGATGCTGTGCTAAGACTCAATCAGACCGGGGAAATTTGGTATTACTCGATAATATATCTATCAACTTCAGAGGGTTCAACTGAAGCTAGAAGTCGAATTATTGAATCATTGATTAATTGGGAGGCAAACCTTACCGAAGTAAAGATAGTTGAAGGAGGATTGGATGTTGATTCTACTTTAGACCCATTGAGATATGACGGAGATATCTCAAAATCTGATGTAGCTACAGAGGGGGAACAAGCCGGATTGATTTTGTCACTATTTATCCCCTTAGTTTTAGCCATATGGACATTTTCTAGCGCCATCCAACCATCCATAGATATGACGGCTGGTGAAAGAGAGCGTGGCACTCTAGAGGCTTTACTTGGGCTTCCATGTACGCGTAATGAATTGTTAATGGGCAAGTGGCTGGGTGTTGCATCAATCACTGGAGTTGGTGTAATGCTACAGATTGTGGGTCTATTATTCGCTATTGGTTATCTAGCTACTTCGGACTTTATCGGAATACCAGATTTGTCTACCCCAGCAATTATACTAATTATTGTTTCAATAATGCTTTTCGCAATAATGGTTGTTGCTCTTGAACTAGCCTTAGCAATGCGTTCTCACAGCGTAAAAGAAGCTGGCTCTATACTTGGCCCGGCAATAATTTTGATCATATTCCCAGCACTATTTACTCAAGTGATTAACTTAGATGGAATAGAATCGTTTTGGTTTTCGATTCCAGTAATCAATGTATTACTGGCACTAAGGGAGTTATTATTGGATAGGGTTATTATTGAACACGTGCTAATTTGGTCTTTAACATCAGTATTCTATGCGGCATTAGCGGCGCTATATGCGGCAAGGCAATTTAAGCGAGAAGATATAGTGACAACCTTGTCATGAGAAAGCAACAAGAGCATCTCTGACGATCTCAATAATTAAATCGATTTCTTCTGAGGTGATTCTGAAGTGAGGTGTAAATCTCAAAGCATTGTGGCCACCGTGTATGACACCTAGACCTCTTCTTCTGCACCATGGTTCAACAGCATCAAAGCCTACTACTGGGAATTTACTTGGTTCTAATTCAGCACTTAGTAATAATCCAGTACCTTGTACCTTGGTTATAGTACCTGGCAATTCATCTGCCAGCAAATTTAATTTATCGACGAATTCTTGACCTCTATCTTTTATGTTTTGGCGTAGTTCTGGAGTGATTTGTTCTAATACTGCAACGGCTGTTTCTAGCGCTCTAGGGTTAGTAGTCATGGTATTTCCATAAATACCAACTACATACATAGAGGCTGATCTTTCATTCATTCCCAAAACTGAGAGTGGGTACTGACCGGCATTAATGGCCTTGGACCAAGTTTCTAGGTCAGGAACCTCAGCATCTTGGAATCCATCATAATCGATTACTGACAAACAACCTTGACCCCTAATACCAGCTTGTATTGAGTCTACTAGTAACATTGAGTCATGTTGGTTAGTTAGTCTTCTAGCTGCATCATAAAACTCACGTGAAACACACAATCCTGGATTCCCCTCTCCTTGGATTGGTTCGATTGCCACCAATTCAATGAAGAATTTCTCATCAATTGAACGTTGAAATATTGCTTCAAGAGCATCAGGGTCGTTTGCTGGAACCAGAATTAGATTATCTCTGTTTTGAAATGTTGCAAGATTCTTATCGTAGCCATTTTTACACGAGTGGGAAATTTGGGCTGGTCTGTCTGTACGGCCATGAAAACTTCTTTCTACAGACACCATTTTGATAGGATAACCTTCGTACTTTCCACCTGGTCCAGTATGGTTGTTAGCGTTGATATCAGCAATCCTTAACGCTACTGTCATGGATTCAGAACCGCTATTCATGCAGATAAATTTAGTAAACGGACAATGTCCTCTAGTGTGGCCCAACTCTGCTTTCAATGATTCTGCTAACCTACTATGGCTAAATGACGGAGTCATTACATTGGCCATTACCCAATTTTGTGACATTGCGTTAATTACTGATGATGGACCATGTCCTGCGCCTAACATACCATAGCCGCCGTTGTCATGAATTACTGCGCCGTGGGATGATATTATCCAAGGGCCTCGAGCTGCAAGTGCAACATATGGATTAACGGTTGCAGGAGCATAGAAGTTTACATAATCTGCTTGTAATA
>CAXGZX010000099.1:0-5515 GCA_964014545.1 uncultured Candidatus Poseidoniales archaeon | reverse complement strand
CCATCCCAGTGAGAAATTGCCCCACCTTGGAATCCGCCAAAATTTGAACCATCGCCGCCACCGACTACAAGATCAACACCGTTAGTCCACAATTCGTAGATTTCCTCTCCAGCGTTGTTTGGCAAGCCATTATTTTCTTCCCAAGTGGACAGCCATCCGCCATTATTTGCGTCATATCGCGCTACCCCAGATTCGGTGGCGAACAAAGTTTCACCATCATATTCGATAATTTCTCTAATCGGGAAATCAAGGCCATCGTCATCGTTCCAAGAGCCGACAAAGGCTCCTAAATTATCATACAAATCAAGTTTCAATTCTCCCCAAGAAACCCACATCTCTCCAGTGGTGGTTTCGTAGGCAGTTACCCGGTCAACTTGACCAGTTGGTTCGATGTCTTCGCCCCAGTCATCATCACTGATGTTCCACTGAGCGATGCCGCCACGGCCATCATAATAGTCAGGGAAGCCACCATTTGAAGCTACACCAGTCATTATGACATCATCAACCAATCCCATGCCCCAAGCCGGCCCACTATTGTCATCAAGTTGGATTCCAGCATCTACATTGGATAATTGATTAAAGTTAACAAGGTCAATACGATAGAAACTGTTGCTGTCATCTCCTTGGTGATAATACATCACATCATTGTAAACAATCATCTGATATGGCTCACCGTTACCAAGATAAATTGAATTTGATTTTTCAATATCGTACACCTCAACTTCGTTTACCACATCAATTAACTGGAAACCGTCTTCTCCGCCAATCCATAGTTGGTCTTGGTTGATATCTGCAACTAATCCGGTAACAAACTGATTTCCATCATCTAAAACGTCATCTTCTGTCCATGTGGGCAACCATGAATTGGTCGAGATTTCATATCTTGCAATCCCTACACCGTTTAATCCAACATAGGCAATATCGCCAATAACCTCAACAGGTGCATTGTCAGTATCTTCACTAGCTTCCCATGTATCTACTACTTCAAAGGGGTTAGCAGTTAGAATACCAACGCCATCATTGGTCCCACCGTAAATCTGTGAGCCATCCGTGCCCACTGAATATGTGGCCCAATCGGGCATACCGTCATACACATTTTGACAATCATCAACCACCAAAGTTGCAGTTGGGTATTTACAAACACCGCGGTCTGTGCCAACATAGATATCATTGCCAAGTAGTGCAAAGTCAAAGAATTGATCTGGCTGAGTCACCCAACTTTGTCCTCTTCCAGCGAAATCTACAGATTGTACTCCATCCCATTTTACTGCACCATCATCTGCACCGATGTAAAGCGCTGCGCCGTCTGAAATCAAAGCATATATGTTGTCGTTTGGCAAAATTTCGATGCCGTTAATATCAGAATTTTCAACCAACGGCAAAAGAATTTCCCCGTTTGTCAAATCTTTTCGAACTACGCCATAGCCCGGTAGCCCCATGTGGAGGATATCATCAAACACTGCTAGTGGGACATTGTTCGCATTGTTTACTCCAGTTGAGCCCCAAGGAGCGAGGAATGTTTGGTTAGTCATATCCAAACGCGCAAGACCAATATCGGATGTGGCAATGTAAGCCATGTTGCCAAAGGTAGCAATGTCGCCAATAAGCGAAGATGCCAATCCGGAATTTTCATCATAAGAGGTTATTGAGTTGCTAGTCATCTCGATTATTGAAATTGCCGAATCCGAGTTAACCGAAAGTAGATTGTTACCAGAAATTGCTAGACGATTCACATTGTCACTAAACAATCCGTCACTACTGGACCATGTCTGTACAATGGTTCCATTGCTAAGCATTTTGTGTGCTCCGGTACTCTCCCCAGCAATGTAAATATGAACGCCATCGGTAATTAGGTCGTTGACATCATCGCCAATTAATTTAGGAGTTAACCATCTTGAAGCAGCGGTATCAAACCTATTCATGATTCCGTCGGCAGCAACAAAAAGCACGCCATCTAATTCTACAACATCATCCATGTCTGCTGATGTAGGGCTGCTTGCAAGCAGCATATTGCCTTGGTATATTGGGGTTGCAGCAGCATCAAGAATTGCCAAATCTCCGCCACCGTCACTGATTAGTACAATCTCGCTGGATGGGGAGCGTACGCCTATATTTGGCCATGTCAATAGCTTACGACCATCATCAATCAATCCGTAATCAGCCAAATCATAGGTTTGTAAAAATACTCCATTGGCGGTGTTATATGTCTGGACTGCACCTCCGTTTAAGATCATTAAAAGATTATTTGAAAGTGCAATATCTGCAACACTGTTTGAGGTTAACCAGTTGCCATCATTCCAAGTAGATAGCCAGAAACCAGTATTCCAGTCGTAACGTGCTAGACCAGCATCTTCTGAGGTCAAAAGCAACTGGTTGCCCGAAAGGTGGAAAGAAGTAACAGAATCAGAATGAAGATTGTTAGCACTTGACCAAGCAGATAATTCCGTATTTGTTGTCAAATCCCATCTGAGTACGCCGCCATTTTCAAAAGAGAAGTAAAGGATATCTCCCACCTCAACAATATCTAGTGCTTGGCCAACTGAACTTTTAATTAACACATTATTCCAATCATTGCCATCAAAAACGGCGATTCTATCAGAATTTGCCGCATAAGGGGTTCCATCGCTGGCGATTATGAATTGGTCAAATTGGACGAATTCAATTGTATCTAGGTCAAATACAGTCTCAGGCAACGGCGTTAAAATAGATGTATCAACAAGGGAAAGTGCATGGAAATAATCGTCACTTGTAAGTACGTGTAGCACGAGATTAGTATAATCAATTTCTAAATCTACAATTTTTTCAGCGTCATCGAACTCAATGATATCGATAATCTTTGGTTGGTTATTGTAATCGATAATCAGCAGCGAATTATCAATTGCCAAATACATCCTACCGTCTATGAAATGGATGACATAATCTGCAATATCAATGTCTACAGGTTCAAAAGTTACTGCAGGGTCGATAGGAGCTAAAGCCTCGATAACTAAGTCATTGATTTCTGCACCAGCGGGGAGCGTCCAATAAGCACCTGCATCACTATTTGGCGATAATCTTCCTGAATGAGGGTTCGGCCCAGTAAAAGAATCACTTGAGCCTAGCATTCCAAGGCCACTCCAATCAAACAAGTTGATTCCAACATCACTGGCTGTAATCACCGGCTCTTCGATAATCATCCCATCGCTGCCATTTACTCTAACTTCCATAGTCACATTCGACAACAGGGCTCCTGGGGCAAATTCAAGCCCCCAGTTTGCATTAGCTGACATTCCAATAGCTGGGTCTGCGCCAACAGCATCGAGTTGTACCCACCCAGTGTCATTACTGCCTTGCTTTTCCCAAACAGTAGCGTTGCCATTTTCGTGCGCTGAAACTGGGTTTACCGACAGTAACGGTGAAAGCGAGGTTATCACCATCAACAATGTGAGTAGCAAAGCCTTTTTCGCTCCACTAACCGGAGATGCCACGTGAAACTTGCCGTTCATTGGTTTATTGGCGCATCTTACACTATTTGAACGCGGCCCTAATTCGTGTTCAAAAATCTCATCAAAACCGCTGAATAAACCAGTAATGCTGTATAAATCGAGTTGTTAAGGGCTATACTTCCCCAAACAATCAAACATCGTATGCAACTTCGTAGGCTTGGAAGTGTTTCATTGGACGAGCGAAAAGAGCAACAACTCAAGAAAGAAGCGCTTGATTATCACGAAGCTAAGCCGCATGGTAAAATCAAAGTTGTACCCACAAAACCCCACTCTACTGCGCACGAATTAAGCCTCGCATATTCACCAGGAGTTGCTTATCCTTGTTTGGAGATTGCAAAAAAGCCTGAAACTGCTTACAAGTATACCTCAAAGGCTAATTTAGTGGCAGTAATTTCTAACGGTACCGCAGTGCTCGGTTTGGGGAATATCGGCCCTCTGGCTAGCAAACCGGTTATGGAAGGTAAGGGATTACTGCTCAAAACGTTTGCAGATATTGACGTATTTGATATTGAAGTTGATACAGAAGACCCAGAATCATTCATAGAAACAGTGGTAAACATATCCAAAACGTTCGGGGGAATCAACTTAGAAGACATCAAAGCACCAGAATGCTTTGAGATTGAACGGCGTATAGCTGCTGAAACAGATATCCCGGTTATGCATGATGATCAACACGGAACGGCAATAATTTCTGGTGCAGCCTTGATTAATGCTGCAGAATTACAAAATAAGAAATTATCAGACATCACGGTTGTTGTGTTAGGCGCTGGAGCATCAGCCATCGCATGTGCCACTCATTATGTTGCTTTAGGAGTAAGTAGAAAAAATATCAAAATGGTTGATAGTAAAGGAATTCTAACTAAACAACGCTTATCTGCAGGCGAGTTAAATCAATACAAAGCCGATTTTGCTCATGACATACCGGACGGAGACCTTGCGGCAGCATTGAGCGGAGCAGATGTTCTTCTTGGGTTATCTAAAGGTGGCTTGGTGACCAAAGAAATGGTCGCTAGTATGGCGGTAAAACCAATTATTTTCGCCCTTGCCAATCCAACTCCTGAAATAACGCCAGAAGAAGTAATGGAGGTAAGAACCGATGCAATAATTGCTACCGGGCGATCAGATTATCCAAATCAAGTAAACAATGTACTAGGTTTCCCTTATATTTTCCGAGGAGCCTTAGATGTGCGCGCCACAGACATCACGCAAAACATGAAGATGGCTGCTACAAAAGCCCTAGCCGAATTAGCGAGGCAACCAGTACCCGATTATATCTCTGAGGCATATGATGGAGCAACGATGCAATTTGGTCCAGAATACATCATTCCAAAGCCGTTTGATCGCCGAGTTCTAATTTGGGAAGCATCAGCAGTAGCCCAAGCAGCAGTGGATGAAGGAATTACTCAAGTCAGTAAGGATGAGTTCTCAATAACTCAGTATCGTGAAGAATTAGAAAGTCGCCTTGGTTTATCTTATTCTATAATGCGCCATATGATCAATCAAGTTAGAGGACGCGGTAAGCGAATTGTATTTCCCGAAGGTGATAATGAAAAGGTGCTAAAGGCATCAGCACAATTAACTGAACAAAGAATTTGTCAACCAATCTTATTGGGTTCAAAAGAAAGAATAGATTCTATGGTTGAGGAACTTGGTCTAGAGTTTGATTATGAAGTATTTGACCCACGATATGACGACCGAAGAAAAAACCTCTACGCACCGGCTTTGTTCAAACGACGCATGCGTAAGGGGATGACGTTGGAAGACGCCGAACGATTACTCAAGAGCCGTCCTTACTTCGCTAGCCAAATGGTTGCTTCGGGCGATGCAGATGGGTTTGTTGGCGGAGTAAGCAGAAATTATGCCGACGTATTACGGCCAACTATCGAAGTTATCGGTTCAGATTCTTCGGCTCACTGCGTTATTGGATGCTACATGGTTAACGTGAACGGCAGAACAATATTTCTCGCTGATGCAACTGTCAATGTATATCCTGATAGTCCAACCTTGGCTGAAATTGCCATACAAACTGC